>DGEF01000009.1:0-11896 GCA_002385805.1 Peptococcaceae bacterium UBA3933
ATGATTGAAATTTTTGTGGATGGACAGAAGCTAGTTTTTTCCGGTGATATTGGTAATATAGATCAGCCAATTATAAATGATCCCACTTTAATTAGAGAAGCAGATTATGTAATCATGGAATCTACATATGGCAATAGATTTCATATAGAGACGGAAGATAAATTAGTTCAATTGGCTAGAATAGTCAATAAAACATTAAAAAAAGGTGGTAATCTAATAATACCTGCCTTTGCAGTAGAAAGAACTCAGGATATAATTTATAATCTAAAAAAATTAATTAATTCAGGAGAAATTCCCCCAGTTGATGTTTATATTGACAGTCCTTTGGCCATTAAAACCACTGAAATATTTTGTAAATACCCACTTTTTTACGATGAGGAAGCCACCAGCTTACATGAAGCAAGTGAAAGTTGTATTTTAGATTTTCCCAGTCTTAAATTTAGCCTTACTACCGAAGAATCAATAAAATTAAACTCTATTAAAAAAAATGCGATTATAATTTCCGCCAGCGGTATGTGTGATGCAGGTAGAATTAAACATCACCTTAAACATAATCTCTGGCGTGCTGAATCAACGGTTTTATTTGTTGGTTATCAGGCTCAGGGAACTTTGGGTAGAAGGATTCTAGATGGCCATAAACAGGTTCGTATACATGGAGAAGAAATAGCAGTAAATGCTACCATTGAAAAAATTGATGGTTTTTCCGGTCATGCGGATCAAAAAGGGTTAGTGGAATGGGTTAAGCATTTTAGTCCCAAGCCTAAATTAATCTTTTTAGTTCATGGCGAAGAGGATGCTCGGGAAACTTTAGCTAGAGTCTTAAGAGAAGAAACTGGTAACCAGGTTATCTTACCAAAAGCTAATGAAACTTTCAACTTACCTGTAAAAGAGACTATTCCTACCCGGATAAAAGCTGACTTTACTGAGGCAGAATTAGAAATAAGAGATCTCTTTCAAGAGTTTGAAATTAACTTACGTAATATTTTACAGGTACACAAAGATAAAAAGCAGGAAATTTTGTATCAATTGGAAGAGTTAAAGCAGAAATTAGCTTAGTTTATATGGATTGACACAAATACGCAAAAAGTGGTACCATTTACAAACAGAGTTTTCTTTAGATTTTTTGAGGTGAGCATCTATGCGGGTAATAATCATTGGAGCCGGAAAAGTAGGTTATAACTTAGCTCAAACTTTATCTATGGAAAATCATGATGTGGTAGTAATAGAAAAAAATCAGGACAGGTTTAAAGTGGTTGAAGAGACTTTAGATGTTCGTGCCATCCTTGGTACAGGAGCAAGTTCTGAGATATTAGAAGAAGCCGGTATAAGAGATGCTAATCTCTTAATTGCTGTTACCGAAAGTGATGAGCTAAATATGATTGCCTGTCTAATGGCTAAGGAATATGGTGTTCCCAAAACGGTTGCTCGGGTACGAAATCCGGAATATGCTGATAACCATATACTAACTCAAAGTTCTAAATTAAACATAGATTTATTGATTAATCCGGAGAAAGTTACTGCAAAAGAAATTTTTAAACTTATTGAAGTTCCGGAAGCAATTGATGTAGAATACTTTGCCAACGGAAAAATACAATTATTGGAATTGAAAATTAAAGATGATTCACCTATTCTTAATAAACACCTAAAAGATATTAGCATGCCATATCGTTTTCTGATTGTAGCAATCTTAAGAAATGAAGAGATGATTATTCCTCATGGTAATGATCAAATATTGAAAGATGATATTATTTTTATTCTAGCTACCACGAAAGATATGATTGGTGTTGAAAAAAATATTGGTATAGATCGTAGTAAAACTGACAATGTAATTATTCTGGGTGGAGGTAGGATAGGGTATTATTTGGCAAAAATGCTAGAAACTACAAAAGTTTCGGCTAAAATTATAGAAAAAGATCAAGAACGTTGTAAACAAATCGCCAAAGATTTAAATAATGTTATGATTTTATATGGCGACGGAACGGACATTGATTTGCTTAAAGAAGAAGGAGTTCAAAATACAGATTTGTTTATTTCTTTAACCGATGATGATAAACTTAATCTTTTGGTTTCGCTTTTAGCTAAACATTTAGGCGTCAAAAAAACCATCGCTCAAATCAGGCGTTCCGATTATCTGCCCCTGGTAGAACGAGTTGGAATAGATGTGGCGGTGAGTCCGCGTATATTAACAACAGCGGCTATTTTGAAATTTATCCGAAAAGGAAAAATTGTTTCCGTTTCTCTTATAGGTGGAGCTAAAGCCGAGATGATTGAGATGATTGTACCAGACAACAAAAAAATAGTTAATAAGTATATTAAGGATTTATCTTTTCCAAAAGGGGCTTTAATAGGTGCAATATTTCGAAATGAAGATGTATTAATTCCTTCAGGTAATGATTACTTACTTCCCAGGGATAGAATCATTGTTTTTACCTTGCCGAAAGCGATTAGCAAGGTGGAAGCATTTTTTTCATAAACTATAACAAAGAGCAATAGGTAGTGAGGAACCAACACTATGAGTTATAAATTAATTATTACTAATCTAGGGAAAATTTTAATGATAATTGGTTTAAGCATGTTTCTGCCCTTATTTTGGGCAGTTTATTACGGACATCAACAAGATATTGCTGCTTTTTTGATTTCTACTCCGATTACTTTTGGGGTAGGTCTTCTTTTGTTTAAAAAGTTTCAAACAGAAGAAACCATTCACTACAAGGAAGGGTTTGCCATTGTATCTTTCAGTTGGCTTTTTGCTGCTTTTTTCGGTTCTTTACCTTATCTTATTTCCGGTACTTTCACAAATTTTGCCGATGCTTTTTTTGAAAGCATGTCCGGTTTTACCACTACGGGAGCCACTGTTTTAAGAGATATTCAGGCCTTACCTCCGGGGATATTATTTTGGCGAAGTCTGACCAATTGGCTGGGTGGTATGGGGATTATTGTTTTGTTTGTGGCCATTCTTTCTTCTTTAGGGGTAAGTGGGACCCAGATGTTTAAAGCAGAATTGCCCGGTTCTCCTGTTACTGAAAAACTAAAACCACGAATAAGGGAAACAGCTAAAATTCTTTGGTATACATACTTAACTATTACTGTTGTGGAAAGTATTCTTTTATGGTTTTGCGGTATGAGCCTTTTCGATGCTATTTGTCATGCTTTTGCAACGGTGGCCACCGGCGGTGTTTCAACAAAGAATGCAAATATAGGGTTTTATGATAGCCCACTAATATACTGGATTATTAATATCTTTATGTTTATTTCAGGTGCTAATTTTTCTTTACACTATTTAGCTTTTCGTAACAAAAGCCTAAAAATATTTTGGAAAAGTGAGGAGTTCAAACTTTATTTTTCTATAATCATAACCTGTGCCTTATTTATGACCATAGTTTTAATATTTACTACCGATTTAACTTTAGGAGAAGCTTTAACGGCAGGCACATTTCAAACGATAGCAACCATAACCACCACTGCCTTTATCATTAATGATTATGAGCAGTGGCCCTTTTTACTACAATGTTTAATTTTTGCTTTAATGTTTATTGGTGGCTGTGCCGGTTCTTCCAGTGGTTCTATTAAAGTAGGGAGAATATTAATTTTGCTAAAACGGGCTCATTCTGAAATTAAAAGAGCAATTCATCCACGAATGATTACCCAATTAAAAGTCCGAGAAAGGCCGGTTTCTGATGACATTGTTATTAATATTTCACAATTCTTTTTTCTCTATATACTAATTTTTATGTTTGCTTCAATTATTCTGACCGGCTTAGGTTTAGATTTAATTTCTGCTTTAAGTGCGGCAGCTTCTTGTTTGGGAAATGTAGGTGTGGGGCTAGGTTTAGTTGGTCCTTCCCAAGATTTTAGCTTTTTTTCCGAATTTGGGAAGTTTTTCTTGGCCTTTTTAATGCTTTTGGGAAGGTTGGAACTTTATACAGTCTTAGTACTTTTTAGCCCTTTCTTTTGGAAAAGATAGTTTAATGTGGTATAATTCTAATATAATCCCTATTTTTAAGGTGACAATATGACCTGTTTTGAAAATATTAAAGATCGTTTAAAGGCGAAAGAATATAAAATGACACCTCAACGCAAGGTTATTATTGATGTCTTTACCCAAAATCAACAAGGACATTTAAGTGCTGAAGATGTATACCAAATAGTCAAAAAAACCCATCCTGAATTGGGATTGGCTACCGTTTATCGAACCCTGGATTTGTTGGCTGAATTAGATATTCTTAAAAAGATAAATTTTGGGGATGGGCGATTACGCTATGAATTTATCCAAGAAGATGATCATCACCATCACCATCTTATCTGCTTGTCCTGTGGTGAGGTAACTGAGTTTGGAGAAGACCTTTTGGAAGGTTTGGAAACCACTATTACAAGGAGTAGTGGTTTTAAAATTGTTGACCATCAATTAAAATTTTACGGCTATTGTTCTAAGTGTCAGGAAAAAGGTAATGATAAATAATGATAGTTTACGATTCTCAATAAATCTAATTGATAAGTTTAAGGTTTAATTTTGCTTGATTTTCGGAAAGTTCTTTTAAATAACATTGCCAGACGAATCCTTTATTTAGCCAAAAAGCTATTTTATAGCTTAAAGGTTTATCCAGTATTCCCAGGATCTCACCCTGTACTGATGTAACTACAACTTCATTGTTTAAAACTTTTAAAAAAAGTTGAGGTTCATTATTTTCCGGCAGATTACGTAGTTTTATAATTGTGCTAAATTCTCGTAAAAATTCCGGTGGGAATTCCCTTAATTCTCCTGAATAACATTGAGGATGCAAATTAATAGTGGCAGGTTTAATAGTTGTATATTCAATGGTAATAACCTTTTGGGGTGGTTTTATTTTTTTACCGCATTTTAAACAATAATCTGGATAGGTTAGTATATTTTTATAAATACTTCTTTCTTTATTACCCCATTTTTGCCAGCTTTTCCATTGGGTTTTGCAAAGGTTTTTTCTTTTTTCTTTATCGGCGAAAACCCATTTTAATAATCGGTGAAAACCGAAAGCAAAGCGAGCATGTTTTACAAAATCTCTAGGTAATCCTAAATTTATTACATAATGGGTAAAAGATTCTTCTACTTTATATTGCAGTGGGCCCTCAATTTTTGCGTTTGACCAATTATATTCATTATCGGTAAGCCAGTGTCTTAATTTGTCAAAGACATAACTTTGGCAAACTTGAATTGTGTCTTTTTTAGTTACATTTAACTTAGAAAATCCTTTTTTTACGATTTCAATTACATAATCTTGATATAATTTTTTTTGATAAAGCTCAGTTTGATAATATTTTAAAGGTATGATGTCAAAATAATATTCGTTGGTATCAGTATTTAAAATACCGATACCTGTTCCGCCAATTAGGCTTCCGCTACCTGAATCATCTATTTGAATCATTATTTCACCTCTGAGATTTATTCTGTCTTACTTATTATTAACTGAAATTGGCTTTACAATAAATATTTTCTCATTGTTATTAAAATAAATGATTAAAGAAGGATTTGACATATAATTTAGCGTATAATTATTTATGTTTTTTTGTTGTTAAATAAATTAAGGAGGCACTAGGGTGAATACGATAATTAATGGAGATATTTTACGGACCATGATTTTAGCTGGTGCCGGAAAATTAGAAAGAGAAAAATCGCAAATAGATAGTTTAAATGTCTTCCCGGTTCC
Organism: Peptococcaceae bacterium UBA3933; assembly: GCA_002385805.1. Classification (GTDB taxonomy): domain Bacteria; phylum Bacillota; class Peptococcia; order Peptococcales; family BICA1-8; genus UBA3933. The sequence continues at coordinate 5,682 of DGEF01000009.1, forward strand.
TGATGGAGATACAGGAACTAATATGTATCTAACCCTTGTTTCAGCAGCTAAGGCTATCCAAAACCTTCCGAAAAACTGCAGTTTACCCCAGGTAGCTGAATCCATGGCTCATGGTGCTTTAATGGGGGCAAGAGGCAATTCTGGGGTTATCCTCTCCCAGTTATTGGGTGGTTTTGCTAAGGCTGTAAATGATTCGAAGGTTTTGGATAGTAATTTGTTAGCGAAAGCCTTTTCCCAAGGAGTTGAAGCAGCCTATAAAGCAGTTGTCAAGCCGGTGGAAGGAACAATTTTGACTGTAGCCAGGGAGGCAACGGAAAAATTAATAAATAGTCTTAAGGATGAGGTTAGCCTTGACCAGGCCCTGGAAATTTTCTTGGAACAGGGATACCTAACTTTATCCAAAACGCCGGAAATGTTACCTGTTCTCAAACAAGCCGGAGTAGTTGATGCCGGAGGGAAAGGCTTCTTGACAATTATTGAAGGAATGTTATTAGGTTTAAAGGGAAAAGATGCTGCAGATTACTTGATTGAAGAAGCTGTTATCTCTTCCCAAAAAACTTTATCTAAAATCCAAGAGCTGCAAACTGAACCGGAAGATATTACTTATCAATATTGTACTGAATTAATTATTAAGAAGCGTAATAATGTTGGCGAAGATACTGAAATAATAAGAAAATACCTGGAAGAACAAGGAGACTCCGTGGTTGTAGTTAATTCTGATGGAATTATTAAAATTCATGTACATACCAATCATCCCGGGTTAGTTTTGGAATACTGCGGTCAAATTGGTTCCCTTCATAATATAAAGATCGACAACATGTGGGAACAAAATGAACTATTGCAACAAAATATAATGAAATCTGTTGGAGTCATTGTTGTAAGTGTAGGGGAAGGGTTAAATGAAATTTTTCGTAGTCTAGGGGTGGATTATATTATTACCGGCGGGCAAACAATGAACCCGAGTACAGAAGATATTTTACTGGCAATAGAACAAATCAATGCCAAGGAAGTTCTAATTTTACCTAACAATAAAAATATCATTTTAGCTGCACAACAAGCCTGTTCTGTAACAAATAAACCGGCTAAAGTTATTTCCAGTAAAAGTATTCCTCAAGGAATAGGAGCACTAATGGCTTTTAACGGTGAATTAGATTTAGACACAAATTATGAGCGAATGCAGGAAGCAATAAACGAAATTAAAACCGGGGAAGTTACCTATGCAGTCCGGGACGCCGAGTATAAAAACCTTCAAATTAAGAGCGGACAAATAATGGGTATTATTGACGGCGAAATTACTGTTATAGGCGAGGAAATTGAACAGGTAGTAATAGATATGTTAAAGGATGCCTTACTAGGCGATGAGGATTTGGTAACCCTTTATTATGGAAGTGATATTAAAGAAGCTCAAGGTGAAGAGTTAGTTAATAAATTGGCTTCATTATACCCTGATATTGATTTTGAGCTACATTACGGCGGTCAACCCCTCTATTATTATTTAATATCTATAGAGTAGAGATAAGAGGTGGTAGAAATGTCCAAAATAAGAATAGTAACAGATAGTACTGCAGATCTACCAAAAGAATTAATTGAAAAATACGGCATAACAATTGTACCTCTAAAAATACATTTTAATGACGTTGAAACTTATTTAGATGGAGTCGACTTGACACCAGGTGAGTTTTATGAAAAATTGAGAAACAGTGAAAAACCTCCTACAACCTCTCAACCCCCGCCTGGTGAATTTGTAAGTACTTATGAAAATCTTGCTTTAAAAGGTGCAGAAGAAATTATTTCCATTCATTTATCGAAGAAATTTAGCGGTACATACCAAAGTGCCTGTTTAGCCAAAAATTTGGTTAATGAAAAAGTGAATGTTGAAGTTATTGATTCCCAATCAGTAAGCATGGGGATGGGGCTTATAGTTTTGGCGGCAGCTAAAGCAGCCCAAGAGGGAAAGAGTTTTCAGGAGATTTTAGCGCTAGTTAATGATTTAATCAATAAAATGACTATCTATTTTATAGTTGATACTTTAGATTATCTGGAAAAGGGAGGAAGAATAGGCAAAGCCAGCTATCTGTTAGGCTCCCTTTTAAGCATAAAACCTATTTTAGAAATAAGTGACGGGGAAATTCATGTTTACGAAAAGGCCAGGGGGAGAAGTAAAGCCATAGAGCGTTTACTGGAGATCGCTCAGTCTAAAATAAAAGAAAATAGCAAAGTCATGTGTTCATTAGTACATTGTGATGCTTTGCCGGAATTAATGAAATTATCTAATAAGGTCACCGAAATATTAAACTGTGAAGATCTTATTATCTCAGATGTGGGTGGTGTTATTGGGACTCATGTAGGGCCCGGGACCATTGGGTTAATTTTTTATGAAATTTAAAGAAACAAAACTTCACAATAAAATTTCCGGTTTCAGAAAGAAACCGGAAATTTTAATTTGGGTAAGATATGTTTACTTATGGTATGATAATAAAAGCAGGAGGGAATAAAATTGCTTAATATTGTCTTAGTTGAACCAGAGATACCGGCTAATACAGGAAATATAGCACGAACTTGTGCAATTACCGGTTCAAGTTTGCACTTAGTAAAACCTCTCGGCTTTTCTATCGATGATAAACATTTAAAACGAGCGGGATTAGATTACTGGGATTTGCTGGATATACATATATATGAAAATATAGATGAGTTTTTACAAAAACATAGGAATGATAATTTAATTCTAGCCACGACAAAAGGCAGTAAATACTATACTGAAATCGAATATCTACCCGGTTCCTATATTCTTTTCGGGAAAGAAACAAAAGGTCTGCCGGAAGAATTATTAAAAGCACATGCTGATAATTGTATTAAAATACCTATGCTGAAAAATAAAAAGGCACGATCTTTAAATTTATCTAATTCAGTTGCAATTATTATTTATGAAGCTTTAAGACAAAATAACTTTCCAAATATGTTTTAATAATAAAAAAACCCACATTAATTGTGGGATTTAGATGGTACGCCCGAGAGGAATCGAACCTCCGCTCCTGGCTCCGGAGGCCAGTGCTCTATCCACTGAGCTACGGGCGCTAATGGTCACTTATATAGTATACTAAAATAAAATTATCTTGTCAAACAAACTATTTTAATAATTTAGGAGGTAAAGATGAAAAGTTTAATTAGAGATTTATCTTTAGCCCCTCAGGGACATCTGAAAATTAACTGGGTAAAAAATCATATGCCTGTTTTAAATTTGATTAAAGAAGAGTTTTTAAAAACAAAACCTTTTCAAGGTAAAAAAGTAGTGATCTGCTTACACCTGGAAGCTAAAACCGGTTTTTTAGCTAAGGTTGTTCAAGCCGGAGGTGCAGAAGTAGCAGTAGTAGCTAGTAATCCTTTGTCTACACAGGATGACGTAGTTGCTGCTTTAGTAGATAGTGGTATTACTGCTTTTGCTTGGCATGGGGCAACTGATGAAGAATACTTTAACCATTTACAGAAAGCGGCGGAGTTTTCTCCTAATTTGATTATTGATGATGGCGGGGATATGGTGGCTTTATTACATTCACGATACCCGGAAAAACTAAAAGATGTTGTAGGGGGATGTGAAGAAACCACTACCGGAATTTTAAGACTACGTTCTTTAGAAAAAGAAGGTAGCTTAAAGATCCCTATGATTGCCGTTAATGATGCTTTAAGTAAATACCTTTTTGACAATCGTTACGGCACAGGTCAATCTGTTTGGGATGGTATTATGAGAACAACCAATTTAGTAGTAGCCGGTAAAACCGTTGTTGTTATTGGCTACGGATGGTGTGGAAAAGGAGTAGCCTTAAGAGCAAAAGGTTTGGGAGCTAAAGTAATTGTTACGGAAATCGATCCCATAAAAGTAACAGAGGCTTTAATGGACGGTTTTCAAGTTATGCCTTTGCTTAAAGCAGCACCCTTAGGTGACTTCTTTATTACAGTAACGGGAAATAAAAATGTCATTCGAAAAGAACACTTTGAAGTAATGAAAGATAGGGCCGTTTTAGCCAATGCAGGTCATTTTGATGTGGAAATTTCTAAACCAGATTTGCATGAGTTAGCTATAGAAAAGAAATTAGTTAAGCCTAATATTGAAGAGTTTGTCTTTAAAGATAAGCGAAAAGTTTATTTACTGGCGGAAGGTCGCTTAGTAAATTTAGCAGCCGGAGACGGACATCCCGCGGAGATAATGGATATGACCTTTGCTTTACAAGCCTTGTCTTTAGAGTATCTTGTTAATAATTATGGAAGTTTACAAAACAAAGTATATAATGTGACAGAAAGTATTGACAAGAGAGTAGCAACCTTAAGACTAAAATCCCTGGGAATAGAATTTGATCAATTAACAGCCGAACAGGAAGAGTATTTGGCAAGTTGGCAATTGTAATCTTGTTAAGGGACAATAACAGTCCCTTTCTTTATGGAGGGAAAACTTTTGTTTGATCTAGATTTTATCGCTTTAGATGTAGAAACAACCGGTATAGACGAAAATTCCGAAATAATTGAAATAGGCTTAGTAAAGGTGCAAAAGGGTGAAATTGTAGATACCTACCAAAGTTTAATCAAGCCTGAGAGACCTATTCCGGAAGAAATTACTTTGTTGACAGGAATTACTAATGAAATGGTTTTTTTTAAACCCTCTTGGACACAAGTTGAACAGGATATACTGGCTTTTATTGGCGAAAGTATATTAATAGCCCATAACGCACCTTTTGATAAACAGTTTTTAGAGAAAGCTTGTAGTGTTCGGCTTAGTAATACATGGATTGATACCTGCGAATTGGCTAAAATTACTTTACCCACTTTTTCAAGCTATAAATTAATGTATTTAGCTCAGGTATTAAAACTACCAAAATTAACTTTTCACCGGGCTCTTGACGACGCTCAAACCTGTGCTTATTTATTCTTGAAACTTATTGATTCTTTGAAAGAATTTCCTCCAACTACTTTAAATAAAATATTAACATTGCTAAATGATGAGAAATCCGGCAACAGTCTAGTTTTACAATTAGCCCAAAAGTATGCGGTACGTCACTATGCTTTTAAGAGCCCTGCCTTTTTTACTAATGAAGAAAAGAAAAACGAAGAAGTGAAGAGTATAAGCATAAAGTTTTCTGATTGTGGGAAATTTCTTGAGCCAGGTGGATTATTAGACTTAAGTTTGGTTAATTATCAGTATAGGCCTCAACAAATAAATATGTTAAACACTGTTAGTAGTGCTTTACAAAATGAAAAACATGCTCTTTTAGAGGCAGGCACAGGGATAGGAAAATCTTTGGCCTATTTAATACCTGGGTTACTCTGGGCTTTGGAGAATAGCTGTAAAGTGGTGATTGCCACCCATACTATTGCTTTACAAGAACAACTTTTTAAAAAAGATATTCCTTTTTTAGAAAGTTGCTTTCAACGAAAGCTTCCGGTAGCTTTAATCAAAGGAAGAAGTAATTATATCTGTCTACGTCGTTTTCAAATGTTAATTTCCCAGGGAGATAGATTATCCTGGGCGGAGAAGATTTTTCTGGCTCAAGTTATTAATTGGCTAGAAAATACTGCCATAGGAGATAAAGAAGAATTAAATTTAAACAAACAGGAAGACCGCTTATGGCAACAAATATCCAGCCAAACGGAAACATGTTTAGGGAATAAATGTTCATTTTATTTGGATTGCTATTTTATGAATAATCGCCGCCTAGGAGAAAAAAGCAGTTTAATAATAACTAATCATGCTTTATTGCTTCAAGATATTAAAATCGATAATAAAATTTTGCCTAAATACGATTACGTAATAATTGATGAAGCTCATAACCTGGAAGAGGAGGCTATAAAACAGTTTGCTTCTTTAATTGATTTAGAAGAAATAAATAAACTTGCCTATCAATTAGGTAAAGGGAAAAATACAGGTCTTTTAAACAGGCTTAAAATATTGATAAATGATTCCGAAAATAAAACAAATATCTTAGAGTTAGTGGAAATTATTAATGAGGATTTAACCTTAATTATAGAGAAAATTTCTGTAATTAAAGAAGAGGCTTATTCCCAAAAAGAATTAGCATTTGTTGGAGAAAAAAGAATTACGGCTAAAGAAAGAAAAGAAGATTGGTGGATAGTACTGGAAAACTTATTAATTGAACTAAGTAATTTATTATTTTCCTTAAATAATAAATTAGTAAGGCTTATCAACCAGATAGATATTTTAGACGGTC
>DGEF01000009.1:12181-16189 GCA_002385805.1 Peptococcaceae bacterium UBA3933
AAATGATTCCTTTAAATACAAAAATTTAACATTAATCTTTGCTCCGATAGATATTAATAACTTATTAAGAGAGTATTTGTTTTCTGCAAAAAAATCCGTAATCTTAACTTCTGCTACTTTAGCCGTAAACAGGAAGCTAGAGTATACCGCTGATACTTATGGATTAGAGAAAGGAGAATACCTTACCTTTATTGCCGATTCTCCTTTTGATTACCAAAAACAAGCACTCCTTTGCGTACCTAAAGATATTCCTGATCCCAGCCAAATTAGTGATGAGGAATATGCTTGGGCCATTGCCCAAAGTATTAAGAAAATTGTACCGCATGTTACCGGAGGAATACTGGTGTTATTTACCTCTTATAAAATGTTGAATTATGTTTACTTGAAGTTAAAAAAAGAAGATAAATTGCTTAACAGAGAAGTATTAGCCCATGGTAAAGACGGCAGTAGAACAAACTTAGTTGAGGCTTTAAAAAATAATCCTAATACGATAGTCTTAGGAACTAATAGTTTCTGGGAGGGAATAGATATTAGTGGATTAGGTTTAACCACAGTAATAATAACTAAATTACCTTTCTATCCTCCTTCGCGACCGATTATTGCAGCTAAATTAGAAAAAATGGAGAGTGAGGGAAAAAATAGTTTTTATAAGTTTAGCATCCCCCAGGCCGTCTTAAGATTTCGTCAAGGATATGGCCGACTGATTAGAAGCGATAAAGATTTTGGAACGGTTATCGTTCTGGATAAACGCATAATGACTAAAAGGTATGGCCAACAGTTTATTAACTCTTTACCTACTCAATCTATTATTTATGATACAATAGATAAAATTAGTGAAGTTCTAAATCTTTGGATGCATAATAAAATAATAGCCAATTAAAAGCTTTTATTATCTTAGGATAAATGTTAAAATAATATAAAAGTATTCTCCGGTAGGCAAAACCTTTTTAAGGAGGTTAAGTTATGAGTAGCAAGATCATCATTCCCCATGTAGTAACTCTGACTAATTTGCTCTTAGGAATAATATCGTTACTTTATACAATGAACCAGCAATATCAAATTGCAGCAGCAGTCATACTTATTGCTGTTATTATGGACGGGATGGATGGAAGAATTGCGAGGAAATTGGATGTTGCTTCAAGTTTTGGAAAAGAATTAGATTCTTTATGTGACTTAGTATCTTTTGGTGTGGCTCCGGCACTTTTAGTGTATAGCAGTACTTTGCACAATATGGGGAATATTGGTTTAATTATTGCTTTAACCTTTGCTATTTGTGGTGCAATCAGGTTAGCCAGATTCAATGTTTTAAACATCACTACTCATTTTGTTGGTATTCCGATAACCTTTGCCGGTACATTAATGGCTGTAGCCATTTTATTATCCCATAGATTACCCCTGGCTGTATTTCCCTTATTAACCCTTTTGCTTTCATATTTAATGGTTAGTAATTTAAAAGTTCCTAAATACTAAAAAAATGACCTAAGGTCAAGACCTTAGGTCATTTTTTTGGTTCTATTTAAGAATTTAAAGCATATTTAATATATTAAAAGACAAGCTTAAGGGAAGTTTTAGAAAATGATATATTTTTTTCCTTTTGCTATAGTTTTATTTTTAATGACGGTCGCCTGCTTTATAAGGTGTTTGGCGGAAATTTGCAGTTTATAAAATATAGACTTGTTTTGCGGGAACTAGGACCAATTGTTTACCTAGGTTTTCTTTTATTAAATTTGAGTAAAGGGTTATTTCCCTTATTATTTGTTAATGAATATTACCTTCAAATGATTACGGCTATTTTAGTATTAGTTGGTAATTACTTAGGGGCTAAACCTGGGGTAACCGGCGGTAATGAGCTAATGATTTTATGGGGGATTTGGCTGGGAATTGATTTACAAATGGTGCAAACTCCTTTAGCCATCATGTTAGGAGTATGGGTAATTACTTTTAAATTGGAGTTAGGTTTGGTTTTAAGTTCTTTAATTATTTTGTTTAAGTTACTATATTTAAAATACTTTTTGTTGTTAATATTATCAGTAATGGTATTGGTAAACTATGGTTGGAAAGAGTATGCACAATTTTCACTCTTAGTAAATAGATTAAAGGAGAAGTTTAATTCAGTAACGGATAAAGGAGTGAAAATCTTATGAAAGTGTATTACTTACCTCTTCCTAATTTTTTAAGAAAAATATTAAAGAAAATAATTAAATAATAAAAGTCTAGGTCTTAGCCTAGACTTTATTATTAATTAGTTAAGCCAATTCCCAAAATCCCGCCTATTGCACCTCCGATCAATGTATAGAAAAGTTTTTTAAGAAACAAAAACCAGGAGAAGGGATCAGAAGCTATTAAAACACCAATCAAAAGTGTCAGTAATAAATAAAATATTCCCACACTTACTCCATGAATTAAACCTCTGTTTCCTGCAATTTTAGCAGAAAAAGTACTTCCTAAAAGGATGCTGAGAAAAAAGATTAAAGTAGCAAAAGAAGCCAGATAGGATTCAGAGAGAGGTGTGAGATATAACAATAGAGTAACTAATATAGAGAGAAAAAGAGAAATAACTAACGCCACAATCAAACCTTTGAAAATTGCCCGCCATGATAACCCTTCACTTATTGCACCGGCCATACCATCACCCCCGATTTTAAAATTAAATATGTCCTGGATTATTATTAAAAATTTATGAATAGAACATCTTAAATATGTGTGTATAAATAAAATATTTATTACCGTGAATAATGTCGTTAAAGGAATATATTTGTAATAAAAAAAGTGGAATTAATGGAAGGAAATGTAAATATATATATAGAATTTATGTTTTTAGTTGGGAATCTGTGGGAAAGGAGTAAAGGTATGGCTGTAAATTTTTACAAAAAACTTTTAAAATTAGTTTTCATTGGCACTGGCACCATCAGACATTGGCGTGGGGATTATGAGAAGGCAGTAAGAACCCTAGAACAAGCTGTACATTTAGAGCCTAATAATCCTCAGTTGCACTGGAAATTAGGTTGTATATATTTAAAATCTCAAAATATAGAAAAATCTCTTTATCATTTAGAACATGCAGTTAAATTAGGGAACAGAGATCCTCTATATGTGTTGTGGTTAAGTAATGCTCAAAATTTTTCCGGTAATATCACAGTAGCTTCCAATTTGGTTGAAGAAGTTATAGAAAAACTTCCCGATTCAGCTGAAGCCTGGTACTTGAAAGGTAAATACTTGATCGAACAGGGAGAGAAAGAAGAAGGGCTAAAATGTTTGGATAAATCTATTGAATTAGATCCTCGAAATATTGAAGTTTGGAACGAAATAGGTTGTTTTTATTTAGCCAATAATCAAACTATGCTAGCCTTGGAGAGTTTCCGGAAGGGTCTGGAAATAAAAAGTAAAGAAACCAGTTTGCTATTTAATCTAGGCTTAACTTATTTAAAATTGGAGGATTACGAACATGCTTTATTCTACCTCGAGAAAGCGAAAAAATATAATTTAAAAAATGTAAAACTTTATAATGCTTTAGGGTTATGTTATTCCAAATTGAATCGTTTAAATTTGGCTGAAGAAATTTACCAGGAAACATTAAAATTGTTTCCTGAGGATGTGGAATCTCTTTCTAATTTAGCAGCTATTAAAGCACAAAAAGGATTGTATTTGCAAAGTTTAATTCTTTATGAAAAAATATTAAAAATTGATCCTTACGACTCCACAATATTAAATAATACCGCCTGGTGTTTGGAAAAATTAAACAGGTTAGATGAAGCAATCAGTTATTACTACCGGGCCTTGGCCCGAGAACCGGAAAACAGTATATTTCGCTTAAATTTAAGCGAATGTTTATATAAAAAAGGTTATTTCGGGGAAGCTATTGAACATCTTGAGAAAATTATCAGTTCAGAAAAGGAAAACAGCAAAGCATGGCAAATTTTAGGTAATATTTATGATTCGATGAAATTACATGCTAAGGCTGTTGATTGTTTTAATAAGGCTCTGGGGTTAGTGTAAAATAATTGTAGG
>DGEF01000009.1:16373-16865 GCA_002385805.1 Peptococcaceae bacterium UBA3933
GTGTAAAATAATTGTAGGAAAAAATACAAAAAAGAATAGCCCCATATGTTATGATAGAAGTGTCAAAAACAAAAATCATAATAAAGGAGGCTATTCTTATGAATACAATTATACACGAAATTATAGAAAAAATCACTAGAGATTTCAATAATAATATAGAGGATTTGATGTTAAATAGCAGGGATATATCAAGATTCATAATAAATACTAAAAAATCATTGGATGAAATAGGANNAAACTTGGGAAAATGATTAAAGAAGTGATTATCACTATAGTTTTAGCTATATGTATTTCTTTTATTTTACAGACTTTTGTGATACAAGCCAGATATGTTCCAACAGGTTCTATGCTTCCTACTATTGAACTTGATCAACGTATTTTAGTAAATAAATTAATCTATAAATTTAAAACTCCTGAAAGAGGCGACATTATTGTTTTTGAACCTCCAATTGAATCCGATGATAATAAGGATTATATAAAAAGAGTAATCGG
>DGEF01000009.1:17109-17293 GCA_002385805.1 Peptococcaceae bacterium UBA3933
TTTACCCGGTGATAAAATAGAGGTTAAAGATGGTTATGTCTATGTTAATGATACACCCTTACATGAGCCATATATTTACGAAAAGCCTAAATACCGGTTGGAACCGGTAATAGTACCTGATAATTGTCTTTTTGTTTTAGGAGATAATAGAAACCAAAGTTATGACAGTCATATTTGGGATACC
>DGEF01000031.1:0-6807 GCA_002385805.1 Peptococcaceae bacterium UBA3933
CCGCCGTTTACGTTTACTTTATCCATATCTAAACCTAAATCTTTAACACAGGCTACCGCTTGAGCAGCAAAAGCTTCGTTGATTTCAAAAAGGTCAATATCATCTTTAGTTAAACCGGCCTTTTGCAATAACTTATTGATAGCCGGTACAGGAGCATAACCCATAATGGAAGGATGTACTCCGGCAGAAGCCTGAGCAACTATTTTTAAACGTGGTTTAAGGCCTAATTCCTGGGCCTTTTCTTTACTCATCATTACTACCGCGGCTGCACCGTCATTGATACCGGAAGCGTTACCGGCAGTAACGGTACCACCTTCTTTGAAGGCCGGTCTTAGCTTGGCCAGTTTTTCCAAAGATATATCATGCCTAATGGTTTCATCTTCTGTAAATTCTATCGTTTCTTTCTTTTTCGTAACTGTTACCGGAACAATTTCTTCTTTAAAGTATCCGGCTTTACTGGCTTGAGAAGCTAAAACATGACTGCGGTAAGCGAATTCGTCTTGCATTTCCCTTGTAATGCCACATTTTTCGGCTACGTTTTCTGCGGTTATACCCATGTGGTAGTTCATAAAGGGGTCGATTAAGCCGTCATAGAGCATTCCGTCTAATAATTCTCCATGACCCATGCGGTAGCCAAAACGCGCTTTCTTGAGGAGGTAAGGTATATCACTCATGGTCTCACAGCCACCGGCAACTACTATTTCATTGTCGCCCACCATGATGGATTGAGCTGCTACATTAATGGCTTTCAGTCCTGTTCCACAGTTTTTGTTGGGAGTCCAGGCGGGAACTTCTTCAGGAATACCGGCATAAAGAGCTGCCTGACGGGCGGAATTGGCTTTGATTCCGGCCTGGAAATGGGTTCCTATAATCACTTCATCTACCATATCCCCTGTAATACCGGCTCTTTTTAGAGCCTCCTTTACAACTATGGCTCCTAATTGGGGAGCGGGGATAGTGCTTAAAGTGCCCCCGAACCCCCCGGTGGGGGTGCGGGCACCTGAAACTATTACAACTTCATGCATAAGCTAACCCTCCTATTTATTTTCCTTAGTAGCGGCTGCCTCTTCTCCTTGGGCTTGTATAGGTTTAATTCCGGCTAAGTTTCTGGCAAATTTCATTTTTTCTTTTAGATTGGTTTCTCTATAGAGCATGATCCGCATAGCCTGAGGTGAACCTGCTCCGTGCATGGACTCAGCAAGGGCAGTACCACCGGTCATGTTTTCTAAAAGTCTGGCCATTCTAATCCGGTGCTCAGTAGGCACATCTGCCCGACCTCTAAAGTATTTTTCAATATAGGGACCGGTTATGGGTGATTTATAATCTGCTTCATAGGGAAGAGTGGCAATAAATCCACCGGCTATGTCATGGGCCAGGCGAGAAATTTCGTACATGTTTCTGGTGCAATTTAGTTTTACTGTATTGGCTAAAAGTGTATCTACATAGTATGAACCGGCTTCGGTAGGCTTACCTTCCGCTGAACAAGCAATAGAGCAGCAGTACATGGTTTCAGCCAGGTTAATCATTTCAATAATCTTATCCTTAATATGGCTGGCTTTAGGTACCCCGTTGTATTCTGCCATAGCCTGAGTAGCCCCGATAATCACATCGGCTAAACCTACTTTACATCCGCCATAGTTTTGACGGTGATAAGCCGCGAATTTTTCTACATACTCTTGGGCATATTGATATTCGCCACACATAAATACTCTTTCCCAAGGAACAAATACGTCATTTAAAATAGTTAAGGTTTCTCCACCTACAATGGCGAATTTTGCGTTACCGGTATCAATATCCCCTTGTAGTCTTCTTTGGTCATTTGTTTGACGGCCAAAAATATGGATTACCCCCGGTGCGTCTACGGGAATTGCTGCAGCTACTGCATAGTCTTTATCTTCCGGTCCTAAATTGGTTGTAGGTAAAATTAACATTTCGTGAGAGTTTGCCATCCCGGTCTGGTGGGCTTTGGCCCCTCTTACTACAATACCTTTTTCATTTTTGGAAACAATACGCACGTACATATCAGGGTCAGCTTGTTGACCTGGTTTTAGGCTACGGTCACCTTTAACGTCAGTCATGGAGCCGGCAATCATTAAGTCATTTTCTTGAACATATTTCAGATATTCAATAAATCTTTGATGATATTCGGTTCCACATTCTTTGTCAATTTTATGAGTTACAATATAGGTTGCGTTTAAGGCATCCAGTCCTACACATCTTTGGAAACAGGTACCTGTTTTTTGGCTGATTTTTCTTAAAAGCTTTACTTTTTTCACTAAATCGTCTGTACTTTGGTGAATATGAGTAAACCTGTTAACTTTTTTGCCTGTTAAATGAGAGGTAGCTGTAGCTAAGTCGGCATCCGGTCCAAAAGCCATGGCATAAGTCATGGCAGCAGAGTTAACATGTGGTCTGGTCATAGGATGGTCAACGACAGATTCGATTTTTTCTCCATTACAGTAAATTACAGGTTTTAAAGAACGTAAGCTCTCAATATACTCTAAAGCGTTTTTCATTTTATTCATCCTTTCTTAAGAAGTTTTCGAGAATTTTCCACTCATTATCGCGATGTTCTTCAATAACCCGGAAATCTTCTTCAGTGAGATGACAAAAACGTCTCTGTTTAGTAAAGTACTCTTTTACGGGTTTAAACTCTTTTGGTTTATAATTCAAAGTTACTTTGCCATTTTCATATTCCGCTAAATACCAAAGACCTGTTTGTACGGCTAATTTTCCAATTTCTACTGTTTTTTCCGATCCGTGTCCCCAACCGGTAGGACAGGGTGCCTGTACATGGAGAACCTTAGGCCCTTTAATTTCCTTGGCTTTAGCTATTTTATTAAGAAGATCATTGGGATAAGCTACACTGGCTGTGGCACAGTAAGGAATCCGATGAGCCATCATAATCTCGAAAAGGTTTTTCTTAAATTTTGTTTCCCCTACAGCATTGTTATTTGTTGGGGTAGTTGTGGTCCAGGCACCATAAGGAGTTAAGCCACTTCTTTGAATGCCCGTATTCATATATGCTTCATTGTCATAACAGATATAGAGAAAATTATCTCCTCGTTCTACGGCTCCCGATAAAGCCTGTAAACCAATGTCAATAGTACCCCCGTCACCGGCTAAACCCATAACGGTAACATCTTCTAAGCCCTGTGCTTTGCAGGCGGCAGCCATACCGGAAAGTACAGCGGCACTTGCCGGAAAGGAGCTGGTCAAACTATTTACAAAAAAGGACATTTGCGGATAAATTGTGGTAACTGAGGAAATACAACTAGCCGGTAAAACCACACAGGTTCTTTCCCCTAGTACTTTTAAGGCCAGGCGGGCAACTATTGCTCCACCACAACCGGGACAAGCCTTGTGACCGTAAAACAACTCTTGATCTGGTAAATTTCTTATATTAACCGCCATCTACGCCCACCTCAATCCTATAAATTGTACTTCGTCTTCTTTTTCCCCTTTATCTATGGCTTCCAGCTTTGTAAACATTTCCGTTAAGTTTTCTTTTGTGATATCACGTCCGGATAAGCCGGCTATAAAGTTAAGGGTTTTCACCTGACTTCCTGGTTGGAATAAGGCTGCTTTTACCTCGGTGTAAACAGCACCTTCATAACCAAAGGAAATATCCCGATCAATTACTCCTACGGCTTTAACTTTTTTACCTAAATCTTGGAAATATTCTTTGGGAAAAGGACGATAAGAACGCAGTTTAACCAAGCCGACTTTTTTACCTTCCGCTCTTAATTTGTCTACGACTAATCTTGTTGTTCCAGCAACACTGCCCATGGCTACCAGCACGTAATCTGCATCATCACAACGGTATTCTTGAACAAGGCCTCCATAGGATCTACCAAAGATTTTGCCGTATTCTTCATCAACCTGGTTAATTATTTTCTTAGCAGCTTCCATGGCTTCATACTGTTGATAGCGGAATTCAGTCTGCCACTCAGGAGAGGCTGTAAAGGATAGGCTCTTAGGATTATCAAAATCCAGTTTATTTGTTGTCTGGTAAGGTGGTAGGAATTTATCCACTGTTTCTTGATCCGGTATTTCTACTAATTCATAGGTATGAGTAATGACAAATCCGTCTAAGTTAACCATTACCGGCAAAGAAACTTGGGGGTTTTCTGCGATTTTAAAGGCTTGAATAGTTACATCTAAAGCTTCTTGAGGGTTTTCTACATAAATTTGAATCCAGCCTGAATCTCTTTGGGATAAAGAATCACGATGATCCCCAAAGATGTTCCAGGGAGCAGCTACCGTACGGTTAGCATTAACCATCACAATGGGATACCTACTTCCGCTTACATAGTGAAGCATTTCACACATGTATAATAGACCTTGGGAAGAAGTAGCGGTAAAAGCGCGAGAACCCATTAAAGATGCCCCCATGGAAGCAGCCATAGCGCTATGCTCACTTTCTACGTGTAAGAATTGACAGTCTATCTCCTTTGCTGCCACAAATTCGGAAATTTTTTCTACAATTACTGTTTGGGGTGTAATTGGATAAGCAGCAATAACATCCGGACGGGAAAGTTTAACAGCAAAAGCTACTGCTTCGTCTCCTGATAAGAATCTTTTGTTAGTTTTAGCACTGCTCATTATTTTCACCTTCTTTCACCATGGTGATGGCTTTTTTAGGGCATTCATGGGCACAAAGGCCGCAACCCTTACAATAGTCATAGTCAATTTCCAATTGGGGGGTATCTTTGCTGATTACCCCATCAGGGCAAATCACCCAGCAAATTAAACATTTTATACATTTTTCATGGTCAATGACCGGTCTAAAAGTACGCCAACCTGAATTTACCTCGATTAAAACCCCGGCCTCAGAACCGGGACCAAAAGGCATTTCTTCTTTGCTTTGCGGAAATTTATAATCTTTTACTACTTTTGGCTTCATTGACTAGTTCACTCCTTTGATAGAGTTGTATGCAACTTCCACTGCCTCTTTATTTTTTTCTCGCAAATCCGGAGCCATAAATTCATCAATAGCCGCTTTCACAGCTTCTAAATCTACAACACCGGTAACGGCCACTGCTACTCCCAGCATAACCGTGTTGGTAATAGGTGCTCCCAAAACATCTAAAGCCGTTTGGGTGGCATCGAATGTTCGAACGTTAATATTGTTCTGAAAATTAAACTCTTCAGGTTTTTTTGCAGAATTAATGATTAAAATCCCGCCTTCTTTTAACCCTTTTGTAACGTCTACGGTTTCCAGTAAAGTTTCATCTAAAACGATTACATAATCACATGTATAAACCTGACTATGGTCATTAATCGGCTTATTGTCTATTCTAGTAAACCCTAGTACAGGGGCTCCTCGTCTCTCCGGTCCAAAGGAGGGAAAGGCTTGAGCATAATTACCTCCATAAACTGAAGCAGCTAAACCTAAAAGGCGAGCGGCTGTAAATCCACCCTGTCCACCTCGGCCGTGCCATCTAATTTCGATCAAAATAAAAACCTCCCCACTACAAAAGCATTACTTTCATAATATGATTTATGTTTTCATTTTAATAATTAATAGGGTAAATTGCAAGGGTAAAAACAAAATATTAAGAAGATAAAAAAACAAACCCTTGAAAAGCAAGGTTTTTCAAGGGTTTGCTGAAAAATATTTTTATCATACTATGGAAAATGTATTTCATTCCTTCCTGTAGCCCAATTCTCTTGAGATGTTTTGGGCAGCTTGCATTACCAAATCCTTATATTCATTATGCAATAAATCCTGGGAAATATTTGTGGAAACACCAGATATACTGATTGAAGCTACAATCTTATTTCGGTAATCATAAACAGGAGCAGCAACACAGCGCACACTGTCTTCGTTTTCTAAATCATCAACTGCATAACCTAATTCACGGACCTTATGAATTTCTTCTATAAATTTATCTATATCCGTGATAGTTGCTTTAGTTAAAGCAGGCATACCTTTTTTCTTTAATATTTCTCTGATTTTTTCGTCACTGAAACCTGATAAAATACATTTGCCGTTTGCTGTGGAATGAACATAATTTCTGGTTCCTACACCGGCTACTAATGTTACATTTCGTAAACTTTCTATTTTTTCAACATAGATTAATTCATAGGCTTTATCATCCAGAATCGCCATATAAATGGTCTCTTTAGTTTGCTTATTCAACTCCTCCATATATTTTTGAGCAATATTTCTTAACTCCACATTTCTTAGCACAATGGAACCTAATTGAAGAAGTTTTAAGCCTAAAGTATAGTTGCCTTCAGAATTTTCATGGACATAATTCCAGGCCTGTAAATTCTGGATTAAGCGATAAACGGTGCTCACCGGCAAACCAATACTTCTGCTGATCTCAGTTACACTAATACCATGCCCATTAGCTTCACTGATCTTTTCGATTATTTCTAAAGCCCTGTTTACTGATTGTACATAAAATTTATCTTCTTTGCTTGGCGGCATTTTTATCCCCTCTTAAGCATGTCTATTTCCTACCTGCCAATAATTAGGGTCAGGAAAAAGAGTAATAAAAGATACTGTATTTTTATAATATAAAAACGGCTTCCATTTTGTCAACAATAATTGTTAAATATTTAAAGTATACGGGAAAACCCCCAACCATTCCATTTCCATAATGTCATTTTTCTAAGCTTAAAATCCGTGTAGCTCCCTTCTACAACCAAGAGCTCCATTTCTCCATCACCGTCAAAATCTACCAGAGTCCCGGAATAATTAGGTCGATCCAAGTTAGATGACTGCCAAACAGGTTTAATTTTTCCCTCTTTGAGTTTATAAATATAAAGATGGTTTTTAACACTGTTATCCTCTTC
>DGEF01000031.1:7021-10410 GCA_002385805.1 Peptococcaceae bacterium UBA3933
TCCGGTGACTGCCAGAGTAGACTGCCGCCACTCCATATTTCCATTCTACCGTTACTTAATTTAAATTCTTCCTCTAACCCATTCCCGTCTAAATCAAACTTTCGGTTCTTAACTAACCTATATGCAGACTGATAATTATCAGGATAAAATACGTATTGTTCTAACATAGTAAAACTATTTTCTTCTCTATTCCAAGCGGGAATAATTTCTTTTTTCAGTTTCAACCTCAATTTTTCCGTCAATTCCTGACCTTTTTCTCCACTTAAAGGTACAGGAAAACATTCATCATTAATAAACACCGGCAAGAATTCAATTTTTTCTACCCTGTTTTCACTGATGGAAATTTTGGCGATTATGCTCTCTCTGGTTTCCTGGGACCATAGCTGATCAAAAATAAAATTTCCTAAACTGTAAAAAATGAATTTTCCCTGATATTGCTCCACTTTTTGCACTACATGAGGGTGGCTGCCCAATACCAAATCCGCTCCGGAATCTATAGCTAAATGAGCTAAATTAATTATAGTTTCCTCAGGCTCTGAAGCATATTCCTTTCCCCCATGAAAATAAACAACGGTAAAATCAGCATTTTCTGCCGCTTTGCTAACGGCGGAAACCACTTTTCCCGAGTCCAGAAAGCCAATACTGGGACCTTCCTGAGAAAAATTTATATGTGTTATCAGAGCAGGATCAGTAAAAGCCAGAAAAGCCAGTTTAACACCATTTACCTCTATAAAACGGGGTGCATAAGCTTCTGCTGCATTTTTTCCGGCACCTACATAACTAATAGCTTCTTTTTCCAAGTAATCCAGTGTATCTAAAAGCCCTTGGGCACCGAAATCATAAATATGATTATTGGCCAGAGAAAGAATATTAAAGCCTGATTCATAAAGGGCTGAAACCACCCAAGGATCAGCCCTTAATACCATCTCCGGAACCTTAATTTCACGCCCCGAGGTTATGGGATTTTCTAAATTACCGAAAACAATATCCCCGCTTTCCAAAAACCATTTAACCCCTCGAAATGCATATCCAGGGTCCCCATACTCATTTATCATTTGGGCCACATAGCGGGAAAGCATAATATCCCCCACAACTACCAAAGAAAGGGATTCTTGCTTTTCAGGAAACCGCATCCGGTATTTTTTAAAATCTATAATATTAGAAAAAACCTTATTACTGTCATGGTGTTGTTGTATATAGATTCCAACAGAAAACAGCAGCCCTACCAGAAAAGCAATCATCACTAAGCGGTTTAGTCTCATGGCGCCAGATAACTCTCCGTCCACTGGGCTAACGGGGGTACCCGGCCGGAAGACAACATTTCATGCCATTTTTCATCAGTTAAACGGTCACTAAGGGGCCAGGCAAATTCATAATGAGAGTAAACGCCACCCTTAGCGATTCTTAAACTGCCGTCAACGGGAACAACAGCATAAATATCGAAGATATAACCTGTAGCCTCTTCTAATACCCTGCCGTTGGGGTCGGTGGCCACATCGGCTACCAAAGCGGCAGGATTTCTATAAACGGCAGAGCAATGGTCGACTCCCATATCAGCCAGAGCTTCTAACCAAAAATGCTCTAGCTGACCGCCATAAGAACGAATCAAATCGTACTCTTCATCAGTAAGGGGTGTATTGGTTAATTCTTTTTCCGAGATTGTTTTTAAGGCAAGAGCTAACCGTTCCAACCGCTCCAGGCTATCCCTGTCTCTATCATTTAATAGCTCCCGGGAAGCTAACCCCTCACGAGTCATCTCCACCAGTGCCGCCAAACGACCATAAAGCTGAGGGTTAGGTTCCACATAACCCCTGTCGTCTATCCCTTCCATACCACCGCCCATTTCCGCATATACCTGTTCGGCATAAAGAATGGTGTCGTGTTTAAGCTCCGTCCAGCTAGAGAGGAAGGTATTCAACTCTTTCAGTTTCCAGGCCTGATTTTGCATAAAAGCAGGATAGCCTTGTCGCCGTTCCGGAAGCAGTGATTCTAAGGTATATAACCAGCCCCAGTACAAATTTTGGGTCCAGGTTTCCTGTTTGAGCCCGGCAATATATTTCCGCAGTTTAACCATATTATCAACATAGCCTTTATATTCAGTTTCCCCCTCAGCCTCCAAGATACAATAGGCTTCATGGGAACCTAAAGCGGCAGGGATATCCAAAGCCCGGGGAAGCATCCTATATTCACCGCGGCTGTTTTCTTTAACCTCCCGGTAAATCAGCCGCTGAAAAATATCTGCATCCAAGGTGTACCGCTGACCCATAAAGCGAAAACCCTTGGTAGACTTCTCCCGGTCAGGTTGTATTTCTTCTATAAAAATGGGAATGGAATTAATTATAGGAGCTTCCAGTTCATTTACAGCTTCCATAAATTCCTTCCATTTATCATTATTAGAGGTCAATTCTCCCAGCTCAATTTCCCGACCATAAATTTTTACCAGAGGTTCCCGATACTCAAAATAAGACAAATCGTCAGCCTTGCCTACAAAGAAATTGGTAGGCTGGTAGATTTTATCCCACCTTTGCTCATTATCTCCTTCTGATAAAGCCAAAGTTATTAAAACAGCTGATTTGGTCTCATCCTCATTTGCCGACCGGAAAGTCATTCTCCCATACCACATCATAGCCTTAAAATATGCTTCCAGTTGCTCATCAGTAGTATAATGTCCCCGGGGAATGTACTGGGAATAATCTTCTTGAAATGCATCCAGGACGGAAAGGTCTTGACCCATATTCATTAACGGAGAGATATAGATACCTGAGTGCTCACTAATAAGAGATAACTCTGCTTCTACCTCTTCTTTTACTTCCTCAGGGATTATCATCTGAGGATCTAAAAGCTTCCCGGCTACCGCAAAAAAGCCCAGATTCCTCTTGGCGGCATTTTCCCAGTCACTGCCTTTAAGCAGGGAGTACTGTTTTTGGGATGCGGAAAGCATAGCCTTAGTCAATTCTTGTAATTCAGGAACTAATTTTTCTTTCTCAATAACCCTTAGCAGGTGACTGAAAAACAAATGGTAATTATGAAGCATGGAATCAGTAGTAATAAAACTGGGTATAGGCTCATAAAGATTTATTTCATACAGCATAAAAAACTCTGGCATTTCACTGGGTACTACTACAAATCCGTTTTTTATCAGCAGTTCTTCCGCTTCCGGGGAAAATTCAAACATCTCCCTATTAATCACATTTTCAAGTCCCGGTGCAACTTGATAAGAGTCCACAGACGGGGAGATGTTCACCGGCACAGCCTTATAAGCGGCAAAAGGGGAGGCCTGGGATACTTCTGTTATTTCTACCTTTTTCTCTTCTTTACCCTGCTCCACCTGTTCTATACTGCTATCTTGCTCCGCCTGTTCGGCACTTTTATCCTGTACTACCTGTCCG
>DGEF01000031.1:10649-17701 GCA_002385805.1 Peptococcaceae bacterium UBA3933
GAGGAACTTTTTCTTTTGCACCTTTTTGCCTCCTTAATAAATATTTTTATTGTTGTTCCCAACAATTAAATCTAAAGCACATATGCCTGCCTCCGGCCACAATTTTTATAAGGGAACTACTCATTGCGAATGGCTTTGATGGGGCTAAGTTTTACAGCTCTATTGGCAGGATAAACACCGGCTATTACTCCGATCAATACGGAAAAACCCAAAGCAAACAGAGCCAACCAGGGAGGGATTAAGGATATGGAATAGGCCACATCCCCGGCAGCCATGCCTTGATTAATAAAATCTGCGCTTAAATGATTTATCAGTTTAGATATACTATAACTAAAGATTAAGCCGAATAGCCCTCCCAGAAAACCGATCAAACCCGCTTCTGTTAAAAACAACATCCTGATATCTAAAAAGGAAGCGCCAATAACTTTCATAATCCCGATTTCCCGGGTTCGTTCATAGATGGACATAATCATAGTGTTAATTATGCCTAAAGCAGCCACTAATAAGGTAATACCTCCGATTCCTCCCAGAATGGCCTGCATGGTTTTCGAAGTCTGCTCAATTCCTTCTAAAGCATCGGCCATAGAGTATGCCTGATAACCTCTTTCTCTTAACTCGTTGGCTATGGTTTTAGTAGCATTAACATCAGCCGTTCTTACCCAGATAAATTCATAATCATCTGGAGAGGGCCCTGATGATTTTTTTCCGGAGGAAGGCTTAGTCTCTGTATTTCTCCCGCCTCCCATGGTAAAATCCCTGATTCTTTTAATCTCCTCAATAGGGGCAAAGGCCTGCCAGGATTTATCCCGATTTTTTTCACTTAAAATTCCTACCACCATAAAATTATATCTTTTGGTCTGACCGTTATAATTGTTTATTTCCAGGGTTACACGCTGGTTTAGCATTTCCGATGTTTTGTTTTCTTGCGGCTCCATTCTGATCATGCGGCCTTGTCGGTACATTCTGTCCATCATTTCCATTTCGCGTCGATCCCGAAAATTCATGCCCACTTCCGACCCGACCACTATATTAAACCGGTCTCCTTCCTCTAACAAACGACCTTGACCGATCTCAAACTCAAAATTGCTCATTTCCTTTTCATCTAACCCTACCAGTTGAAGGTAGCCTTCTTTTTTTCCCCAGATGGCCCGCCCCCCTAGATTATAACCGGGGGAAACAGCCACAACTCCCGGAATGCTTTTTAATTCTTCCACAGCCGCATCGTTTAAAGGGTTGGCATCACCGATAGGATTACCTTCTGCATCCCACATCATTCCTGTATAAACTTCAATCTGGTTAAGACTGCCCCACTGTTCCAGGGTCTTTCGCTGGAAATCATTTAAGCCGATGCCAATGGAAATCATTACTACAATAGAGGTGGTACCGATCAGTACCCCTAGTACGGTTAGAAAGGTTCTGACTTTCCGCCGCCATAAGTTTTTATAAGCCATATTTATAAGATCAAGTTTAAACATCGAAAAATTCCCCATTCTCTTTGGCTTTTCGTTTGAGACGCCAAATAAAGACACCCTGGACAAGGATAATAATGAATAAGATTACATACTTCCAGTTGTTTTTTAATTTAGAGGCTAATCCACCTGCTCCATCAGGTCCCATGGGCATTCCCGGCTTTCCTTCTATCATGCCCGGCTGCCCATCAGGGCCCATTTCCATACCCGCAGGAAGTTCAGGAGCGCTTTGCACTTCAATAGTAAAAGGCTCTTCCACGCGAACTTCCTGGTTATTGTTATCTATGTAAGAAAAGACCAGCTTTCCTTCTAATACTCCTTCTTTTTCCGGAATAACCATGGCCTGGTAAAAGTCACTCATCCCCGTTTCCATATTCCCTATGTAGTAAATAGCGTTTTCCTTAGGAAAATCCCCTTCCAGGTTAACCATAAAGTTAGTTAAAGTTACTTTCCCTACATTAACAAATTCACTGGTAACAGGCACAAGCTCTCCCACCATGGCTACCGGGGGAACATCAACTGATAATACCTCAAATCTGCATTCTTGGGTAACGGGAATATTTACCCGCTCATTAACGGTTTTTTCAACACCGTTATCATACTCATAGGTTATATCAATGGGTACATTGTAAGTTTTAGCCTGGGCATTGGGGTCTACATATAAAGCAATATCCTTTTCCACAATTGTTTTTCCGGGAATCTTCTCAATATAAAAGGTGTTACTGCTGTCTACCGGGGAAAAGACCGTATCCCCTTTTTGGTTATCCTCTAACTTAATATCAACTATGGAAACCTTAACATTATTAACATCTTTTTCATTGGTGTTTTCAATGAATAATTTAAGAACCACCGTATTCCCAGCAAGGATTTTGTCTACCGATAAAGTATATTTATTAATAATCACCCAGGGGGTTTTGCCGGTAGCATCAGAATCAGGAGAAGGTAAAGGAAGATTGATTATCTCTTCTTGAGTTTTTGTTTCAGAAGATCCAGAATAATCATAAGCGAATTTAAGCTTTACTTCATTTCCGTCCCGGAAATCTTCTGCCTCCAGTTTAAAAGAAACCATCCTCATGGTCTTGCCCTTAACATCATAAAGATGTTGTGTATTAGACAGATCCAGAACCTTAAAGTTATTCTTTCCTTCACCAAGACTTCCTTCTAAAGAAACCCTCACATTACGGGCACTGGTCTTACTGATGTTTTCAAAGAAAAAGGTAGCGGTAAAAGGTTCATCCAAATCCGGCTCTTCCGGAGCAAATTTTACCGATTTCACCACGAAATAAGGAGAGGTTAAAGTATATTTAGGGTTAAGGGTAATATTAGTACTTGTTTCTAAATATTTATCCCCTAAATGAGCATTTTGGCATTTCAAAATCACTTTAATTTTATAACCGTTTTCCCTTTCCGGTGCATTTTCGTCAACTTTCATTTTTATATTAAAGGAACGAACTTCACCGCTGGCTATTTCTACCACATTTGGATCAAAAACATTATTAGGATCATCTTTAGAAGCAGAATTTACTACATGAAAGTTAGGCAAAGGATTAGATACCTGATTTACTTCCTCAAACTCAAATTTAGGATAAAAAGCCGTCCCGCTGCCCATATTTCTAACAACAACGTGAATATTAAATTCATCACCGACAGCCACTTCCTCATCAACTTCAATATCCTGGATTACCAGTAAAGGTTCATACCCTGTATTGATTATCTTAGTTGTTTCTTGTTGTTTTTCCTGGTTTTTTTCTTCAACATTTTCATTATTTACTGAATTTTCTTCAGCACCTAATACAGGTAAAGCAATACTTAATAATAAGACCAATATTAATACTATGCTACTTATTTTTTTACCCATTAACTTGGACTCCTCCTTTTACTATTTCTTCTTTAATAATCATGCCATCCACCATGTGGATGACCCGGTCTGCATATTGGGCTACTTCCAAGTCATGGGTAACCATAACTAAGGTTTGGCCCTTTTCTTTAATAGCTTTTGTCAATAATTCCATAATCTCTATGGTTGTTTTGGTATCCAGATTACCGGTAGGTTCATCAGCAAATAAAATTTTAGGGTTGTTAATTAATGCCCGAGCAATACTCACCCGTTGCTGTTGACCGCCACTCATTTGATTGGGCTTGTTTCGCATCCTTTCCTCTAAGCCTAACAATTTTAAAAGCTCTTTTCCCCGCTTAGTCCTTTCTCTTTTACCCACCCCCTGTAAGATTAAAGGCAAAACCGTATTTTCTAAGGCCGTTAAAGACGGCAACAGATTGTAAGATTGGAAAATAAAACCCATATGCTTACGCCGAAAGGTAGCCATATCCTTTTCTTTAACCTTATTAATTAAAACATTATTAATCCAGATTTCACCTTTTGTGGGTCTTTCCAAACCGGACATCATGTGTAGCAGGGTAGATTTACCGCTGCCGGAAGTTCCCACAATGGCTAAAAACTCTCCTTTTTCAATTTTTAAATTAACTTTATTTAATGCAGTAATAATTTCTGAGCCCACCCGGTATTTTTTTACCAAATCTTTAACTTCAATTATTGGTGCCATAAAAAGCCTCCATTCATACTTATCCTAAT
Source organism: Peptococcaceae bacterium UBA3933 (assembly GCA_002385805.1). GTDB lineage: Bacteria > Bacillota > Peptococcia > Peptococcales > BICA1-8 > UBA3933. Next base: position 14,709 of record DGEF01000031.1, read on the forward strand.
CATTAGACGTGTAGAATTTGGATAATGTTCCAGGTAATTGTACCATATTTTCGCCCTTACTTATTAAATTCCCTGTTTAAAGTTAACTGGATATTTTATACAGTCACTCCTGAGACCACTCTTACATATGCTATTAAGGCAATCTCTCCAGGAGGTGAAAGTATGTTTAGATTGGCCAGGAGCGTACATATAGAAATTGATCTGTTACGGCGGGAACTGGATTTTTACCAAGGCCAAATTCTCGTACGTACTTACCCGGTAGCCATTGGCAAACCTTCTACTCCCAGTCCTATTGGTGAATGGAGTATAATTAACAAAAAAATCCTCAACTATGAAAGTGTTTTTGGTAGTCGTTGGATGGGCCTAAGTAATCCCGGTTATGGCATCCATGGTACAAATAATCCCAGTTCTATCGGTAAAGCGGTATCCAATGGCTGTATCCGCATGTATAACCACCATGTGGAAGAATTGTTCAGTCAAGTCAGTATCGGCACAAAAGTAATAATTTATAAGGGAACTAATCCAAATAAAACTTACTATGAAGAAACCGACCAACCGGTTAAACCCATACCTGTTCCAACTAAGGGCAATACTTATATCATAAAACCCGGTGATACATTATGGAGCATCTCCCAAAAACTTAATATCCCTCTAAATGAATTAATCAAAGCCAATCCCTACCTGAATCCAAACAACCTGCAAGTCGGCCAAGTAATTAATCTGCCAGGATGATTTACAGATATTACCAGTATAAAATTACAATTCTTTATCATAATAGAGATGTACACTATATTTAGAAGGAGTAAGAGATTCATGGCTAAAGAAAAAAATACCCCTAATGACCCTATGGGCGAACTAGACCCTGTTGACACAGAAAAAGGCATTGGCAAAGCAGAGAAAAAAGCCAAAAAAAATAAGCAGAAACGCAAGTAAGAAAAAAACCTGCCTGTTTCAGGCGGGTTTTTTTCCTTAAAACATTAATATCTATGCTTAATATCTATGGTAAAATACAAGTATCTATTTTTACCACTGAGGTGACAGAATGTTAATAATTGGCCTAATTGTTACCTTTTCCTTAATATTAATACTGGTCACAAGAAAGGTGCCTATCGGCATGGCTGTTCTTTTTGGAGGAGTCATACTGGCTCTATTTGCAGGTTTACGGGCTCCCCAAATCATCAAAATTATCCTTCTAACCTTTACCCAGAAAGGCACCCAGCAATTGATACTGACCGTAGTGTTAATAAGTATTCTTAGTACCATGATGCAGGAATACGGGATTATGGATTTAATGATAAAATATCTGGAAAAAACCTTTAAAAGCATTAAAACACTGCTTTTTATCATTCCTTCCCTTTTATCAACCTTTACTGCCTCCGGTGCTGCCATTATTGCCGCCCCGATTATTGACGGGTTAGGGGACAGAGCAGGTTTAAGCGGACCTAAAAAGGCAGCCATCAATCTCTATATTAGACACGCCTGGTATTTCATGTTACCTATTGCCGTTAACTTAATTAATGCTTCATATATTAGCAATATCCCTATTAAACAACTGGCCTTTGCACAAGCCCCGGTATCTTTAATCTGCTTAATCACCGGCTACCTGGTTTATCTACACCCTTTGAAAAACACATTAATGGAAAATGTAGCTGAATCCGAAAATAAAGAGCAAAAGGAAAAACCTTTTCTTAAAGCTTTTCTTTACACTTCACCCATTCTTTTATGTGTATTGCTGGTTTTTTTCATTCCCTCTTATTTAGCTTTGTTGGCCGGTTGTCTGCTGGCCTATTTTATCCGGCAAAAGAACATTCCTTTTGCCCGTATTGTTTTAAATAAAAGGGGATGGCCTCTGATCCAGGCCGCTGCCGGAGTTATGATTTTTAAGAATTTTATTGAAAATATCCCTGAATTAAAGCTATTACTTGAACAAGTAATTAATTTGGGTATACCTTTAGAAATTGTAATCATTATCATGACTGTCCTGGCCGGATATGTGGCCGCTAACCTAACGGTGGTAACAGGTCTTCTGTACCCTTTAATTTTACCTCTTGTTTCTCCGGAACAAGTATTGCCGACGGCAGCCTTAATTTATACTCTTGGTTACTGCAGTTACTTTATCTCCCCCATCCACCTCTGTCAGGCCTTAACCAACGAGTATTTTCAGGTAGAAATGAAAGATTTATATAAAGAATATAAAATCACCGTACCGGTCATGTTTCTAGCCAGCCTGTTTACGTATCTTCTCATAAGGTAAATCTATTTTCACAGAAATTAATAATGTCGTCGTTCCACGGGGTTTTGCACCATTGAGGATCGACGACAAATTTATTTAAAAAGTAATTATTTAAAGTTATCTGTGTGTATCCGTGGTTCCCTATTTCCTGCAAGCCCAAGTAGTACAATAAGCACAATTTTGCCCACCGGCACAAAAACCTTTTTTCTTTTCTCCTTGAGGGTATTCCTGAGAAACAGGCATAGAGGACCAGCCGATTAAAGCTGTAATCGATTTAACAGGTTCTAAAAGATAATTCTCCGTAACCTTAATTTTTGGTTTTGTTTGTAAAATTTCCAAGATTTTCTCTTGATCTTTAAGAGACCAGTCACCATAACCGGGACTGAATCTTAAAGTGGAAAATAAGCCTTTAGGGAGAAAAATTCCTTTTAAATAAGAATGTATTTTCTCAGCCAGGATTTCCACTGCTTCTGAACCCAAAATGTCCGCTACCGTTCCTTCCCAGAGTTTGCCTTTCTGTAAACAGTCTTGGGCATAATGAGGCAACTCCTGGCCAATAGTAACCGCTAAAAGGGTGGCTTTAGAACAACCGGCCAAACCTAAGGCTACATAGGCACTGTCAATGATTAATTTCCCTTCCTCCAGAGATATTCTGTTTTGTTCCTGACCGTCCACCTTTAACTCCCGCCAAAAAGCCACAGGCTGAATATACTTTTGTAACTCCCTCAGTTTTTCTTGGGCTCCCGCTAATTGAGGTCTT
>DGEF01000031.1:18010-26120 GCA_002385805.1 Peptococcaceae bacterium UBA3933
ATTTCCGTAAACAATTCCTGAGCAATCTCGAACCCTGCTTCCCTGCCCTTAACTTGTAAACGGTCAATTAACTTTTCCGGCACATGGATCCCGGGAACGTTGTTGTTTAAATAATTGGCTAATTTAGCACTTTTCAATGGCATTAAACCAAAAATAAAATAGGCATCAATCTTGGGTAATGCTTGCAAAAATTTTTCCAGCTGCTTCAGGTCAAAGATAGGCTGGGTCTGGAAAAACTTGACCCCACTGGCCACTTTCTTTTCTATTTTTGCAATTTCCTTCCCTAAATCTTCTGCAGTAGGATTAGCTACTCCTCCAATAAAGAAATCTGTAGGCCGGTCCAAGGAGTTACCCATTAAATCCCGACCCTGGTTTAAGTTATAGGCTAATTGGGCTAAACCTAAAGAATCCACCTCAAAAATCCCTGTAGCCTGAGGATGATCACCTTGCACCGGTTTATCACCTGTTAGGGTTAAAATATTCCTCACACCTAAAGCATAGGCACCCAGCAATTCTGATTGTAACCCAATAACATTCCTATCCCGACAAGTTAAATGAAAAATGGTTTCCAAATTTAATTCCTTTTGCACTAAACAAGCTAAAGCAATGGGACTCATGCGCATTTTGGCCATGGGACAGTCGGCGATATTCACCCCATCCACATAATCTACTAAAGGTCTTATCCTTTCATATACCTGCCAGGGGTCGGCCCCTTTAGGAGGCTCCACCTCTACAGTAACCACAAATTTCTTTTGGGCCAACTTGTCCCGTAACAGTTCCATACCTCCTACCCCCTCAAACTCTCAACTAATTTTACTGCCTCCACTGCGTCCTTGCCATAACCGTCAGCCCCGGCATTTAAGGCAAATTCCTTGGTGACCACAGCACCTCCGGCAATTATTTTTACCTCAGGATAATGTTTCTTAACATAATCAATGGTCTTGGGAATTTCCTGCATGGTTGTAGTCATTAAAGCGCTTAAGGCAAGGATATCTGCCTTTTCCTTCTGTAAACTCTTCAGAAAATCCTCTTTACTGACGTTCTTCCCTAAATCCACTACCTTAAATCCATGATTCCTTAACATTACAGCCACCATGTTTTTTCCGATATCATGAATATCCCCTTTAACGGTACCGATGACAATTGTACCTTTAGAAAGCTTCTCTTCCTCTTTAAAACATTTTTCTAAGCGGGTGAAACAACTTTGGGCGGTTTCTGCACTTAACATCAGCTGGGGTAAATAATACTCACCTTTTTCATATTTTTCACCCACCAGAATTAAACCGGGCACCAGTCCCTTATTAATGATTTCTAAAGGAGCCACTCCCTCTTCTAACAAACCTTCCACCGTTTTTACCGCCTGACGGGAACCGGTGACTACCAGTTTATTTAACAACTCCAGTGATGGCTGTAAATTTCCCTGCTCTTTCTTTGGAGGATTATCCTTTTCTCTGCTGTTTAAATAAAGGTAATTCTGACCTTTTGCATCCCTACCTGCTAATAAAGAAGCACTCTGCCAAATATCCAGCATATTTGTATCTAAAGGATTAATAATGGCCAGATCCAGCCCTTGCCCCAGGGCCATCGCCAGAAATGCTGCGTTAATCTTACTGCGATTAGGTAATCCATAGGAAACATTGCTTACTCCTAAAACCGTGTTCACTTTTAGTTTCTCTTTCACCATTTTAATAGCCCTTAATGTTTCCAAGGCGGCCCGGTCATCCGTTCCTATGGTTAAAGCTAAACAGTCCACATAAATATCTTCTCTGGGTATACCCAGTCGCATGCATCTATCGATTATCCTCTCGGCAATTAATAAACGTTCTTCCGCCCGGGAAGGAATTCCCTTCTCATCTAAGGTTAAAGCAATGACCCCGGCACCGTAACATTTAACCAAAGGTAAAATTTTATTAAGACTTGCTTCTTCTCCGTTTACGGAATTAACTAAAGCCTTGCCATGATAAACTTGTAAACCCTTTTCAATAACCTCCGGGTTAGTTGAATCAATAACCAAAGGGATTAAAATATTCTGCTGTAAAAGGTTTATGATTGAGCCCATGGTTTCCACTTCATTAATTCCTGGGGCCCCTATGTTGATATCCAAAAGGTGGGCACCGGCCTCCTGTTGGGCCTGAGCTTCCGCTTGAACTAAAGCGAAACTGCCTTCCTTCATGTCTTCAGCCAGCTTTTTCCTAGCAGTAGGATTAATTCTCTCCCCGATTATTTTAGGTAAGGTAGATGACCCAATGATAACCACTTTTTCCCTGCTGGCTAAAAAGCTTCCTTTAATAACTTCCCGTACCGGTGGTTGATAGTCTGCCAATCTTGTTTTTAAAAGCCGGGTATGTTCCGGTGTACTGCCACAGCAAGAACCAAAAATATTAATACCTAAAGTAAAGAAGGGTTCCATAGTTTGTAAAAAATCTGCCGGTCCTAAAGGATAGCTAACCTTTCCCTCTTTAACCTGGGGCAAACCGGCATTAGGCTGGACAATAACCGGAAGCTTAGTGTACATTGCTATTTCTTTAACTACCGGGAATAGCTCTTCTGGCCCCCCGGAACAGTTTGCTCCTATAGCTTGAGCCCCCATGCTTTCCAGGACGACCGCAGCACTGGCGGGACTTACTCCTGTTAAAGTCTTTCTGCCTGTAAATGTAAGGCTACATATTACCGGAATGGTACAGGTATCTCTGGCCGCCAATAAAGCCGCCCTTATTTCTCCCAAATCACTAAAAGTTTCTAAAATAAGAAAGTCAGGTTTAGCCGAGACCAGGGCTTCGATTTGCTCTTTGAATATTTCATATGCCTCAAGAAAGGTCATTTTCCCCAAAGGCTCCACAAAACGGCCTGTTGGTCCGATAGTTGCGGCAACAAAACTTTGCGGATAATTAAGAAGAGCTTCCCGAGCAATCTCCACAGCCTTCTTATTAATTTCCACTACTCGGTCGGCCAAGCCATACTCGGCCAGTTTAATCCTATTGCCACCAAAGGTATTGGTAGTAATCACATCTGCACCTGCTAGTAAATAGGCTTCATGTACTTCCTTAACCTTTTCCGGCTCAGCTAAATTCATTAGTTCAGGACAAGCTCCAGGTTCCAAACCCTTTTCCTGGAGCAGTGTCCCCATGGCTCCGTCAAAAACTAAAACCCTCTGCAGCATATTTTCCACCGTCTTTACCTCCCTATTCCTTTGGGATTAGAGTTTCACTATTTTATCCATTTCCCGCAAATCATAAGGTGTTTCTTGGTAAACATAATAATTCAGCCAGTTGGCAAACAAAAGATTGGCATGACCTCGCCAGGACACGATAGGCTCTTTCTTGGGGTCATCATCGGGAAAATAATTTTCCGGCAGATGAATTGGCAGACCTGCTTTTATATCCCGTTCATACTCATTTTTTAAGGTGTCAGGATCGTATTCGGCATGACCGGTGGCAAAGATAAACCGACCGTTTTTAGAAGCTACTAAATATACCCCTGCCTTTTCCGATTGAGCCAAAATTTCCAGCTCCGGGACTTGTAAAATGTCTTCCTCCCGGACCTCCGTATAGCGGGAATGAGGAATATAAAAAATATCATCAAAGCCCCGGACCAATGTATTCTTTTTATCATTAACCCAATGTGGGAATACCCCGAAAAGTTTTCTATCAAGCAAATATTTGGGAATCCCATAGTGATAGTAAAGAGCCGCTTGGGCACCCCAGCAAATATGCAAGGTAGAAAACACGTTAGATTTAGTAAACTCCATGATTTCCTTTAATTCATCCCAGTATTCTACCTGCTCAAATTCCAAATGCTCTACCGGTGCTCCGGTAATAATCATCCCATCAAACCTTTCATCCTTAATATCATAAAAGGTTTGATAAAAGCTGAGCAGATGTTCCTGTGGTGTATTCTTGGGTTGGTAGGAATTAGTACAGAGTAAAGTTACTTCAATTTGTAAGGGAGAATTACTTAATAAACGTAAAAGCTGGGTTTCGGTTACAATTTTAGTTGGCATTAAATTAAGTATGGCAATTTTTAAAGGTCTAATATCCTGAGACCTGGCTCGACTTTCTTTCATAACAAAGACATTCTCCTCTTGGAGAATTTCTGTAGCTGGCAGCCTTTCGGGTATTATTACCGGCATTTACGCTCTCCTTTCTATTTTTATTAGGCTTTTTTCAAGGCCTGATCAAAATCTGCAATAATATCCTCAATATCCTCAATACCTACGGATACCCTGATTAAATCCGGACTTACTCCGCTGGCAATTTGTTCCTCTTCACTTAATTGACGATGAGTAGTACTGGCAGGATGCAACACATATGTTCTGATATCACCTACGTGAACCACCAGAGAAGCTAATTTCACATTATTGATAAAGTTTTTACCTTTTTCTACTCCTCCCTTTACGCCAAAGGCCAAAATCCCCCCGGCTCCTAATGGTAGGTACTTCTGACTTAAGGAGTAACTGGGATGACTGGGAAGACCGGGGTACTTGACCCAAGCCACTTTTTCATGACCTTCTAGGAATTTTGCTAACTGTAAAGCATTTTCACTATGCTGCTTCATTCTTATAGCTAAAGTTTCTAACCCTAGATTGGTCAAAAAGGCATTAAAAGGACTTAAAGAAGGACCCATGTCCCTGAGTAGAGTCACCCGTACCTTAGTGATATAAGCTTTTTCACCGAAAGCCTCATAATATTTTAGCCCGTGATAACTGGGATCAGGTTCTGTTAGCTCAGGAAATTTACCATTATTCCAATCAAAATTTCCCCCGTCAACTATTATGCCGCCCACACTGGTAGCATGGCCGTCAATATGTTTGGTAGTAGAATGAATAACAATATTGGCCCCGTGTTCAAAAGGACGGCATAGATAAGGTGTAGCAAAAGTGTTGTCAATAATCAAAGGTATGCCGTTTTCCCTGGCAATATAAGAGAACTTTTCAAAATCAATAATATTAAGGCTGGGATTACCGATAGTCTCTGCATAAAGAGCACGGGTATTTGGACGAATGTATTTTTTTAATTCTTCTGCCGGTAATTCCGGATCAACAAAAGTTACTTCAATACCTAATTTCTTAAAGGTAACCGCCAATAAATTGTGGGTACCGCCATATAGAGTAGATGCAGCTACAATGTGCTGCCCGGCCTGGCAAATATTTAGCAGAGCAAGCATTATCGCCGCTTGACCTGATGCGGTGGCTACCGCTCCCACTCCTCCTTCTAAAAGACTGATTTTTTCCTCCAATGCGCTTACTGTGGGATTGCTTATTCTTGTATACATATGGCCTTCTGCTTTTAAATCAAAAAGACCGGCAACAAAATCGGCATCATCATACTTATAAGTTGTCGATTGATAAATAGGCAGTACCAGTGGCTCTGAGCTTTTAGGCGAATATCCGCCCCGGACAACTTTGGTGCTGATTTTCCATTGGTTCTTCATGAATTCATTCCTCCTTATAAATTGAAAACCGCTCCTTATCGAGAGATAAGAAGCGGTTGTATCCACCATTTGTATAATAATAGCAATACATACCCTTTATCTCTCAGGAAAACATCCTGCAGGAATTGGCACATTTCTAGTTTAAAACTAGCTGTTGCCGGGTTTCATAGGGCCAGTCCCTCCACCTCTCTTGATAAACGGTATAGAACTATTTAGTTTTAATTGGATTAATTTTAACTTCAATAACTTAAGTTGTCAAGAGAAATATATAGAGAAAATTTAATCATTTTTTAGAGGCAGTTCAATTATTTTCGAGCTTTCCATTTAGGTATAATCGGTAATTTTTCGTACTCTTCTTTTAAGAGACCTAAAACCCATAAATCCACGTAATTACCTTCTATAAAAGAATGTTTCCGCAAGCGGCCTTCTGCCTGAAAACCGAAATTTAACGCAGAATTGAGGCCCAATTTATTATTTTCATGGGCAACCATATACGCTTTTTCAAAGCCTAATTGATAAAAGACTATATCTAAAAGAACAATCATCATGTCCACACCGTAACCGGCTAAACGTTTCCCTTTATCTCCAATACCCAAAACTATCTCCGCATTACCGTTTTGCCTATTAATATTGCGAATACTGGCAACACCGATAGGGGATTCGTCTTTTTTTCGCAAAACTATAAAATTAACCTTAGTAGCTTTCGGGTCATCTAAAGAGCTCTCATGCTTTATTTCTTCTAAAATACCCTCTAAGGATATGCTGGAATAAGCATCATATAGCTGCCTAAACTCTTTATCCATATACCATTTTTGTAAAACAACAGCATCTTTCTCCTGAGGCTGCCGCATAATAACTTTTCTACCTTTCCACATTGCCTGCACCTCGCCTTCTATGATCTATCAAATAGTTTCACCATGGATAACTAAAATTCCTTCTTGGCAATTTTAATAATCTTATTCTTCCCTCAAAGTTATTCTTTACTTACTTTTAAAAAAAGATATATATATTCGAAGCTGCGTCTTTTTATAAAAAAAAATGGAACAGTTTGCACTATTCCATTCTTCCTATTCAGGTATACAAATAAATTGACCAACTTGTAAATTCTCCGGCTCAATACCCGGGTTAGCCGCTAAGATCCTGTCTAAAGGTTTTTTGGTTGCTTGAGAAATTTTGTATAAAGTATCACCTGGGGCCACTTCCCAAAATACTCCGCTAGGGCAGTCCGGTATACATATCTGTTGCCCTACCTGGAGATTTTGTGGATTTACATTGGGATTAGCCGCAATTAATACTTTTAAAGGCACATTGGTAGCTCTAGCAATTTCATAAAGGGTATCACCATAAGCTACCTCCCAATAGACGCCACCAGGGCAGGGGGGTAGTTGTCGTTTCATACTCTATTACTACTCCTTTTACATCTGATAGCTAGTAATAAAGTATGAAACAGCAGAAAAAAGTGTGCAAAGAAGGCTTTATTTTAAAACCTGGTTAAATATTGATCCAGTTCCCATTGGGTAACCTGTGAACGGTATTGATTCCACTCCCAGGTTTTGGCATAAATATACCTTTCATAAACATGTTCCCCTAAAGCCTCACGAATAAGTGGGTCTTTTTTCAATTCGTTAATAGCTTCGATCAAAGATCCGGGTAAACTTTCTATCCCTTTTTCTTTTCTATCCTCCTCACCCATTTCATAAATATTAGCATTAACGGGAGCAGGAGGATCAATTTTCTTTTCAATCCCCTCTAAACCGGCCCTTAAAATAACCGCTAAAGCAAAATAGGGGTTACAGGAGGGATCCGGACTTCTTAACTCCACTCTGGTGGAAGATTTTCTCTTGGCCGGCACTCTGATGAGAGGACTTCTGTTACGGCTGGACCAGGCAATATATATAGGAGCCTCAAAGCCAGGTACCAGACGTTTATAAGAATTAACAATAGGATTAGTGATAGCTGTAATAGCTTTTATATGCTTGATTATCCCACCCATAAAATAATAGGCCTCTTTTGATAATTGGTCCACACCTTGAGGATCGTAAAAAGCATTTTCACCATCCAAGGTGCAAAGGGAAATATTGGTATGCATACCTGAACCGGCTATACCATAAACCGGTTTAGGCATAAAACTGGCATGAAGACCATGCTGCTGAGCAATAGTCCGAACCAAATATCTAAAAGTCATAATATTATCAGCGGCTTCAATGGCTTCAGCATATTTAAAACCGATTTCATGTTGTCCGGGAGCTAATTCATGATGGGAAGCTTCCACCTCAAAACCCATTTTTTCTAAACAAAGGACCATGTCTCTCCGGGCGTTTTCTCCCAAATCTACAGGGGTTAAATCAAAATAACTAGCCTTATCATGAGTAATAGTTGTCGGCACACCGTTATCAGTATGGAAAAGGAAAAATTCACATTCAGGTCCCACATTCATCTTATAGCCCATGTTATAAGCTTTTTGGGCAGCTCTTTTCAGAACATAACGAGGGTCCCCGGCAAAAGGCGTGCCATCCGGATTATAAACATCACAGATTAATCTGGCTTCTGAACCTTCTTGAGGTAACCAGGGGAAAACCACAAAAGTATTAGGATCGGGACGAAGATACATGTCTGACTCTTCAATTCTCACATAGCCCTCAATAGAGGAACCGTCAAACATTAATTCCCCTGCCAAAGC
>DGEF01000091.1 GCA_002385805.1 Peptococcaceae bacterium UBA3933
GAAAGTATTCAAGAAAAAATAAAGCAAGTTGTAACTAGAATTTATGGCGGAAATGGTGTAGAATTATCTCAAAGTGCACTGAAAGAAATAGAGCAGCTGGAAAGTTTAGGTTTTGGCAATTTGCCAATTTGTATGGCGAAAACTCAGTATTCTTTTTCTGATGATGCTAAAAAATTAGGTGCTCCTCATGATTTTAAAATAAGTGTCAACAGGGTGAAAGTATCTTCAGGGGCAGGATTTATTGTCGTATATACCGGGGAAATAATGACTATGCCTGGGCTTCCCAAAGTTCCCGCTGCGGAAAAAATAGATGTAGATGGTAAAGGTAGGATATACGGATTATTCTAGTTAGAAGTAAAAAGTTGTAATAGTAGTTATGTTTAGAGTTAGGCTAGGTAAGAGTAGAAACAGAGGTGATTATCATGAAATATCGAAATCTAGTGGAAGGTGCTTTACTTATTGCTTGTAGTGTTATTTTCAGTCGTTTTTTTAGCATTAAAGTAGTTATTGGAGGTGTAGACGGAGTACGAATTGGTTTAGGCACTCTACCTATAATTTTGGCAGGTATTCGTAGTGGTGCCTTTCAGGGAGCACGGGTAGGTGCAATTGCTGATATTATAGGTTATTTCTTAAATCCCGGGGGAGCTTATATGCCTCATTTTACTCTTACCTCTGCTCTCAATGGCGTTCTTCCTGCAATTTTGGTAGGTAAAAAGGAGAACCTTAATCCATTTCGTATTATTATGGCCGTATTTATTACCCATTTAATAGTTAGCATGGTCTTGGTTCCATATTTTTTAAATATTATATTTGGTATACCCTATAAAGTAATCTTTTTACCTCGTTTAATTTCTTTCATTCTTAATGTGTCTATTATGAATGTGATTTTAGTTGTATTGCATAAAAGAATAGATATTTTTAGTGTTAAAAGTATTTACGCTCATTAATTTAGATTTGGGAACTATTTTTTAGCAGGAGTTATGAAAGTAATATTTAATTATATATTGAGTAAAAAAATAATAATATAGGGAGGGAAAGAGGTAATGAAGTTTGCCAAAAGAGTAAGAGTAATTGAGCCTTCAAAAACATTAGAATTGATGGCCAAGGCTAAAGCTTTGAAAGCAGAAGGTAAAAATGTATTGGAATTTCAAGTGGGAGAACCGGATTTTAATACTCCGGAAAATGTTAAAGAGGCAGCAATTAAAGCGATTAGAGATAATTTTACCCATTATACTCCAAGTCCCGGGGTTATGGAACTTAGAAAAGCCATTTGTGAAAAACTACAACGAGATAATAACTTGGTATATACCCCTGAGGAAGTAATGGTATCTAACGGAGCAAAACAGTGTTTGTTTAATGCCTTTTTAGCTTTGGTTGACGAAGGGGATGAAGTAATTGTACCTGCACCTTACTGGGTCACCTATCCAGAAGCGGTTAAAATTGCAGGGGGAACACCTGTATTTTTAGAAACAACCAGTGAAAGTGATTTTAAGGTAACTCCGGAACAATTAGAACAGGCTATTACTGACAAAACAAAGGCTTTAATTTTATGCAGTCCTTCTAACCCTACCGGTTCTGTTTACACTGAAGAGGAGTTAAGAGGCATTGCTGAAGTAGTTAAGAAACATCAAATTTTCGTTTTTGCTGATGAAATATATGAAAAACTGGTTTATGACGGCCTTAAATTTGTTAGTTTTGCCAGTTTAGATGAAGAAGTTAAAAAATTAACCATTACCTTTAACGGTGTATCCAAAGCTTATGCCATGACCGGTTGGCGAATCGGATATGTGGCCGCAGAAAAAGAGATAATCAAGGCTATGAATTCTTTGCAAAGTCATGCCACTTCCAACCCAAACTCTATTGCTCAGATGGCTACCATAGAAGCCTTAACCGGTCCCCAAGATGAACTAGAAGAAATGCGTAGAGAATTTGATGAAAGAAGAAAGTATATTGTTAAGGCTCTAAATGAGATTCCAGGTATCACTTGTCGTGAGCCTAAAGGTGCATTTTATGTTTTCCCTGATATTTCTAGCTTTATAGGTAAAACTTTTAAAGGGCAGAAAATAGAAAATGACGATACTTTTGCCAAATTACTTCTTGACAATTATTATGTAGTAGCAGTTCCCGGTTCAAGTTTTGGTGCCCCTGGTTTCTTAAGATTCTCTTATGCTACTTCTTTAGAAAACATAAAAAATGGTATGGAGTTATTAAAAGAATTTACCAGTAAAATTGAATAACTAAAACTAAGATAAAAAGCCTTCCGGCAGGAAGGCTTTTTAATTTTCTTGTTCAGAAATAATGATATTGGTAGTAGCCAGTATTTCTTGGTTTTTGGCTGTAATTTCTTCCACGGTAGCTGAGATTGTTTGTAAAGCATCATTAACTGATTCTACTTTTTTCTCCATTTCATTGGCGATGGTAAAAACCATGTCTATATTTTGGATAAGCAAATTATAATCTTTTTTGGTTGATTGGGCGGCACTTTTTGACTGTTCGGAAAGCTTTTTAACTTCTTCGGCTACTACAGAAAAACCTCGGCCGGCTTCACCGGCTCGTGCCGCTTCAATAGCCGCGTTCAGAGAAAGAAGGTTAGTCTGTTCAGCAATGTCAACAATTTCTTCGGTTACCTTGTTAAAATGGTTAATACTTTCTTGCATAATTTCAATATTGTTTTTCAGATTTTCCGAAATTTCCAGTAAGCTGGAAACCTCCCCGGTAATGGTGTTAATATTTGTGGCGTTTTCAAAGCTTCCTGCAGCAACTTCATCTAATGACATTTTTATTTCATTTATTCTTTCTTTTAACTGATTGAATTTAAATTCCCGATTTTTTTGCAAATCACGAAGTTCATTTAAAACATCGGCGATTTCTTGATTCTTTAATTCCAGAGAATTTTTTTCTAAAGAAACTTCCGCAATATTATAATCAATACAATTTTCTACATGGTTACATCCATTAAAAATAGCTTGGGCCATTTTTGTACAGTCTCCGTAACCGCAAGAGTTACAATTTCGATTTCTGGATTCTTGATCAATTTTGTGCATACGTTGGAAAATTTCTTCCAGTTGTTGTGGAGAGGGCTTTTTATAAGGAGTAACCTTTTTCAGTTCGTAGGCTCTTATAAAGTCATTTAAGTTTAAGGTTTTATCAAAAAATTTCAACAATTTATTTGGTTTAGCTTTAAAACTGCCGATTTTTCGGTTTTTTAAATTCGTTGTTAATAAATCTATCTCTGTGCTATCTACATTTTTACAAGTACCTGAACCTATATTACACCCATGAATACAACTTAGAATATCTACCAGTAAGGGTAGTGTTTTTCCTTTTCTTTTTCTTTGGCTGTATTCATCAAGGTATTTATATGCATATTCCGGTCCTTCTACCTGTTTCACAAAGGCTTCCGGGTAGTAATGATAAACGTTTTCTTTAAGACCACCAGGCATACTGTAAATTTCTCCTAAACTGTATCCCATTAAGGTGAAATCTTTTTCAGGAAATAAATCTAAAGATATGTTATTTTTGGCAAGGTAGTCAAAAAGTTTTTTGTAGGTAACATTATAATGAACATATCCGTTAGTATTGGGGTCGTTAATTTCGGATATCTTGGCAATACAGGGGGAAAGGAAACACAATTTATCAGCTATTTTTAAATATTTCTTTAGGTAAATAGCTGTGCACAGCATTGGGCTTTGTACAGGAGCCAGATCTTTTATTAAATCCTGTTTATATTTTTCAATATAATTGACTATTGCCGGACAAGGTTGGGCTATTATTGATTTAAGTCCTTTTTCTTTGTAGCTTTTCAAATA
>DGEF01000070.1:0-365 GCA_002385805.1 Peptococcaceae bacterium UBA3933
AAGACGGCAGGGCATTTTCATCCTCTCCGTAATGAAAAAGAGACTTATCCGGAGTATTATGAGGTGCTTAAGGGAGAGGCTTTGTATCTGCTTCAGAAAAACAATGGACAAGGTGATGTGGAAGAGGTTGTTTTTGTCAAGGCTCAAGCGGGAGATAAGGTTTTCGTCCCGCCTAATTACGGTCATATTACCATAAACTGTAGTGAGGAAACTTTGGTAATGGCTAATTTGGTGGAGGCCAATTTTAAGTCTCTTTATGAGCCAATTGCGAAAAAGAAGGGCCCGGCATATTTCTGTATCCAGGCAAATGAGGGTGTAGAGTTTATTTTTAATGAGAATTATACTAATCGGGTAGAACCAAAAGT
>DGEF01000070.1:573-950 GCA_002385805.1 Peptococcaceae bacterium UBA3933
TGGAGGATCCTGGATTGTTTGAGTTTTTGAAGTAGTAATATCTAAAACCACCTGGACAAGGTGGTTTTTTCTTTACAATTGAAGCAAAAAAGTGGTAAAATATGAATATAAGTAACCAGGTGGTTACATAGGGAGGTGGTTTGGTGGCCAATGTGCGGGATCCGGAAATGTCCAGACTTAGGATTATCCGGGAGGCGGAGCGGCAGTTTGCGGAAAAAGGTTTATATGCTGCTTCGGTGAATGTGATTGCGGAAAATGCCGGGATCAATAAAAGAATGATTTATCATTATTTTGGGTCTAAAGAAGATTTATATAAAGAGGTATTAAGAGTAAATTTTCAACGAATTTACGCTATAGGGGAAAAGGTTTTTGAAAAC
>DGEF01000070.1:1129-4032 GCA_002385805.1 Peptococcaceae bacterium UBA3933
TATGTGAAAATTATGACCTGGGAAGAAATAGCCGGTGCAGAGTATGCTCGGGAAGTTATTCCCGGGACTTTACTGATAGGAATGAGCAAATTGGAAAAGATTTATGAGGAAGGTGTGGAAAAAGGAGTATTTAGAAAAAATATAGATTTAGAGCAGCTAATTTTAAGCATAAATGCTTTATGTCTTATTACATTTGTGCGGCTGGAGATGCTGCGGGCTTTATGGCAGGAAAAATTGGAAAAGAAACTTGAGGAAAGATTGGAGCATATTTATGAATTAGTGTTAAAGGGTATAACTACATAGTAATTTCAATTGAGCGGAGGAGTGGAGAGGCATGAAAACAGGTAAGAAAGTTGGAATATTTATATTATTAGTGATTTTTTTACTGGCTTTAGTTGCTATTATCTCAGGTTTTACAGGAGTAAGTAAAGGAAAGGGAGTCAGTGTTAGCGATGAAGGTTTGGTGTTATCGGGGACGGTTGAAGCAAAGGAAATGGATGTTAGCAGCAAAGTCCCCGGGAGGATAATGAAGTTGTATGTGGATGAGGGTGAAGAAGTAGAAAAAGGGGATCTGCTTTTTGAGATTGACCCTAAAGATTTGCAGGTGAAGAAAATGCAGGCTGAGGCTGCGGTAAGAGCGGCAGAGGCTCAGTTAAATAAAGCTTTAAGTGGTGCTCGTCAACAGGAAATCAATTCGGCGAAGGTTTTGCTGGAAAAAGCCCAAGAAAAGCTTAATTTACTGGAAAAGAAATATGAAAGATACCTGCCTCTCTATGAAGCCGGGGCCCTACCCAAGGACCAATTGGATGACTTGGAAACAGAGTTGAATGTGGCGCGACTGGATGTGGAGGCTGCTCGGGAGCAGTATGACCTGGCTTTAGAGGGTGCCCGGGTAGAGGATATAGAAGCAGCTCAGGCCCAGTATGATTTATATCTAGGTCAACTGGAGGAAGTGCTGATTAATCTGGAGGAAACTAAAGTAACCGCACCCATTGGCGGCAGTATTTCTTTGGTTGTTTGTGAAGAAGGTGAGCTGGTAGCCTCCGGAATGCCGGTGGTATCGATTATTGATTACAATGACGCTTGGGTAGAGGTTAATGTAGATGAAGTAGATATGGGGAAAGTAGCTTTAGGGCAAAAAGCTGAGATTAGGAGCAAGGCCTATCCTGAGGAAGTTTTTCAGGGAGAAGTTGTGAGCATCAATAAAAATCCTGATTTTGCCGTCAAAAAGTCGACTAACGAGTTAAATGACCAAGACGTGATTACATATGCGGTAAAGATTAAGCTTTTGGACAATGAGAAAAAATTGTATCCGGGGATGCAGGTAAAGGTTTTGTTAAGTGGAAATGAGGGAGAGTAATGGTCAGGAGGCTATGGAAAATAGGTGTGCGGGAGGTAAAGTTACTTTATCAGGATAAGAAAGCACTATTGGTGGTGCTTTTTGTTCCTTTGCTGTATTCGATGCTCTTTGGCTATCTATACAGCCCTAATGCGGTAAAACACGTAAAAACTGCGGTGGTGAATAAAAGTCCTGATTCTACCGGCCGGATGGTGGTGGAGGGTTTTAGAAAATCGGATCGATTTGATTTGGAGTATTTTCTGGAAAGTGAGGAAGAGATAAAACCCTTAATGGAAAAGGGGGCTATTGACGCGGCTCTAATAATCCCAGAGGACTTTACGAGGAATCTAAAAAAGGGAAAAAATACCGAGGTTTTATTAGGTGTTAATGCTTCCAATATGATTATCAGCAATGGGGTAATGGCCTCGGCTATGCAGGTGGTGCAGACCTATTCCACAGGTATTGCTCTCCAAAAAATGGGTGCTTTAGCCCAGCCACCCATAATGGTCAGTTTCCGGCCCTGGTTTAACCCTACTTTCAGTTATGTTAATTACCTTTTGTTAGGGATAATTTCTATAGCCATTCACCAGATACTTTTAATGAGTGTGGCCAATTCTTGGGTGAAGGAAAGGGAAACAGGGACCTGGGCTGAATTTATGGAATTGGCGGGGAATCTTTTTACGGCAATTTTAGGTAAATTCTTTACCTATTTTTTATTTGGATTTTTCTCTTTACTGGCAACGAGTGTGGCCGCATTTAAGTTTTACCATATACCTTTACGAGGAAATTATGAGCTGATTCTTCTTATGGGGCTACCTTTTATGGTGTGTATAATTTCCTTGGGAATAATCGTAGCTCAGTTTGCCAAAACAGAAACGGAAGCCACCCAATTGGTCATGTTGTTGACTTATCCCATGTTTTTGTTATCCGGGTTTACCTGGCCTCTAATGGCTATGCCTGAAATTTTCCAAAAAGTGGCCGGTATTATTCCCTTTACCTATTTTGCTGAAAACTTTCGGAGAGTGGCCTTGATGGGTATTGATTATAAGGTTCTTAGTACGGATTTCTTGAAACTATGTATACTGGCAATAGTATATTTTGGGGTAGCGGTAGGTCTCAACTATTGGAGGGAAAAACAATGTTCAAGGGCATAGGCAGGGTTTTTAAAAGAGAGATGAAGCAGCTGTTGGGAAGAAAACGGAGTATAATAATTTTCTTTGTGATTCCGCTGTTTTTTACCATTCTTTACGGAAATATTTATATTCAGAAAAGTATTAAACATATCAATCTAGGTGTGATAAATCACAGCCCCAGCCAATTGAGCCGGACTTTGGTGCAGGGTTTTGAAAAGTCTGAGGCTTTTACAGTAAGCCGGTATCTTGAAGATGAAGAAGAGATTGCCCCTTTAATGGCGGTAGGAGAAATAGATGCTGTTTTAATTATTCCGAAGGATTTTACCCGGGATATAAAAAAGGGGAAAAGTGCTACGGTTTTTGTGGGGGCTAATGGGACCAATATGACTATTAGTAACACGGCTATGACTGAAGCTACAAAAATTATCGGC
>DGEF01000070.1:4231-7340 GCA_002385805.1 Peptococcaceae bacterium UBA3933
TTAACTATAATTGTTTTTTATTACAGGGTTTTAAAAAAAGCGTGCCCTGAGCTTAGTGCGGAATTAAAGGCCTAAATGGATTCTCCTGGAAGGGTTGCCGGAAGTAGCAAAGTATATTATAATTAAGGAAAGGGATGAAGAAATTACTAGGAAGGGAATTTAGTATTGGAAATTAAATCCCCCCTTATATATATTTACTACCTGAAATGCTCAGGTAGCCTTTCTGAGGACACAGTTTAATTTAGAACTTATACTTTATTTCATTCTAATTTTTCATCTGTTGTCCTCAAAAAAAACCCCAAGCTAGGCTTGGGGTTTTTTTAATTTTTGCTCCCGATAAAACAAGCTAGGTCTATTACCCTGCAACTGTAGCCCCATTCGTTATCATACCAGGCTAAAATTTTTGCCATGTGAGAACCAACTACCATAGTGGAGAGACTATCAATGATACCGGAATGGGAGTTGCCGTTAAAATCAATAGAAACCAAAGGTTCTTCACAGTAGGCTAAAATGCCTTTTAACTTATTTTCACAGGCTTTCTTTAACATTTCGTTTATTTGTTGGACAGTTACTTCTTCAGCAAACTCAACTACTAAGTCAACTAAAGATACATTAGGTGTAGGTACCCGGAGGGCCATACCGTTAAGTTTACCTTTTAATTCAGGGATTACTTCGGTTACGGTTTTGGCGGCACCGGTGGTAGTGGGGATGATGGATTGGGTGCAGCCACGGGCTCTTCGTAAATCTTTATGCCTGTTGTCCAGATTTTTCTGGTCGTTAGTAAAAGCATGAACAGTAGTCATTAGACCGCTTTTAATGGTTAGGTTATCATGGAGTACTTTTACGATGGGAGCCAGACAGTTGGTAGTACAGGAACCGTTAGAAATAACATGATGCTTTTGAGGGTCATAGGTGTTTTCGTTAACGCCCATAACCAAAGTAGCATCCACATTTTTGCCGGGAGCGGTGATAATTACTTTTTTAGCCCCTTTTGTTAAATGCATTCCTGCATCTTCTTTTGTTTTGAATTTACCTGTGGCATCTATGACTATATCTACTCCTAATTCACCCCAGGGTAGGTTTAAGGGGTCACGGTCAGATAATAGCTTTATTTCTTTACCGTCAATGATTAAACCATTTTCTGTAGCTTCTACAGTTCCCTTGTATGTGCCATGAGTGGAATCGTATTTAAATAAATGTGCACTAGTTTTAGGGTCGGCGGTACTGTTTACAGCAACTACCTCTAAGTCATTTCTGGCCATTGCCGCTCTTAAACATAATCGACCAATACGTCCAAACCCGTTAATACCAATTTTAGTCACCATATCTGGTACCTCCTAAATGTATTTTAAAGTTAAATCACAATAGGTTTATTTAAATTGGAAATATGATATCCGCTATAATATTCGCTATCAACTCTAAAAATCCTTGTCATAATTCAAAAAAAATGCTTATAAATGCGTATTATTTTAAAGAATGTGCGTCCCTATTGGGACATAATAAGTCCCGTGGTTATTTAGGTATTATTTAGGTGTTATTTAGGCAACATATTATATGCAATTAAGGAATAAATGTATAATGTATTCTTGTTTAAATTTCCTTGTTCTTGTTTTCAACCTAGTTTAATATATATTATAAAAACTCTTTGGGGACTTGACCAAAAAGCAGAGTTTGTGGCATGTTATTTGCAAGATAATCTATTTTCAAAAGTTTAAAAATTGGATGAAAACAGAGGTGTAAGAATATGGGTGAGTTGAAACGTTATGTAGGTATTACAGATACTACCTTAAGGGATGGGCATCAATCTTTATTGGCTACCAGAATGAAAACTAAGGATATGCTGCCCATTGCAGAGGAAATGGATGAGATAGGTTTTTACTCCCTGGAGGTCTGGGGAGGAGCTACTTTTGACACTTGTATGCGTTTTTTAAATGAAGACCCCTGGGAAAGACTAAAAGCTCTGCGCAAGGCTTTTAAGAAAACCAAATTGCAGATGTTACTCAGGGGACAAAACCTGGTAGGTTATAAGCATTATGCGGATGATGTGGTGGAGGCGTTTGTGGCTAAGGCGGCAGAACACGGTATTGATATTTTTAGGATTTTTGATGCTTTAAATGATGTCCGTAACATGCAGAAGGCTATTGAAGAAGTAAAGAAGAATAAAAAGCATGTCCAGGCAACCATTTCATATACATTAGGACCTATTTATGATTTGGATTATTACCTTGATTTAGGCCGCAAGTTAAAGGAATTGGGTGCGGATTCTATTTGTATTAAAGATATGGCGGGGATTTTGGCTCCTTATGCAGCTTATGATTTGGTAAAGGCTTTGAAGAAGGAGATTGGTTTACCCATTCAGGTACACACTCATTATACCAGTGGGATGGGTTCCATGATGTACTTGAAGGCTGTTGAGGCCGGTGCAGATGTAATTGATACGGCTAACTCCGCTTTGGCTTTGGGTACTTCCCAGCCGGCTACGGAAACCATGGTGGCAGTGTTAAATGAAGGGCCTTATGATACAGGTATTGATTTAAATAGACTTACCGGATTAGCCGAGTACTTTAAAAAGGTACGCAAGAATTATGCGGAATTTGATGTTTATAAATCCGGCGTGGATGTTAATGTATTGCGTTATCAAGTGCCGGGGGGAATGCTTTCTAACTTTATTACTCAATTGTCCCAGCAAAACGCTATGGATAAGTTTGAGGAAGTTTTGCAAGAGGTACCCAGGGTCCGTGCTGATTTAGGTTATCCTCCTTTGGTTACCCCTTCCAGTCAGATTGTAGGTTCCCAGGCAGTTTTAAATGTGCTTATGGGTGAACGGTATAAAATGGTTACCAATGAGGTTAAGAACTATATGCGGGGGCTTTATGGTCAACCGCCCGGAAAGGTAAATGAAGAAGTAAGGAAAAAGATTATTGGTGATGAAGAACCTATTACCGTTCGGCCGGCAGATTTAATTGAACCGCAAATGGAGCAGGTTAGGAAGGAAATTGGCCATTTAGCGGAGACGGAAGAAGAGTTATTGCTGTATGCTCTTTTCCCTCAAGTTGCTAAGCCATTCCTGGAAGACAGGGCTGCAGGAAAGTGGAAAGTTGATTTGAAT
>DGEF01000020.1 GCA_002385805.1 Peptococcaceae bacterium UBA3933
AGACGGGATGATGGCTTTCCCTTCTATTATTTTGATGATTACCATCATGGCTATTTTAGGTGGAAAATTGATTAATGTGATAATCGCCCTTACTATTGTTTATACACCAAGAATGGCTCGGGTTGTCAGAAGTGCAGTATTAGTACAGAAAGAGCAGCAATATGTAGAGGCGGCAAGAGCCATCGGGGCCAGTGATTTAAGAATTACAGTTTTACATATATTACCTAATTGTTTAGCCCCAATTATTATTCAGGCAACAATGATTTTTGCGTATTCGGTATTATCAGAATCCTCCCTTAGTTTTTTAGGTGTAGGAGTGCCTCCGGAGATCCCCAGCTGGGGTAATATTTTAAGTGACGGTAAAGTTTTTCTGCATAGGGCTCCCTGGATTACGATTTTTCCAGGTGCAACCATTGCTATTTGTGTCTTAGCTTTAAATATGTTAGGGGATGGTTTGCGGGATATTTTAGATCCGAAAATCAGAAAAAAAGTAAGTTAGGGAGGAAAATATGAGTGATAAATTATTAGAAGTTAAAGATTTAGAGGTGGTTTTTAACACCGAAGATGGATTAATGACTGCAGTTAATAAAATTTCCTTTAGTATTAATAAAGGTGAAACCATAGGCATTGTGGGTGAAAGCGGTTGTGGTAAAAGTGTAACTTCTCTGGCCATAATGAGATTATTAGCCGCTAATGGCAGAATAAAGTCAGGAAAAATACTTTTTGCAGGCAAAGATTTATTAGCGACAAGTGAAAAAGAGATGAGGTATATTCGAGGTAATGAAATATCTATGATTTTTCAGGAACCCATGACTTCCCTAAATCCGGTACTTACCATAGGTAATCAAATAGAAGAAACAATTAGGCTACATCAGGGATTAACAAAAAAACAGGCCTTGGAAAAGTCAATTGAGGCTTTAAAGGTAGTAGGCATTCCTTTGCCGGAAAAGAGAATCAAAGAATACCCTCATCAACTGTCAGGGGGAATGCGGCAGAGGGTAATGATTGCGATGGCTTTGGCTTGTAATCCTAAGTTATTAATTGCCGATGAACCGACAACCGCTCTAGATGTTACTATTCAAGCACAAATTTTGGATTTGATGAGGAAAATAAAAGAAAGTTTTCAAACTTCAATTATGCTGATTACCCATGACCTGGGCGTGGTGGCGGAAATGGCGCAAAGAGTAATAGTCATGTATGCAGGGGAGATTGTGGAGGAAGCCCCTATTCAAGATTTATTCAGAAATCCTTTACACCCCTATACGGAAGGTTTAATGAAATCAATCCCTCGGCTGGATAAAAAACAAACCGGTAAATTACATGTAATTAAAGGAATGGTTCCACATCCTTTAAATATGCCCAAAGGTTGCCGCTTCAGTCCCCGTTGTACTTATGCAGAAAACATTTGTTTCAGTGAACCTCCCAAGTTACAGGAAGTTTTTTCAGGTAGACTTGTAAGGTGCTGGAAAGGGGCGAAAGAGAATAGATGAATAATACATTATTACAGGTGGAAAATTTAAAAAAATGGTTTCCGGTTGGAGGAGGATTATTAAAAGCTCCTACCAGGTATGTTAAGGCGGTTGACGGGGTCTCTTTTACGGTTAAAAGCGGCGAGACCTTTGGTATAGTCGGTGAAAGCGGGTGTGGTAAGAGCACTTTAGGGAGAACAATTCTCCGATTATTAGAGCCAACTGAGGGAAAAATAATATTTTCAGGTATAGATATAGCCCATTTAAAGCGTAAAGATTTACAAAAACTGCGAAGAGATTTACAGATGATCTTTCAAGATCCTTATGCATCTTTAAATTCACGGATGAAAGTCGGCAAGATTATTGAAGAACCTTTAATTATCCATGGTATAGGTAATGAAAAAGAGAGAAAGAAAAAAGTAGAGGAGCTCTTGGAAATAGTCGGCTTAAATAAAGAAAGTGGACAAAAATACCCCCATGAATTTAGTGGGGGTCAGCGTCAAAGAATAGGAATTGCCCGGGCCTTGATTCTTAACCCGAAACTGATAGTTTGTGATGAGCCTGTTTCGGCTTTAGATGTATCCATTCAATCCCAAATATTAAATTTACTTAAAGAGTTGCAGGAAAAATTTAGGTTGACTTATATTTTTATTTCCCATGATTTAAGTGTAGTCCATTATATTAGCGACCGGGTGGCGGTGATGTATTTAGGGAGAATCGTGGAGTTAGCAGACAAAGAAAAAATATTTAGTAATCCTCTACATCCTTACACAAAAGCATTGCTTTCAGCAATTCCCCTTCCTCAAGTAGAAAAAAAGAAGGAAAGAATAATTTTAGAAGGAGACGTTCCCAGTCCTGTAGACCCGCCTAGTGGCTGTCATTTTCGTACCAGATGTAGGTTTGCGGATGAAAAATGTGTTTCGAAGGTACCTATTCTCCGGGAAATAGAACCGGGGCATAGGGTTGCCTGTCATAAACAGTTTTAGTAATAATTTTGGAGCTTTTCCGGATTAAACTTATACAGGCGGCGGGGGCGGCCTTTAGAGTATAGCTGGTTGTGGGCCAATACTTCCACCAAGTTTTTCTCAGTTAAGGTAGAAAGAACCCTATGGGCAGTTCTTAAGGTGCATCCGTAGTTTCGGGAGAATTCAAAAGCGTCGAAGGTTGTTTTATCCATTGTTAATAAAGTATCCAGGATTTTAGTTACAGTTGCAGGAGCAATATTAATTTCCTGAGATAGTTCATGAACTAATAGGGGGCTAAGAGATATACTTTTCTTTCTGTTGTCATAGTACTCTAAAGGGCCTTCAATTGTTTTGTCTACATGGCAGAGATAAGCACAGTCGCCATTGTCCAGTTTAGCCTGTTCTAGGGCAATCCTTGCGTTATGCATAGCTTCACTGGCAGTAAAGCCTAGGCCTAAACCATAGCTAACTGTAATTTGCAGTTTTTCTTTAATTAACTTTACCAAGGTACAATCATATTTTTCTCCAAATTGCTTTATACTGCCTATAGTCGTAAAGATCAAAAATTCATCACTACCTGTATGAATTAAAGTAGATTGAGTTTCTTGGCAATAATCCAGCAATAATTTATATACTTCTAATTTAATTTTTTGAATCTGGTATTCGGAAGGTTTTTCCCGGGTAACCTTTCGGAAATTATCAATATTCACAATGCCAATACTAATTTGAGCGAATTGGGAACTATGAGTTTTGAGTTTTAATAAGAGAAGTTCTAAAGATTGCTTTATGGAAAACCTGGTAGGAAGTATCCTTTTAATAGGGATGCCCTTTTTTTGTAAAATAACATACGGGTCCAAGTTGGTCGTAAGGCAAAGATCCACCTTTTTATTCTCAAAAAGACTCTCATGAAATTGGATTACTTTTTCATTATCAGAGCTGTCTTCAAGAACGTAACAGTTTTCGATTTTCAAAGGTATTTCCGCAATAAATTCTTGAATTTCCGCCTCATTAAAAGTATCAATGCTCAGGTTGCGAAGGTCACTGAATTCTTGGTTATAAAAAAGTTCAAACAATATTTTATATAAAAGGGAAATTTCCCGTGGTATATATTCAACAGGCAGAGGAAAATCAATTTTTCTTTTTGCGATTTGGTAAGGAGTTACCCCTGTAAACAGAAGAGCATTGAGATTGGGGATATTCTTGTTTATTAAGTTTACAATTTCTTCATGATGTTGATAGATTAAAGAAAGGAAGGCTACGTTAGGAAAATATTTTTTTCCCACGT
>DGEF01000107.1:0-8272 GCA_002385805.1 Peptococcaceae bacterium UBA3933
TACGACCGAAGGTCGTAATACCAGCCACTAACAACCAGCAACTAAATAATCTGTGTACATCCGTGGTTTATTATTCTAGTCACTAACTAACATATCCGGATGAACTAAAGCTTGATATGTACCTTGGGGACATAACTTGCGGTGATAAATAGCCACAATAGCCGCAGGGTTAGTACAAATTTTATCACCATCCCTTATTCTTACCAGATCCGGTTTTATTCCTAAAAGCATTCCGTTCTGATTGCCCAAAGATGTAAATGGTATAAGTCGTATACGTGTAGCCCACTGAGGCCCCAATAAGGTATTTATTAATTTATCTAAAGGGGGCAAGTTTTTATTATCTAACATTTTTATTAATTCCGGTGGCAAAATATTAACCATTTTTTTGTGTTCAATCACCATTACCGGTTCTTTACTAATCGGATCAACCAGTTGGTTACCTGTATCTACAAGGGCATCAACTTCGATAAGGGTATTAAATAACTCTATTTCCGCTTTTACTAACCATGGACCTTGTTGCAAGTTTTTTCGTATATACGAAGCCCCCCAAATCCCCAGAATTATAGCCATGGCTAATCCCGCCAGTAACCAAAAAACCTCAAAACTTACTGTATTCACAATGATCCCGTTCCAGGTTTCTATTACCAGAGGGTCGCTATTAAACAGATACATGGAGCCCAAAACTGCCCCACCCAGAATAAAAGACACTAAATAAAAATAGGCGGCAGATTTTAAAAACCACCTAATACCTGTGGGCTTATAAGAAATTATGATTATCAACAATGAACACAAAATTTTAGCTAAAAAAGTGCCCAGTAAATTTAATGCAGGTAAAAATATCATAACTGCGTAGCCGGCACCGATAAATGCGCCTAGAATCAGTCTCTTAAAATTAGTGGGCAATTTTCCTAATTTAGCCGCCGCCCATAAAATAAAAAAGTCCATAGTAAAATTTATTAAAAAAACTGCGTCTAGATATATATCAGTATAGGGCGACACCCTACCACCTCGTCTCCTCTGCTTTCACTTTCCATTATAGCTTATGTAAATTCAGAAAAATGTCATTTTTTGCGTGAATTTACATTTAATGTAATTTAATAAAAATAAAAAACCAACCACTTAGCGGTTGGCTTTTTATTAAAAATTATCTTCTTCTTAAAAAAGCAGGAATCTCTATTTCATCGGTAGTAAAAGTTTTTAGATTAAATTTATCTTCCTTAACATCATCATTTTTTTTCTGGTCAAATCCTGTAGCAATTACGGTTATTCTAACTTCATCTTCTAAACTCTCATCAATAACAGCCCCAAAAATAATAGTAGCCTCCGGGTCAGCAGCTTCGGCAATTATTTCCGCAGCCTCATTAACCTCATATAAACCTAAACTACTTCCACCCGTTATGTTAAGAAGGACACCTTTCGCCCCCTCGATAGAAGTTTCCAACAAGGGAGACGAAATCGCATTGCGGGCTGCTGTCGCCGATCTGTTTTCACCGGAAGCAGTACCAACCCCCATCAGGGCAGAACCAGTATTTTGCATAATTGTTTTCACATCGGCAAAATCCAAATTAATTAAACCGGGAACCGCAATTAAATCAGAAATGCCCTGAACACCTTGCCGTAAAACATCATCGGCTATCCTAAAGGCATCATTAATGGATGTGTTTTTATCCACTACCTGCAATAAACGATCATTTGGAATAGTAATTAATGTATCTACTTTTTCTTTAAGGTTGGCTACACCGGCTATGGCTTGTTGGGCACGTTTGCGACCTTCAAAGGTAAAAGGTTTGGTAACTACACCTACCGTTAAAGCACCTAATTCTTTAGCAACCTCTGCTACAATAGGAGCAGCACCTGTACCGGTTCCACCACCCATCCCGGCAGTAACAAAGACCATATCCGCACCTTTTAAAGCTTTAGCTATTTCATCACGACTCTCCTCAGCCGCATTGCGGCCAATTTCCGGATTTGCACCTGCTCCCAATCCACGGGTTAATTTCAAACCTATTTGAATTTTAGTCTCCGCTTTGGACATATATAGGGCCTGGGCATCGGTGTTTACAGCAATAAACTCTACTCCTTTTAAACCAGAGGTAATCATCCGGTTAACTGCATTACTTCCGCCACCACCTACACCTATAACTTTTATCTGGGCAAATTGGTGGACATCTACATCAAACTCTAGCATGAAGCCATACAACCCCTTTCCTTCAACTCTATATTAAGAAATTCTTTTCCTAATTCCAAAAACAAGTCTACTGAATGAATTCCACATCAAAGCTTGATTTTCCTTTATTTCCGTTAGATAAAATATTATTTTTTCTTTATAACTGGCGGACCGGAAAACCGTAAATCTATGTACTCTACTGAATTACCCATAATCTCTTTATTGATTACGTCTTCTAAAATTTTATTTAAATTTTCTAACTTAGTTGACATGTTTTCCAATGTTCCTAATCTTATTTCAATTCCTTGGACTGTATAAGCCAAAATATGATTTTCATTACTTATATTTAATTCCACAATGTTTTCTAAAAATCCTTGTTTACCTTCTTTAAGAATAGCCAAAGCATTAAATAAACCCTGATTTTCAATTTTCTGTCCCGGACCCGGTAACTGTTCCAGACTTAAACCACTGATTACCGGTAAATTATAACTGCCTAAATCATCAATTAACGCTAAAAAATATCCTTCGTCACAAACCTGGATAAAACCATCAGGGCAAACAACAAGGCCAATAGGTTCCCTCTCTTTTATTTCAATCTCTAAAGTTGTAGGTAAATTGCGTTTAATTTCCACATCTTTAACTAATGGGTGCACAAGTATCCTTTTTTTAATCTCACCTTTATCGATACTGATTAAGTTCTGTCCTGTTTTCACCTGACTTAGATTAAGTATTTTTTCTTTTTCTAAAAGTTTATTACCGGTAACCGAAATTTTTTTAATATTAAAAAATGAAGAATGGAGAAAAAAGTAGAAAGCCACTGCCAATATTAATAAATACATGACAGTGGTTAATATTTTAGGATTTTTGGGGGATGTTTTTCTCTTCCGATAAGAATCTATTTGCACAACATTGTTCATTTCCTGTTCATCCTTTAATAAAGAACTTAAAAATAAAAAAATCCCTTTTCCTAATTATAGCAAATCAAGCTACAACTTGTCCAAGGGTTTCACTTTTTAAAACGCAAACTTAACTGTTTGCGTTTTTCTTTATTTATTTTTCCCATTCTTTATAAGTTTCTCTCACCCGAATTATTTTGGCACCTAGTACCCTTAATTTCTGTTCAAAATTTTCGTAGCCCCGATCAATATGATAGATGGAATCCACAATTGTTGCATCTTGGGCAGCTAATCCTGCTAGTACTAAGGCAGCTCCGGCACGCAAATCGGAAGCATTAACAAAAGTTCCGCTTAAACCTCCTGAATCCTTGCCTTTTATAATGGCAATACGCCCTTCAACTTTTATATTTGCCCCCATTCTCCGCAGTTCATCCACATGTTTAAAACGATTTTCAAAAATATTTTCACTGATAATACTTGTGCCTTTAGCCGTAGACAAAAGAGCCATCATTTGAGGTTGCATATCAGTAGGAAAACCGGGAAAGGGCATTGTTTTGATATCTACAGCTCGTAATGTTTCCGGACCTATTACCCTTAAGCTCTTACCTTCTTTAATAATTTTAACATCCATTTCTTTTAGTTTGGCAATTACAGCTTCTAAGTGACTTACTTGAATGTTTTCTAATTTAATGTTGCCCTTTGTAATAGCACCGGCGACCATGAATGTTCCCGCTTCTATGCGATCTGGTATAATGCTATGTTCAACAGCTATTAATTTTTCTACACCTTTAATCCTAATTAGATCCGTTCCTGCACCACTAATTTGTGCCCCCATTTTATTTAGAAATGTTTCTAAGTCAGCTATTTCCGGCTCTTTTGCAGCATTAGAAATAATTGTTTCTCCTTGGGCTAAACAGGCTGCCATCATTAAATTTTCCGTAGCACCCACACTGGGAAAATCCAGACAGATTTCTGCTCCTTTTAACGAACCGTTTTCAGCTACTGCTTCAATAAAACCGAATTTTTCTTCTACCTTTGCCCCCATAGCTTTTAAACCTTTAAGGTGCAAATCCATTGGCCGGGAACCTATCGCACAACCACCTGGATAACTTAATTTAGCCCAACCAAACCTAGCTAATAAGGGACCCATTACCAAATTGGAGGCGCGCATTTTCCGCATCAAAAAATCGGAAACTTCGATGGACTGCACCTTACTGGCATCTACCTTCATAGTAGTGCCAGACCATTCTATTTCACAGCCTAAAAACTCTAGAACCTCTTTCATTACTTGAACATCTTTCAATCTGGGTACATCTTTTATTATTGTTTGACCGTCTTGGGCAAGTATAGATGCGGCCAGAATTGGCAAAACAGCATTTTTCGAACCACTTATCCTTACAGAACCGGAAAGAGGATTTCTACCCATAATAATATACTTTTCCACCCTTATCCCCCCACGGTAATTATTTCAGGTTCTAAATCGATATCATACTTTTCCTTAACCGTTTTCTGAATTTTTTCGATTAAAGTTAAAACATCCTGACAAGTAGCTCCCCCAAGATTGACAATAAAATTAGCGTGTTTAGTAGATACTTGGGCCTTCCCTACCTGCCAGCCTTTCGCACCGACAGATTCAATCAGCCAACCGGCTGAATAGCCTGGTGGGTTTTTAAAAACACTGCCTGCATTAGGAAATTGCCAAGGTTGTTTCTCCTGCCTAGAAAGCAGATACCTTTTTAAAGCAGCTTCTAATTCCTCACGATTACCCTGGGTCAATTTAAAAGAAACTTCAAGAACGATAAGGTCATCACGATGTTTTAAATTACTGGACCGGTAGGAAAAACCTAATTCTTCGTTAGTAAAGTATTTTAGTTGTCCTTTTTTATCCATTGCTACTACTCTTTCAACTACCTGGTTCATAGAACCTCCATGAGCTCCCGCATTCATAATGACAGCCCCACCAACAGTACCAGGAATACCTCCCGCAAACTCCAATCCTTGTAAGCCTTCATTTACCGTCTGTCTTACCAAAAAAGGAAGTCTCACTCCTGACTCTGCCCTTACTTCTACACCATTTATTTCCCATTTTTTTAATCCGCCTGCTAATTTAATGACAAGTCCTCTTACCCCTTGGTCAGAAATTAATAGATTGGACCCACCGCCAATGATAGTAACAGGAATATTTTCAAGATTACAAAATTTGACAGCGTTTTCCAAATCACTTCTGTCCACGGGAATTAAGAATAAATCAGCCGGCCCACCTATCTGCCAGGTGGTATGCCGGCTTAAGGCCTCTAAAATTTTTATTTTACCTTTTACTTGACTTTGTAAACTTTTGGCTATCTTTTTTAAATCCATTTTACTCCCTCTCTAGACCGAGGCTTTGAGATTTTCCTGTTGAGAAATCACTTCTAAAAGTTCTACTCCCGCTTTCCAAACATCGCCTGCTCCTAAAGTTAAAACTAAATCACCAGGCTTAACAATGGTAAGTAAATATTCCACTATAGCCTCTCTGCCTTTTATGTACTTTGCGTTAACAGTATCTGGCAGGTTATCCATGATATTTTGAACTGAAACACCGGGAATAGGTTTTTCTCCTGCCGCATAAATATCATCTAAAATCAATAAATCGGCTTCATTAAAGCTTTGGGCAAACTCTTCAGCCAAAAATTTTGTCCGGGTATACCGGTGAGGTTGGAACACAACAACAATCCTACCAGAATGACTGTTTCGTGCAGCTTCTAAAGTAGCCTTGATTTCTGTAGGATGATGGGCATAATCATCTACTACCAGAATATTATTTACTGTACCTAAAACTTGAAAACGGCGCTGAGCACCCTGAAAATCTTTGAGTACTTCAACAATTTCTTGAAAAGTTAAACCTAATTCCCTTCCTACAGCTATAGCCGCAAGGGCGTTAATTATATTATGCTTACCGGGAACTTTTAGTTCCAAAAATCCTAATAATTCTTCTTTATAATAAACTTCCGCTCTGGTTCCTAGGCCATGATGGATAATGTTTTTAGCCATGTAGTGGGCTTTTTCCTTTAAACCATAAGTAATTAATTTGCCAGGAACATGTTCCAAAAGTTGCCGGACAAAAAAATTATCAACACAAAGAACGGTAAAACCTTCCGGACTACCTAGATTAACAAAATCTTTAAAAGCATCTATAATTTTATCCATCGACCCGTAATGGTCTAAATGGTCATTTTCAATATTTGTAATTACAGTAGACCATGGCTTGAGCTTTAAAAAAGAACCGTCACTTTCATCGGCTTCTGCTACCAGATATTCACCTCTCCCCAATTTAGCATTTCCACCGATGTCGTTTAACTCTCCTCCTACCACAATTGTTGGGTCAAAGTTATTTTTTTCTAAGACGGAAGCAATCATGGAAGTAGTAGTTGTCTTGCCATGGGCTCCGGCAATACAAATTGCCTTCTGTTTTTCCATTAATTTAGAAAGCATTTCTGCCCTTTGAATTACCGGAATATTTAATTTTTTAGCCCTTTGTATTTCTGTGTTCTTTTCGGGTATTGCTGAAGAAATAACTACGGTATCAACACCCTCTTGAACATTTTCCGCTTTATGTCCTATAAAAACTTGCGCTCCACTTTGGTTTAAACGTTCTGTGGCTTCAGATGTATGTAAATCTGAGCCGGAAACTCGATAACCTAATTCTAGTAAAACTTTGGCAATCCCACTCATGCCGGCACCGCCAATTCCTATAAAATGTATCCACTCTGATTTCTTTGAGTTCAAAATATTCAACTCCCTTCCCGGCAGTTCTGGTTCATTTGCAACGAGTTGTGTTCTCTACTTTATATGCAACAGATGTAAATTTTGTTACTCCTAAAGCTTGTCCCTTGATTAGTTACTAGTGACTGGTGATTAGTGACTAGAATAAGTGGCTAGTTTTTAGTGGCTGGTGGCTAGTATTATTAACCACGGATTAACACGGATACACACAGATTAACTCAGATAAAGTAAATAAAATAAATAATTATTTTACAATCAGTCGTTAATTAAAAAAATGCAGAATAGCCCGTAAGCCGTCATGCCGACCCAAGAATTAAACCCCAAAGTTAAATACTAATTTATAACTTCTTTCACAACCCTAATTATCTTCTCCAGTGAATAGGCATTTCCTGCTTTTTTTGCTTGATTAGACATTTCTTTTAGTCTTTCCCGGTCATATAATAATTCCTTAATAGTTTTTATTAAAGTACCACCGGTTAATTCCTTGTCTAAAATCATAACAGCAGCATTTCTCGCCACCAAAGACCTGGCATTATATTCTTGATGATTTTCTGCAGCATAAGGGTAAGGAATTAAAATTGCCGGCAATCCCCTAGTGGTAATTTCTGCCAAAAATGTAGCCCCTGCCCTAGCCACACATAAATCTGCTGCTGCTAAAGCATATTCCATTTCATATAAATAGGGTTTAAGAATAATGTTTCCACTTTTTTCTATATTTATTCCCTTGTTAGCTAACCGTTTTAATATTTCTGAATATCCCTGTTCACCTGTTAAATGGATTATCTGTAATTTAGGACAGTCTTTAAGTTCTTCATAAACTTTTAACATGGCATAATTAATGTTTTTAGCCCCCCGGCTGCCTCCACTGACCAGAAGAGTAAATTTATCTTCACTTAGACCGAAAAATTCTAATCCTTGTTTTTTCGATAACCGAATAATTTCCTCTCTTACCGGCAAACCGGTTAAAACTATTTTATCTTTACTTACTTTAAAGTATTTTGCCGAATCAGGAAAAGTTATCATTATTTTATCAACAATTCTGGCTAGGATACGGTTAGTTAACCCGGGCAAAGCATTTTGTTCATGAATAATGGCCGGTATTTTTAATAACTTTGCCGCTAAAACTACCGGGCCACATACATACCCTCCAGTGCCGATAACGACCTGAGGGTTAAAATTCTTGATAATCTTTAAAGCCTGTATACTACCTTGTACTGCCTTTAGGCCGGCACGGGCAAATTGCCAGGAAAAGCCACGTTGCCATCCTTCAACTTCAATAGTTTTAAAAGGGATATTCGTTTCCGAAACTATTTTTGCCTCCATCCCCTGCTTAGTTCCTACATAAAGAACCTGAGCCTGGGGATAATTTTTCAGTATATACTTGGCAACAGCTAGGGCAGGATAAACATGACCTCCCGTCCCGCCACCGGCAAAAAGGATGCGCATA
>DGEF01000107.1:8526-9901 GCA_002385805.1 Peptococcaceae bacterium UBA3933
GTGTTCATCAGTGTTCATCCGTGGTTAATAATTTTAATTTTGCAAACCCAATAGCCTTTGC
This sequence comes from Peptococcaceae bacterium UBA3933, assembly GCA_002385805.1. Lineage (GTDB taxonomy): Bacteria > Bacillota > Peptococcia > Peptococcales > BICA1-8 > UBA3933. Next base: position 8,588 of record DGEF01000107.1, read on the forward strand.
AATTATTTTTGGCAATACCTAGAGATGTTTAACAAAAATCCTACTCCGATCAGAGAAAACAATAAAGATGATCCTCCGTAACTGATAAAGGGCAGGGTTATTCCCGTTACCGGTAATGAACCTGTAACTACACCCATATTGATAACACTTTGTACGGCAATGATGCTAGTAAGCCCCACTGCCAGCAAAGAACTAAAACGATCCGGTGCGAAAAGGGCAATGCGGTAACCTCGCCAGATAAATAAAAAGAAAAGTAAAATCACCAGTGATACCCCTATAAACCCTAATTCTTCACCAATAATGGCGAAAATAAAGTCTGTATGTCTCTCCGGTAAATATAAAAATTTCTGCCGGCTGTTACCCAGTCCGATGCCAAACAACCAGCCGGAACCCAAAGCATAAAGGGACTGTACTGTTTGATAACCTTCATCACTGGCAGTTTCCCACAGGTTTAAAAAACCGATAATTCGATTTATCCGGTAGGGTTCAGCAATTATTAAAGCCACAACTCCCAAAATACCTAAAAAAGCCAGCCCGGTCAAATGGGAAACCCTGGCCCCTGCCGCTATAAATATGCAGAAAACCGTCCCGGCCACAGCAACGGTGGTGCCCAAATCCGGTTGTTTTGACAATAAAAAAGCAACTAAACCTAAAATCAATAGATAGGATAAAAAACCTTTAGGTTTTTTTATGTATTCCGGGTCTAAACTGATTGCCCTGGCAAAAAAGAAAACAACCGCCAATTTAACAATCTCTGAAGGGCTAAAGGTTAAGGAACCGACACCCAGCCAACGGGTAGAACCTTTAACTTTAATACCTACACCGGGGATTAAGACTAAAATTAATAGACCCAAGGTTATTATAAAACCCGGAACAATAAACCGTTTGGTTTTGTAATAGTTAATATGCATTGTAAAAAACATAGCGACAATGCCCAAACTGGCCCAGATCAACTGTCTTTTTAAGAAATAAAAAGGGTCATCATAATGAAGCATGGCATGATAGGAACTGGAACTTAAAACCATAACAATACCAATGCTTAACAAAAGGAAGGTAGTTAAAAAAAGTATGATATCAGGTTGCTTTTTTTTCAAACCCCACCAGTCACCTCCTTAAGCTATGAACCAATTCTTTAAAAACATCCCCTCGTTCTTCAAAACTTTTGAACATATCCCAACTGGCACAGGCCGGAGATAATAATACGATATCACCTTTTTCCGCCAACTCATTGGCCTTATAGACCGCCTCTTGAAATGTATTAACCTCATGGTAACTGTCATACCCTATCTCCGTTACGGCTTTTTTAATTTCCGG
>DGEF01000043.1:0-6076 GCA_002385805.1 Peptococcaceae bacterium UBA3933
ACCACATCAAAACGACAGTAGACATTTTCCAAATTATTAATCATCAAGTAGTATTGTGCTACTTTTCTCAGTTTTTGTTGCTTACGAAAATTCACGGTTTCAGAAGGGAAACCGTAAGTGTCAGCTTTACGGCTTCTTACTTCAATAAATACTAATATATCTTTATCCTGAGCAATTATATCGATTTCACCTAAGCGACAAGTAAAATTTCTGCAAATTATTTTATAGCCCATGTCTTTAAGTTTTTCCATGGCTAAATTTTCTCCTAAATTTCCCAACTCTTTGGTCATAATATCCTTCCCTTTAAATGAATCTTTAATGAAAAACAAGCCCGGTCGGGCTTGTTTTTTAGAAGAATGTCTCGGCAACGGATATGGTCAAATTAATCAAAGGTGTTTGATAAAGTCCAAGGAAAATGGTAATAACCATAGTGGCTAACAGGGTTATTTGCATACCGATAGGCACTTTAACGGCATCATTAGTTTTAGGATTTTTCAAGTACATTGCTTTCGCTACCAAGAGATAGTAATAAACGGAAACCATGCTCATACCTAAAGCAACAAAGACCAGCCAAACATAACCCTGCTCCATTACCGCTCTAAACAAATGGAATTTACCTACAAAGCCAACTAAAGGCGGAATGCCGGCTAAAGATAATAAACAAATTAACATAACCGCTGCCAACAAAGGTGACCTCTTCCATAAACCGTTATAGTCAGAAATTTGGTCTCCTCCCCCTGCTTGAGAGAAAGCAATAACCACACCGAAAGCCCCCAGGTTACTGAAAACATAAAGGGCTAAATAAAACAGGGAAGAAGCTACTCCAAAAGTTGTGAAGGCAACTAAACCTAAAAGGATATAACCCGCCTGGGCAACTCCGGAGAATGCTAATAATCTTTTAATGTTCTTCTGAGGAATTGCCACAAAGTTACCTAACATAATGGTAAGTACTGTTATGGTTATTAGAATCGGAATCCAAAGGGTAGAAATACCGGCAAGTCCTTTTAAGAATACCCTGAAGAAAACCGCTAAAGCCGCTCCTTTAGATGCAACGGAAAGTAAAGCGGTTACCGGTGTAGGAGCCCCCTCGTAGACATCCGGAGTCCACATATGAAAGGGTACAGCTGAAACTTTAAAACCAAAACCGCTAATCAAAAAGACCAGACCTACCAATAAAATAGAATTATCGAAACTTTTCCCAATTGTTCCTACCACATCATTGATAAGTGTAGTTCCCGTTACCCCGTATATTAAAGTTAAACCGTATAAAAGTACCGCAGAAGATAGTGCACTTAGAAGTATATACTTTATGGCCGCTTCAGAAGATTTAGTATTTCGTGTCCAAAAACCTACTAGAACAATAAAGGTTATGGTCATTAATTCTAAAGCTACATAAAGGGTTATGAAATCTCCCGCTGAAACTAAGGCCATCATGCCTAAAGTAGCAAAAAGTACAAGAAAACAAAATTCACTGTAATATTCGTTAATAAGTCTATAAACATATTCTGTCCCCAAAAGTAAGACCATTATTGAAGAAAGGACAATTAACATTTTAATAAAAGTGGCAAAAGGATCTACAATATACATCCCCTGTAACAATGAATCCTGTACATTCATCATTAAATACAGACTAATTAACGTAAAAAGCAAACCAAAAATACTTACATACCCCAAACCTTTTTTCTGAATTTCAGGTACCAGGAGGGAGATAATGAGAACCAAAAAGGCAAAACCTACTACAATAAATTCTGGAATTAATAAGGAGAAATTAATATCCATTAGTACATCCCTCCCACTTTAGGTGTATTTAAATAGATCTGAACAAAGGGGTCAACACCATTGTTGATCAATTCCATTAAATAAGACGGGAAGAAACCTAGGAAAATCAATACTCCGCATAAGATTACCAGAGGAACTAATTCCACACCCTTAGCATCTTGTATGTGATCCCATCTGGGATTACGGGGTCCGAAAAATACCTTCTGGAAAACCCTTAAAACGTAAATTGCTGTAATCACTATGGCTGAGATAGCCAAAATGGCTAAAACCTTATATACCCGAAAAGCACCCATAAAGATGGAAAACTCAGCCACAAAATTTACTAAACCGGGCAAACCAAGAGAAGCCAAGCCGGCAATCAGGAAACTTGCCGCAACCCGTGGCATCTGAATGGCTAAGCCGCCGAATTCGGCAATCATCCGGGTATGAGCTTTATTATAAATATTACCTACCAAGGCAAAGAATAAAGCGGTCATAATCCCATGAGCAAACATCTGAGCTACTGCGCCACTGATACTTAAGGTATTCAGGGCCGCTATACCTAGTAATACATAACCCATATGGCTCACACTGGAGTAGCCGATAACAAACTTTAAGTCTTTTTGGGCCATAGCTACCATGGCACCGTAAACTACGTTAACAATACATAAGGTTGCTATAAGAGGTGCCCAGTACCTTGCACCTTCCGGGAACATGAAGATTCCCGCCCGGATTAAGCCGTACCCCCCCAGTTTCATTAATACTCCTGCGTGAAGCATACTTACAGCGGTAGGAGCGGCAACGTGACCGTCAGGTGACCAGGTATGTAGTGGCCACATGGGAACCAGAAAACCAAAACCGATCATAAACAGGAAGAAGACAAATTTCTGGAACCCAACGTCGTAAGTCTGTTCGGTCAAAGTGAAAATATCAAATGTGCCTAAACCTGTATAAACATAGATGGCGATTATCCCAATTAAGACAAAGGCACTACCGACCAATAAATACAATGTCAGCTTCATAGCCGCATACTCTTTATTGGTACTACCCCAAACCCCGATTAGGATATACATGGGAATAACGGCAACTTCGAAAAACAAATAGAAGAAAAACAAGTCAGTTGTCATGAAAACTCCAAATACCCCGGCAACCAGAGCAAGTAAGAAAATGAAAAATTCTTTTGCTCTTTTTTCCATGTCCCAGGAAGCAAAGACGCCGGTAAAAATAACTATAGCCGTTAATAAGACTAAAGGTAAGCTTATACCATCTACACCTAATGAATAGGTTATCCCTATTTTTTCTACCCAAGGTATTCTTTCAACAAACTGTACTCCTCCAATTTCCTGGTCATATGCTATAAAAGCCCACAAAGAAAGAATAACAGTGATCCCAGTAGCAATAGCTGCAACTATTTTTATAATTTTATCTTCCTTTTGAGGAATGAAGAGAATTACCAATAGACCAAGTACCGGTGCCAATAAAATGCTGGACAAAATTGGAAAACTCATTGTACACCTCCTACCACTGGTCCGGCCAGAAATATAACAATCACTACAATAGCGGCAAACAACACCAGAGCATATGTCTGTAAACTACCGGTATGAATATAACGGCCTTTAGTTCCGGTGGTTCTAATGATCCAAGCCAGGCTATGAGCCACACCGTCAACTACATACCGATCAAATAAATTACATAAGGCTGACAGATTCAAAACAATCTTATCAAAGAACCACTGGTAAGCTTCATCAATATAATATTTGTTATATAGTAATGTATATATGGGTTTAAATTGATTAGCTATTTTTTCTGCTGAAATGGCTTTTTTAATGTAAATTAACCAGGCCAAAAAGATACCGGCTACGGCAATTATAGTGGACATCCCCATAATCATGAGATTCGGTTCAGGATGATGAGGTTCGCCAAAATATATAAAACTACTAAATCCTTTTTCCAAGAAAGGTGCTCCGATAAACCCACCTACGATAGAGAAAAAGGCTAAGATCATCAAAGGAACAGTCATTGTTAACGGTGATTCGTGCCCTTCAAAATCACTGCGTTTTTCTCCAAAGAAAACCAGAAAAATTAATCTAAACATATAGAAAGCAGTCAAAAATGCAGTAAGAGAAGCAATTATATATAAGCCTGTATAACCATTTTCCAGAGTAACCAATAATATTTCATCTTTACTCCAGAAACCGGCAAAAGGCGGTATACCGGCGATAGCTAAGCCACCAATAATCATAGTAACAGCGGTAATCTTCATATCTTTAAAAACGCCGCCCATTTCGAAAATATCTTGTTTATGCAAAGCATGGATTACACTACCGGCACATAAGAACATTAATGCTTTAAAAAAGGCATGTGTTGTTAAATGGAACATTCCGGCGGTTATACTTCCTACACCGATAGCCATAACCATATACCCTAGTTGACTAAGGGTAGAATAAGCCAGAATCCGTTTGTAATCCCTTTGAGTTATGGCAATTGTAGCGGCGAAAATAGCTGTAAAACCACCCACATAGGCCACTAAATTAATTACTGTTGTGGTACTGGCAAATAAGATAAAGCCCCTAGCCAGTAAATAAACCCCGGCTGCAACCATTGTTGCCGCATGAATTAAGGCACTAACAGGGGTAGGACCTTCCATGGCATCCGGTAACCAAACGTGCAGGGGAAACTGACCGGATTTACCGATAGGACCGATAAATACCAAAATACCGGCTAAAGTTAATAAAGCTAAATCTTGGGAATTGCTGATAGCTACTGCTAATTCACCAAAATTAAAGGTTCCAAAATAGATGAATAAAATAATTACCCCAATCATGAAACCGAAATCAGCAACCCTGTTGGTGATAAAAGCCTTTTTACAGGCATCGGAGGCAGATTCTTTATAGAAATAAAATCCAATCAGCAGATACGAACAAAGTCCTACTAACTCCCAAAAGACGAACATCTGGAAATAGTTATTAGAAATAACCAAACCTAGCATAGAAAAAACGAATAAACAAAGGAACGAAAAAAATCTGGAGAATCTGGAATCGTCAGCCATATAACCTACTGAATAAATTACTACTAGTAAAGAGATAAAAGTAACCACAAAAAGCATAATCGAAGTCAATGGGTCAATTAATGCTCCCATCTCTATGAATAATCCGTTCATTTTTAGCCACTCAACTGCTTTTTCCAAAGGATTATTCATGGTTATTTCCGGGTGGGTCAGGATTACTCTTAATACATCCAAAGAAAGCACAAAGGAAATAGCTACACTTAAAATAGCCGTTAAAGCACTGAGCATCCTGGATCGATAAGTAACAAAAGTTATTAAGACAAATCCAATTAAAGGAGCCAGGGGCACTAACCAGATTAAATTAATTCCAAAACTATCAACCATCTAAAATCACCCCTTACCATTTCAACCAGTCTAAATTTTCAACAATAGTAGTCGTACGGTTTCGGTAAATAGCAACTATTATTGCAAGTCCTATAGCTACTTCACAAGCTGCCACTACAATAACAAAGATAGCAAAAATCTGACCTGTGAAAACGCCTGGTGTTAAATATTTAGTAAAAGCAACCAGGTTGATATTAACGGCATTTAACATTAACTCTATGGATATCAGTATTGCTATAGCGTTTTTCTTTGCTAAAGCGCCATATAAACCAATACAAAACAGCATAGCACTCAGTAATAAATAATGATTTAAAGTAATCATTTGAAATTTTTCACCTCTTTAGCTATAACTATGGCCCCAATCATAGACACAGTTAGTAAAATGGCAGCTAATTCAAAAGCAATCACATAATCTGATAAGAGAAGGTGCGCAATCCCGCTAACTGTATTTTCAGGCAAAGTGCCTGTTGCAATGGACCAAGGGGTCTGAATCAAGAAGTAGACAATAACTCCGAACAAAAAAGTAACTACTATAGCTGCAGTATACTTATATTTACCAAAGAGGTTAGTTTCCTGCATATTCCCGCTACCACGAGTGATTAACATAATACCGAAAACTATCAGAATTGACACAGCACCTGCATAAACTAACACTTGAACCGCTGCTATAAAGTCAGCTTGCAGGGTTAAATAAATTCCGGCTACTCCTAAAAAGGTCATTATTAAAGCCAGGGCACTGTGCACAATATTTGTTAAAAAAACCACTGATAGAGCCGAACCTAAAGTGATAAAAGACAAAAGCCAGAAGACAATAAGTTCTAAATCCATTTAAGATCCCTCCCCTACTTTTTTCTCCGGCTGCATAAAAGTAGAAGTCGGTGCAGAAAGGTTGGGGTTATTAAACAAATCTAATTTGGCGGTTTCTTT
>DGEF01000043.1:6194-10955 GCA_002385805.1 Peptococcaceae bacterium UBA3933
GTTTCTTTAAAATATGTTGCTGTTTCAAACTCTTTGGTAAACCTGAGACATTTTTTCGGGCAAGCCTCTACACACAAACCACAATACAAACAATAAATTAAATTTAATTCATAACCGGATAACTTTTTCTTGTTATTCTCATCTTTCGTTGCCGACATTTTTATGGCTTTATTGGGGCATGACCTTTCACATAAACCGCAAGCAATACATTCATTAACATCTAATTGAAAGCCACCCCTCCACCGTGAAGCTAATTGGGGTTTTTCTTCCGGATATTTTTCCGTAATCTTTTTCCTAAAAATAACTCTTCCGGTAATACTAAGTCCTTTTAATAAACCCTTGCCATACATCTTCTATCACCACCCCAATCCATTATTGAAAATATATATACCAATACCGGTAAGAAAGAGGTTAGCTAAAGCCGCGGGGACTAATACTTTCCATCCGAAACTCATTAACTGGTCTACCCTGATTCTCGGGAAAGTCCAACGGACCCAGATAAAGAAAGAAAATAACAAATGAGTCTTAATTAAGAACCAAGCCCAGCCGGGTAAGAAGGGACCATGCCAACCACCTAAGAACATGGTTGTTCCCACTGCGGAAACAATAAATAAATTACAGTATTCTGCCAGGAAAAAAAGTGCCCACTTCATACCTGAATATTCTGTATAAACACCGGCAGTTAACTCTGATTCTCCTTCCGGCAAGTCAAAAGGTGCTCTGTTGGTTTCTGCAATAGCTGCAATAATATAGATTATAAAACCAAGAGGTTGGAGAAAAATAAACCAAATCTTTGATTGAGCCTCAACAATACCTTGTAGTTGTAAAGTTTGGGCAATCATAACAACTCCCAATAAAGAAAAAACTAAAGGCACTTCATAACTGACCATTTGGGCTACTGCCCGCATTGAGCCCAATAATGAATATTTATTGTTTGAACCCCATCCTGCCATAAATATAGGAATAGTTGATAAAGAAGTCACAGCAATTAAATAAAAAATTCCTAAATTTAAATCAAGAGCAGCCATACCTTTTCCAAAGGGTATAACAGCTAAAGCCAATACAGTAGGCACAAAAATAAATAGGGGAGCTAATAAATGAATTGCTTTATCAGCATTAGCCGGAACCACGTCTTCTTTAGTTAAAAGTTTAATGGCATCAGCTACTGTTTGGAACCAACCATGGGGGCCTAACCTATTTGGACCGGGACGATACTGAATATAACCGGCCAGCTTTCGTTCATAAAGAACGTAAAATAAAGCGGCCAGAGTACATATTCCCAGTATACATACCAGGTAAACTACACCCATACTCATCTCAATCCAGATAGATGTAAAACCCAAGGTAGCCAAGGTATCTCTTATCCATTGAGCAGCAATCACGAAAATATTATCAAAAAACTCCATGGTCAAAACTCCTTTCTTACCCTAGGCATCAATCTCACCTAAAACAATATCAAAACTTGCTAAGATGGCTACAATGTCAGCTACCTTATGTCCTATAAAAATTTCATCATAGATAGAAATGTTATTAAATGAAGGCCTTCGAAAATGTACACGATAAGGTTTATCAGAACCATCACTGACTACATAACAACCCAAAATACCTTTAGGGTTTTCAGTTTGGTGATAAACATCTCCTACCGGAGGTTTAATAACCCTGGGAACTTTGGCCATAACCGGTCCTTCAGGGATTTCTTTGTAGGCTTGTTTAATGATTTTATAGCTTTCCATTACTTCTTGTATTCGCACCAGATAACGATCAAAACAATCTCCATTAGTCCCCAAAGGAACATCAAAATCGAAACGGTCATAAATACTGTAAGGTCTTACTTTTCTCAAATCATAATTGACACCTGATGCCCTTAAATTAGGTCCCGTTAAACCGTAACTCATAGCCTTCTCTGCACTGATTACACCAATATTTTTTGTACGAGCTAAAAATATTTCGTTTTCATCGATTAAGGTATGATATTCTTCAATAGCTTTAGGGAATTGAGCCAAAAATTCTTCCAAAGCAGGGAAAAATTCTTCAGGTAAATCCTGAGCTACACCGCCAATACGCATATAGTTAAACGTCATCCGTGCACCGGTCACTAGACTTAACAAATCCAATACTTTTTCTCTTTGAATAAAAGGATAAAATACGGCAGTTACCGCACCTAGGTCCATAATATAAATTCCAATGCCTACCATATGACTGGCGATTCTCATTAGTTCTGCAAGAATAACCCTGATATATTCAGCTCTTTCCGGAACCTCAATGCCCATTAACTTTTCAACTGTTTGAACATAAGTTAAATTATTGCTTATTCCGGCTAAATAGTCTAAACGATCAGTATAGGGAATAACCTGTGTGTATGTTTTTCCCTCGGCTAGCTTTTCGATCCCCCGATGCAAATACCCTATATTAGTTTTACTCCCTACGCAAGTCTCTCCGTCTAATTCGATAACTACGTGCAGCACCCCGTGGGTACTAGGATGCTGAGGTCCTAAATTTAAGGTAATCGTTTCCGTTTTCACTTTTATCCCACCTCAACTCCCACTTTTAATTACGACCACTTTTCCAGACAAAATCTTTTCTTAAAGGATGGCCTTCAAATCCTTCCCAAGTTAAAATTCTTTCAAGATTAGGATGATTCAAAAATCTAATGCCCATCAAATCAAATACTTCTCTTTCCAACCAATTTGCTGTTTCCCATAAACTGGTTGCGGAAATGACGGCTGGGTTTTCATGATCTAATTTTACCTTGATGGTCAAATGTTCTGAATTTACAAAACTAAAAAGTTGATAAACTACTTCAAAATATTCCTTAAAATCAACGCTGGAAATATCGGCTAAAAAACCAAATCCTTCTTCTTTAAGAGTCTTTAAAACATCCAGTAGTATTTCCGCATTTACATAAAATTGGTTTGGTTTATCTTCCGACCAAGATATATTCTCACCAAATTTACTTTTTAAAAGTGCTTGGTAATTTTTATTTTCCATAATTTTTTAACCTCACCTTTTCAGGATGATTAAGTTTCTCCTTAAGTTGCAATAAGCCGTGAATTAATGCTTCTGGTCGGGGTGGACAGCCCGGAATATAAACATCTACAGGCAAAAATTGGTCCGCACCCGGTACCACAGAATAAGAATCAACAAAAGGTCCTCCGCTAATCGCACAATTACCTAATGCTATTACCCAGCGGGGCTCAGCCATTTGATGATATAATCTTTCCACGGAAGGTCTCATTTTTTCTGTAATAGTACCGGCAATAATCATTACATCTGCTTGCCTAGGTGAATTTCTGAAAACCTCATAACCAAACCTGGACAAGTCAAAACGAGCCTGAGTTGCACAAATCATTTCAATAGCACAACAAGCTAAACCGAACTGAAAAGGCCATAAAGACCAACCTCTGGCCCAGTTAAATAGTTTGTCTAAAGATGTTAATAATACACCTTTTTTTTCCAATTCCTCAGGTGTTAAATATTGTTTTTCCTTATCTATCGCCATTTTAAAGCACCTTCCTTCCAGGCATACCAGAAACCAATAATAAGAATGATCAAAAAGATAAACATCTCAATAATAGCAAATAGTCCTAAATTCTGGAATTCAACAGCCCAAGGGTATAAAAATATGGTTTCAATATCGAATATTAAGAAAACTAAACCAAAAAGAAAATAACTTGTTTTAAATTGAACCCAAGTAGGTCCTTGAGTAGGAATACCACATTCGTAAGTTTCTAATTTCTTAGGATAAGGGCGATGGGGTTGTAATAAACGGGATAAAATCATGGCTGCTCCCCCAAAAGCAAGAGCTCCTAAAAATAAAATTCCGACAATTCCATATTGAACTAACATTTTCTTTATTTTCCCTCCCTTCAAGTTTTTGTTAAAATTTTTTCTTTTTTTGAAACAAGCAAAAAAGTTCGAATTAATCCACCAAAACTTTTTGCTTGTCTTGCACAGGTTTAAAAGATTGACGGTGTATTGGACATGGACCTATGGTTTCTAAGGCCTGCTGATGTTCTACGGTACCGTATCCTTTATTTTGTTTAAAATTATAGCCAGGATAAATCCGGTCATAGACATTCATTAATTTATCCCGGTGAACTTTGGCAATAATAGAGGCTGCAGCAATAGAAGCACTAAGAGCATCCCCATCAATAACCCCTGTTTGAGGTATAGTAAACAGAGGGTTTTCATAACCGTCAAGCAAAATATAATCAGGTTTAATTTTTAGGGATTCCACTGCTAAATGCATAGCATACCTGGTTGCTTCTAAAATATTTATCCGGTCTATGGTTTTAGCATCAACTACTCCCACTGCCCAGGCCAAAGCTTCCTCTTTAATTCTTGAAGCAATTTGCTCCCTTTTATATGAAGAAAGTTTTTTGGAATCATTTAAACCCTCAATAACACAAAAAGGAGACAGAATAACAGCACCTGCTACCACAGGTCCTGCTATAGGTCCTCTCCCGGCCTCATCAACACCAGCAACAAATCGATAACCCTTTTCCATGATTTCTTTTTCCAGAGACCAAAGGGCACGACATCTTTCCAGCTCTTTAGTCCTTTTGTCAATGAGCCGCTGGTACTTTTTTACTATATTTTGCACGGTAATCCGTTTATCATGAGCCAGAAAAGCCAGGCATTTTATCAGTTCTTCTTGATTAAGGGTTGTTAAATATCTATTAATTTCATTTACTGACAGATTTGTGAAATTCATAATGTCCTCTTTCATAATAAATTACTATTCTACTTTTACTTAAAAAT
>DGEF01000043.1:11055-21205 GCA_002385805.1 Peptococcaceae bacterium UBA3933
TCTACTTTTACTTAAAAATTCCTCCTAGTAAATTAGTACTATAATCTAATTAAACTCAGGTTTTTCCAGGCTTATCCTTCCAATTTTGCCCGCTCTAAATTCATTAATAAGCAAGGTACTTATTTTCAAATAGTCTACCTTATTCCCTGGAAGCAAACAACCTCTCTTTTTACCTATTTGATCAAATACTTCCAAGGTTGGTTTTTCTAAATCTTCTTCTGAAAGTTTATAACGTTTAGCCAGTAATTCAGGGTAAAACCTAAGTAAAAACTCCGTAAGTTTAAAAGCAGCTGTCTCTACATCAAAAACATCATCACTAATGGCTCCCGTTATAGCTAATTTAAACCCCACCTCCGGGTCTTCAAATTTAGGCCATAAGATACCCGGTGTATCTAATAACTCAATATCTTCATCTAACCTTATCCACTGTTGCCCCCTGGTAACTCCAGGTTTATTACCGGTTTTAGCAGCTTTCTTACCCACTACAATATTGATAAAAGTGCTTTTTCCTACATTAGGAATGCCTACAACCATTGTCCTGATAACCATTTTTTTAATTCCTTTAGCCCGTTTTTGTTCTCGCTTTTCCTGAGTTAATTGATAAAGGGCTTCTTTTAAATCCTTTAAAACATTAGTTGTCTTGACCGTTGAGTTAATTTTAAAAGCTTTATATTTACTCTCTTTATTAAAATAATCTAACCATTGTTTAGTTATCTTTTCATCAGCCAAATCTTCTTTATTTAAAATAATCACCCTGGGTTTTTTCTCAATTAAATTATCAAGTAACGGGTTACGACTACTTTGGGGGATACGAGCATCAACAATTTCTATTACCACATCAATTAGTTTTAATCTTTCCTGAATTATTCTCCGTGTTTTAGCCATATGGCCAGGAAACCACTGAACCTGCATTATTTAACCCTCCCTATTCTATCAAGAGGCCAATAAATAAATTGAGATTTGCCAATTAAAAGTTCTCTCTCCACAAATCCCCAATCTCTACTATCACTACTGTTATTTCGATTATCACCCATCATAAAATAAGCATTTTCCGGAACTTCTACAGGTCCAAAATCAGGAAACTGCAATTCAGTTGGTAAATAAGGTTCTTCTACCAAAATATCATTAATATATAATTTACTGTCACGAATTTCTATTTTTTCCCCTGGTAACCCTATAACACGTTTAACATAATCCTTAGAGGTATCTAGAGGGTACTCAAAAACGACCACATCTCCCCGCTTAGGCTCCGATAACCAGTAAGAAAATTTAGTAACGATTATCCGGTCACTGATTTGCAAAGTTGGTTCCATAGAACGGGAAGGTATCCAAAAAGGTTCAAATAAAAATGTTCTAATAATTATAGCTAAGACTATAGCTATAACAATGGATTCAATTAATTCCTTCATGGTTAAAGAAGATTTCTTTTCTGACATTTATCTTTTCACCTCGTTTTAGCAGCTAATAAATAGAGGTTAGTGGTTAATAATCTTTTTTGCTGATTTATTTTTATTATAAAATAATTTTAATAATGCAAAAAGGGACTGAAGTTATCAGTCCCCACAAATTATCTACGAGCTTCTTTGATTCTTGCAGCCTTACCGGATCTTTCTCTTAAGTAATATAATTTAGCTCTTCTTACACGGCCGCGACGTAAAACAGTGATCTTATCAATTCGAGGAGAGTGAAGTGGGAAACAACGCTCTACTGCTACACCATAAGCTACGCGTCGAACAGTAAAGGTTTCACTTAAACCTGAACCACGGCGTTTAATCACTACACCTTCAAAAGCCTGGATACGTTCCCTGTTTCCTTCCACTACTTTAACATCAACTCTGACTGTGTCACCAGGTCTAAAATCGGGAATATCTTTTCTAAGTTGTTCAGCTTCAATTGTTTTAATGATGTCCACTGGGATTTCCCTCCTTCCGCCAAGATGTTCTTATCTTACCCACTATTTAAGACAGCGGAACATCCGTTTTCAACACCGGAGGAAATTATATCATAATTTCCAACCATACACAAGACCTACAACCATTTTTTGTTTGTTATTGTAAATATCTTAAATTTAGCAGTCCCTTATTAATAAATACTCGGCCAGTAGTCTTAAAGGCAAGGCTTCCTCTCCGAAATTATTAAGGGCTTCCAAAGCCTTATTTACCGCCTCCCTGGCCATTTCCCTGGACTTTTCTAAGCCAAAGATACTGGGAAAAGTGGCTTTCTTGTTCTTATCATCACTGCCTGTAGGTTTTCCAAGTTTTTCAGGATCACCGATCACATCTAATAGGTCGTCGGTAATTTGAAAAGCCAACCCTAAATTTTCAGCATAACAAGTCAGTTCTTCTACCTGCTCTGGAGTACCTCCGCCCAAAATGGCACCGGCACGAACAGGAGCCTTAATTAGAGCACCTGTTTTATGACGATGAATAAATTTTAAGGTTTCTTCGTCAATTTGTTTGTTTTCCGACAGTATGTCCACTACCTGGCCGCCGACCATCCCTAAAGTTCCACTGGCTTGGGCAATTTCCTTGCATACTTGTAAATACTTTTGCTTGTCCGAGTATTCTAAGCCGTAGCCACATAAAACCTCAAAAGCAAAAGTCAAAAGGGCATCCCCAGCCAAAATTGCGTTTGCTTCACCAAAAACCACATGGTTTGTTGGCTTACCTCTTCGTAAATCATCATTATCCATTGCTGGCAAATCATCATGGATTAAGGAATAGGTATGAATAAATTCAAAGGCACAGGCCACTGGCAGCACTGTTTTCTTATCACCACCAACTGCTTCACAACTAGCCAAGCATAAAATGGGCCGCAACCTTTTTCCCCCGGCAAATACACTATACCTCATGGCCTCATGAATAACGGAAGGCTCAGTAGAGCCGGAAAGCAATAACCTATCTAAAGCCTCTTCCACATATATTCTGTTGTCATCTAAATATTTTTTCAGTTCCATGTTAGTCCTCCTGGATTGCCTGCAGATCTTGATATTCACCGTTTACTAGTACTTTTATTTTGCTTTCCGCCTCATTTAAGTAAAGATTGCAGGTCTTAATCAAATTCATACCTTCGGTAAATAGTTCAACAGATTTTTCTAAGCTGATTTCCCCTTGTTCCAGCTGCTCTACTATCTGTTCCAGTTTAGCGACAGCTTCCTCATAAGTCAGTTTTTTTTCCATCCTAGCCCTCCTCTTTCTCCCGAACCAAGCAAGTTAAATTGCCTTTTTTCAAAGATACCTTAATAGTCTCACCTACTTCAACCTGCTCTACTGAATTAATTAAAACACCGTCTTCTTTAAAGCAAAGAGCATAACCTCTAGCCATGGTTTTCAAAGGACTTAAGGCATCTAGTTTGCCAGCTAATAAATTTATCCGGCTTTGTTCGTCAATTATCTTATTTTTACCTGCTTGGGTCAACCTGGTTAGTAAATTATCCATTTCTTGTTGAAATCCTGTTAATAATCGGAAAGGATCCCGCATTATTGGCCTGTAAGCTGCGAATTCAACCCGTTGACGTTCCTGAGCCAGATAATTAGTAATACTTCTGTTTAATCTATTTTGTAACTGATTAAGTTTGAAAAACAATTCATCTTTTATGGGAACTACTAACTCCGCAGCCATAGAAGGAGTTGCCGCTCTACAATCGGCGGCCAAATCGGCTAAAGTAAAATCTGTTTCATGACCGACAGCACTGATAATAGGTATGGGACTTTCACTGATTTTTCGAACAACTTCCTCTGTATTAAAACACCATAATTCTTCTAAGGAACCACCGCCACGCCCTACGATCACTACATCCACCGGCTCCTGGTAAACCCTATCCAGAGCCCGGCAAATAGAAGGGGGCCCCTCTTTTCCCTGAACTATAGCCGGCACTATCAAAACTGTAACTCCGGGAAAACGTCTTTTAATAATTGTCAACATATCTTTTAGTGCCGCACCGGTTAAAGATGTAACAATACCTATGGATTGGGGCAGAAAAGGAAGGGGCCTCTTTTTTGTTTGGTCGAAAAGTCCTTCCTTACTTAATTTTTCTTTTAGCTGTTCATAGGCCAAATGGAGAGCTCCCGCACCTGCAGGCAACATTTCCTCTACATATAACTGATATTGACCGTCGCGCTCGAAAACAGATACATAGCCTCGACTAAGAACTTCCATCCCATGAGTAGGTTGGAATTGCAGCCTTTGTGCCCTACTCCTGAACATAACACATCTAAGAGTTCCTGATTCATCCTTCAAAGTGAAATAAAGATGCCCGGAACTATGTGCTTTAAAATTAGATATTTCTCCCTTAACCCATATATTTGCCAATAAAGAATCCCCTTGAAGGAGATTCTTTATATACATGTTAACTTCTTTTACTGTAAAAAAATTTATATTTATAGACATTTATGTGCACCTAACTTTTTGCTAACTGTTTAGCTGTTATTAGTTAAATAATCATGAATGGCTCTGGCCGCTTTTTTACCTGCTCCCATAGCTAAAATTACCGTTGCTGCCCCTGTAACAATATCTCCACCGGCAAAAACTCCTGGTTTTGAGGTTGAACCGGTTTCAGGGTCAGCTATAATATTTCCCTTTTTAGTTAATTCCAGGTCGGGAGTGCTTGCGGGTACTAAAGGATTAGGTCCTTGTCCAATGGCCATAACCACCGTATCTATTTCCATTTCAAATTCAGAACCGGGAATGGCTACAGGTTTCCTTCTGCCGGAGGCATCAGGTTCCCCTAATTCAAATCTTTGACAAACCATTTTTGTTACGTTTCCATTTTCATCACCCTTAAATTCTATTGGGCTGATCAGTAAATGGAACTTAACTCCTTCTTCTTCGGCATGTTCAATTTCTTCTCTTCTCGCCGGCATTTCAGCCCGAGAACGTCGATATACAATATAAGACTCTTCAGCACCTAAACGCAAAGCAGTCCTTGCAGCATCCATTGCCACATTACCTGCTCCGATTACGGCTACTTTTTTCCCCACCTTAATAGGTGTATCAGTATGCGGAAAATCATATGCACCCATTAGATTAGTCCTAGTTAAAAATTCATTGGCTGAATAAATACCGTTCAGATTTTCCCCTGGAATATTCATAAAATATGGTAAGCCTGCACCGGTACCGATAAATACTGCGTCAAAACCTTCTTCTTTCATTAATTCATCAATGGTGTACATTTTACCAATAACAGTATTAGTGAGAATTTTTACTCCTAATTTTTCAATATATTCAATTTCCCGTTTAACTACTGCCTTAGGCAGACGGAATTCGGGAATACCATACATTAAAACTCCTCCAGGAGTATGCAGTGCTTCAAAAACAGTAACTTCATGACCTAATTTGGCTAAATCACCGGCACAGGTTAAACCCGCAGGTCCTGCCCCAATAACGGCTACTTTTTTCCCGGTAGATTCTACAGGATTTATTTCCGATGTAACTTTTTGGGCTTCCCAGTCAGCTACAAACCTTTCCAGCCTGCCGATAGCCACCGGTTCACCTTTTTTACCTAATATACATTTATATTCACATTGACTTTCCTGGGGACAAACCCGGCCACAAATAGCAGGCAAATTATTTTTGTTTTTTATTATTTCAGCAGCTTTTTGAAAATTACCTGCAACTACTTCTTTAATAAATTCAGGGATATCCACTTCTACGGGACAGCCTTGTTTACATAAAGGATTTTTACACTGCAAACACCTTTCAGCTTCCCTTTGAGCAGTTTGTTCATCATACCCTAAAGCTACTTCTCTAAAATTTTGTTTTCTTTCCTTGGGATCCTGGCTAGGCATAGGATTACGAGGTTTTTTTACTGGCATTTACAGCTACCTCCTCCGCATTGACAATTATAATGTTCAAGGGCTAATTTTTCCTTATCCTTATAGAAAGCTGCCCTGCGCATAGCTAGATTAAAATCCACTTGATGACCATCAAATTCGGGACCGTCCACACAGGCAAATTTTGTTTCTTCACCAACGGAAACCCGACAGGCTCCACACATCCCGGTGCCATCAACCATAATGGGATTTAGGCTGACAATAGTTTTTATTTTCTCAGGTCTGGTTACTTCGGCCACGTTTTTCATCATGATCATGGGTCCAATTGCCCAAACTCGCTCCAAGGAGTTTTTGGTCATGACCTCTTTTAAGACATCGGTAACAAAACCTTTATGGCCTTCACTGCCGTCATCGGTAGCAATTAAAAGTTCATCGCTGACTTCGGCCATCTTGTCTTTCCAAAATAGCAAATCTTTATTTCTGGCACCTATAATAGAAATAACTTTATTACCGGCTTTCTTTAAAGCCCTGGCTATGGGATAAATTGGCGCAATACCAACTCCACCGCCGATACAAGCAACTGTACCGTAATTTTCTATTTCACTGGGTTCACCTAAAGGACCGACTAAATCTAAAAGATAATCACCGGTTTTTAATAAACTCATTTTTTTGGTAGTAAGTCCAACTACTTGAAAAATTAAAGTGATGGTGCCCGCATTAAGATCATAATCAGCAATAGTTAAGGGGATTCTCTCTCCTTTTTCCGAAATTCTGACAATTACAAATTGACCGGCTTTCGCTTTTCGTGCTAACTGAGGTGCCTCAACTTCTAGCAGAAAAAGATTCTCAGCCAGTTTTTCCTGTTTTATTATCTTATTCATTGGTAATACCTCCCTTAGTAAATATACTTTTTGCAATAAGGCTTACCCCTACAGCATTATCACTACTAAATCTTGGACTGGCAAAATAAAGGTCAAAATTTTTCCCTTTTCTTTGCAAACCGGTGCTTAAACCGGACCTTATATATTGATTACTGACAACCCCTCCGACTAATAAACATACATCAATTTTTGTGTCAGCATGAGCATTCTCAATTATCTTTTGTAACGACTTCAAGAGACATATTTCTACTCCTCTGGCCACATCAGCATAATTTTCACCTTTATTTAATAAACGTTGAGCATGACTTTCCGGCCCGGAAAAACTTACTTTTAAACCGTCTACAGCCAACGGAAGCCGGCAGGGATTAGTACTTTCTTGAGCTAATAGTTCCAATTTAGGCCCGGCAGGAAAGCTTAGGCCCATCCGAACACCAATCCGATCCACAAATTGGCCGGCATGTAAATCCGTAGTACCACCTAGTTTTTCGATATTAAATTTCAATACATCACTATTTTTCACCTGTACTTTTAAAATTTCCGTTGTTCCTCCAGAAATATGGACAGTTAAAAATTCCTTTACTAAAGGTAATCCGGAAGACCAAAGGCCGGCCATAATATGCCCTTCTTGATGGGTTGTCTCAATAATAGGTATGCTTAGAGACTTAGCCACTATTTCAGCCATACTCTTTCCTGCAAGAAAAACGGGCATATATGAGCCTGTTACCGGTCTAGGTTTTGTACTTACAGCTATAGCCCTAAGATTTTCTTTTTCTATCTTATCAAAAATCTCCGCAAATAGCAGTGGCAAGTATTTAACATGTTGAAAGAATGCTTCCGACTGTCTTAAACCCTTTTCACCTAATTTAACTTCTAAAACTTTTCGACAATCTTTAACCAATTCACCTTTTTCATTAGTTAAGGCCAGAGATGTTGTATAATTACTGGTGTCAACCCCTAGGAATAAGTCCATACTATTCACCTAACTCTTTTAATAACCGGTCTAATACTCCATTAATAAATTTTGCCGACTCTTCGGAACCAAAAATCTTAGCCAATTCAATAGCTTCATTTATAGCTACTTTATTAGGGATGTCTTCACAATACATCATTTCGAAAATGGCCATTCGCAATAGATTTCGGTCAACACTAGGCATTCTCTCAATTTTCCAATCTACAACATATTGCTGTATTTTTTTATCGATTTCCTGGAGATTTTCTAAAGTTCCTTTAACTAGTCGACGGCAAAAATCCTTTTCTGATTCACCCAATAAAACTTGTTGTAATCTTTGGGTTAAGGCTTCTTCAGGACTATTTTTGCCCACATCTATTTGAAAAATTGTTTGAAAAGCTGTCTCCCTGGCTAACCTACGCTTCAAAAAAAATGCCTCCTTTACCCTTTATCCCTGAAATATTTATTAATCAGCTCATAAAAACTATCGTTTTCATCCAATCGTTTACCAACGAGATAACCAATAAAGATACAAATCGTTATAAATACAGTTTCCAATAATCCAATAAAAATTACTAAAATGCCAAATAACAAACCAAGTAGGATTCCCAACGTCTTACCCCAATGATGGGTCACAAGTTCCGTTAGAATTTTTTCCAACACTTTTTATCCTACCTCCCTCCACCTATTGCAAGCGACTTTTTTCAGGTTTATTTTTTGCTTCATTTAACTTAGTCACCAAAATTCTTACCTCTTCCACTTCTATGCCCGCTACTTTTGCAAAGTATTCCTTAAGTTCATTTTGGATTTGGGAAGTTACCTCAGGAATATTAATTTCAGGTGTTAGACTTACCTGCATAAAAATTGCTATGCCTCCAGGTGTTGACTTAACTTTAGTCAAAGTTTCTCTGACACCGGTAATCTGCCGAGCTACTTTATTGGCCATGCTTTCCAATGTACTTATGGTTATCTTAACTTGGCCTAAGGAAGTAACTATAACCTCTGTTTGAGTTGGTTCCGGAACTTTAAAAGTCTTCCTTATAATGAACAAACCGGATAAAATACCTATAACCCCTATGATACCTAAAAGTAATCTTTCGTTTGTTCCTCTCAAAAAGTTCTCTAAATAATCAAGAATGGTTGTCCCACTAACAGTCATCAAAACGGCTAATAGGGAAATAAGAAGTAGGATAAGCCCAAACAAAAACGTAAAAATTCGTTCTGTTTTCATGCCTATTTCTCCTTTCAAAGATAATAGACGAGTAGAACTATACTCATGTCCACTCGTCTACTATAAGTTATTTTACCCTTTGACCTGCCTCTTCATTTTTTGTTTCAGCTTTTTCAAAAGCAACACCTTGTACATGAATATTAATTTCTACAACTTTTAATCCAGTCATTGTTTCAATTGAGTTTTTAACATTTTTCTGAATTTGTTGTGCCACATCAGGAATTCGGGCACCAAATTCGACTATAATTGATAAATCAACGGCTGCCTCCTTTTCCCCGACCTCAACTTTAACCCCTTTGGCTAAATTTTTTCGTCCTAACATTTCTACAATTCCGGCGGATACGCCACCGCTCATCCCTGCTACGCCTTTTACTTCCGTTGCGGCTAAACCAGCAATAATTGCAACTACCTCATCAGCAATTTTTACCGAACCTAATTCATTTGACATTAAACTATCAGTATTATTAATCATCTCTTCCATAAAAGGGTTCACTCCTTTTTTAAAAAAAGTATACTATGTAACAGCTAGATAAACTATATCTTATTATACCAAACCTTAGCAATTTATTAAATAAAAAACAAATCTATTCATATTATTCCTCAATTTATAAAAATAGAAACCTTTTTATTCATGATTTAAAAAAAATTGTTATTTACCGCCAGTTAAAGGAATAATAGCCACCCCCTCTATATTACAACCGGTTGACCTAACCATTAAATCTCCAATTCTGGCAATATCCTTCTCATCCAGGTCGGATTTATTTATGACTACCGTTGTCTTATCACCTTGGATGATTACTGCCGTTTCTTCATAACCTTTGGCTTTTAATAAATTTTCTGCTTGCATCTCCAAAGACAGCTTTTCAGAAATTTTTAGAAGCTCTTCCTGGGCTTTTTTAATCATCTCAGGAGAAGAATTAGGGTTATTTACTGTTTCCTTTAATATTTCAATTTGGGAAGCATTTTTTCTTTCTCGTTCCATCCGAAAGTTAACAAAATAATTATCTATTTCCTTAATAGTTTCAATTTTTTCTTCATCGGCTAAAGTAAAAACTGGTTCTACCGTCTCTGGTTCTAGCATCATTTTGTCTTCTTCCTCTTCTACAACTATTTCTTCTACCAAGGGGAGATCCTTTTCCGTAAATTCCTCAGCTACCTGTCCATTATCACCAAAACCGGTATACCCTATATAAATAAAGGAAAGAGACAAAACTAACAGAGCAAAAAGAGCTAAATTCCGCAATTTCAATAAAATAATCATTTTCCCACCTACTCTCCTTTCGGTAATACCGTAACCCCTGTCTCTTATTACACATCT
>DGEF01000118.1 GCA_002385805.1 Peptococcaceae bacterium UBA3933
ACTAGTAACAGGTTTATGCCTTAAATTTGTATTAAACTACAATCATGAATATTATTATATCTAAAATTGCACCTATTTACTATTGGAATTACAGTAAATTTATTTTTCAACAAAAGCTTCCTTTTTAGGTTGCAACTCCGGCTCAAAGAAAACTTTTACTTTTTTATACATAACAAAAGTGAATAGACTGGTTAAACTGGCTTTAAATAAGTTAAAGGGAATTATAGAAGCTGTTAATAAAGGTAAAATACTGTTTTGGGGAATTCCCCACAAAGGTAACAACCAAAAGTAATTAGCAATAGCCATAACCACGGTTGTACATATTGTACCAAGGATTAAAGATAATAATGCCGTCTTTTTAGTTTTATGAAAAGCATAAATTGAACCTGCCACAAAAGAAAAACTGGCTCCGGCTATAAAATTGGCGGTAATTCCTATTAATCCGGAAGGGGCATTACCCATTAAAAAAGAAAGGGCATTTTTACCAAAATCAACTAAAACACCCGCCCAGGGCCCAATAGCAAAAGCTGCAATCAGAGCCGGAACTTCGGCAGCATCATAACGTAAATACTCAGGGAAAAATGGTAAAGGAAAAGATAAAAACTGTAAAATGAAACCAAAAGCAGATAATAAAGCAATTCTCGCCAAAATTTTTGTATTCATATACTCTCATCTCCTGGATTTTTGATTTTTATATTTATTTTATGGGCCACTTTACTACCATACTTCCATACTTCCAAGTCACCCTATCTAAACATAATATTTAAGGTTAAGGCTAAGGAGATGGAACAATTCTGATTTAAGACCCAAAAATTAACCCTAACTCAACCTTAACCTTCGCCGTCAGGCGAATTATTAATGATAATCAATGTCCATCCGTGTTAATCCGTGGTTAATAAATCTAGTCACCAGTCACTAAACCAGCCACCAGCCACTAATAGCTAGCCACTAAAAATTTAAACCCCGAAGTTACATAACTTCGGGGTAAAATGCAAAAAGAAAGCATAAAAATAATGGTCATTAAAAATCCTCTTTCTCCCATCCAGACTTTAACTGTCGGCTCCGGAATTTCACCGGATCCTGCCTTGAAAAAGGCTCGCGGGCTTTACCGCCGGTAAGGAATTTCACCTAACCCCGAAAGAGTAAAAAATTTATTTACTTTTCCTGTTTTCTATCATACTTAATAAAGGATAATCTGTCAATTAATATCAGCTACTTTTTTTAAATCGGCAATTACCTTTTTACGATCAGAACTGCCAAAAACTGCAGAGCCGGCTACTAAAACACTGGCCCCACTTTTATAAACGGAAGGAGCGGTTTCAATATTTATTCCCCCATCTACCTGAATTTCTATAGATAAACCTTTTACTTTAATTATTTCACTGAGTTTCTCAATTTTCGGCAGAACAGCCGGAATAAATTTTTGTCCGCCAAACCCGGGATTAACGCTCATAACTAAAACTAGGTCAATATCCTCCAAGACATAATCAATTAAACTTAAAGGGGTAGCAGGATTTAAAGCTACACCAGCTTTGACTCCTAAGGCTTTTATTTTTTGAATGGTCCGGTGTAAATGTAAAGTCGACTCAGCATGAACGGTTATTAAATCGGAACCTGCACGCACAAAATCCTCTATATATTGATCAGGATTGGAAATCATTAAATGTGTATCAAAAAAAAGATCCGTTTGGGACCTAAGAGATTTAATTATTAATGGCCCAAATGTAATATTCGGTACAAAATGACCGTCCATAACATCTAAATGTAGCCAATCGGCACCGGCTTTTTCAATGCTTTGTATCTCATCTTTTAGACAACTAAAATCTGCAGATAATAAGGATGGGGCAATTTTTAACAAGTTAATAACTCCTCTCCTGTTTAATGACCTCTTCTATAAATGCTATATAATTTTCATATCTACTTACAGGTATTTTTCCTTCTTCTACACCTTTTTTTACAGCACAATTAGGTTCTTCTTTATGTAAACATGTATTAAATTTGCAATCACTGCGAAAAGGTTCAAAATCCGGGAATAAAAAGGCCAATTCTTCCCGCAGAATATCTGAAGGCAAATTCGAAGAACTAAAACCAGGGGTATCAGCAACAACCCCACCGAAATCCAGAGATAATAATTCAACGTGCCGTGTGGTATGTTTACCCCTTTTTAATTTTTTACTAATTTGGCCTGTTGTTAATTTTAGACCAGGTTGTAATGCATTTAACAAACTGGATTTACCTACACCTGAAGGTCCAGAAAAAGCAGAAATTTTATCTTTTAAAACTGATTTTAAATCTGCTAAGCCTTGACCGTTTTTTACACTGGAAACAATGGTAATGAAATTTGCTTGTCGGTAAATCTTAAGTAATTCTTCAATTTGGTTTTCGCTGACCAAATCCGCCTTATTAAAACAAATGATGGGATTTACCTTATTCCACAATGCCAATACTGTTAAACGGTCAATTAGCCATAAATCCGGCTCAGGGTTAGCTAAAGAGCTAACAATAATAAGCTGTTCTATATTTGCCAAAGGAGGCCTGATTAACTCATTTTTACGGGGCAATAATTCTTCGATAACACCTTTATTCTCGTTTATAATTGAAATTTTTACCCTATCACCAGGCAAAAACTTAACTTTTTTTATACGATTTTTTCCCCTTAAAGAACATTCATAAACCTGATTTTGAGTTTTAACGTAATAAAATCCACTGTATCCTTTAAGGATTATGCCTTCTTTCATCAAATACCTCCTGATTTGTGACTGGTTGCCTAGAGCGTTGCTTATGAAACTTCTTGTTCACTGACTTTTTTACCGTCTATATATACAGTAATAACTCCTTGCCCGTAGTATTCAACAGTTCGCACAAATACCTCACCGCGGCTATGAGCTTTTTCATAGACAGTCCTGGTACCAGTTACATCTTTAACGTCTATCCTAACAATTCCTCCTTGATACATGTTTACTTTAACATTAGCCGCCTGGGCTGTAGGACCAGGTCCATCACTTACAACCAGTTTAACCTCTGAGCCTTGCAAAATTTCCTGACCCGGGGCTGGATCCTGTTCCATTACAACATTTTTTAAATATAAGTTACTTTCCTTTCGAGTTATTTCTCCTACTGACAAACCTAACTTTTGTAATTCCTCGGTAGCCTCCGTTAAATTCATATTTATCACAGAAGGCATTGGTATATTAACAGGTTCAGGGCCTTTACTCAATACTAAGTTTACCTTGCTTTTTTCGGTTATCATTTCACCGGCTTTCGGGTCCTGTCTGATCACAAAATCCTTATCGTATTCTGAGCTATACTCCTGTTTTATTTCCCCCACAAGAAGACCCGCATTGGTAAGACTGACATCAGCCGTTATATAATGACTTCCTACAACATTAGGGACAGAAACCAATTCAGGTCCTTTACTAACTACTACCTGAATAACCCGTCCCGCTTTTGTTTTTGTATCCGGCAGAGGATCCTGACTAACAATCTTTCCTTCAGCTATTTCCTTATGAAAAATTTCCTTAACAACCTCCATTTTTAAATCTTTTTCTTTTAGTATCCGCTGGGCTTCTGTTGTAGAAAGATCTATAATATTGGGAACAATAACCTCTTCTTTAAAGAAAAGAGTGCTTATACCCCAAAACCCACCGGCAAATGATAATAAACCAATAAGAATTATTAAAACCCAGCCGGCAGGTTTTATTTTTCTGCCTACTTTTTTATCTTCTATAATGCTTTCCCCATTTTTTTCTTCTGTATTGGGCAAAACATTTTTATCGTTAAATACCAAAGTATCCTCGGATACTCCTTTTTCACTTTGTTTATTTTCTATAACACTTTCCGGAAATTTAATCGGTTGACCGACAACATTATCCAATAAAGAAGACACCAATTCCAAACGTAGGCTACCTACATTATCATAACGTTTTTGAGGATCTTTTTGGATTGCTTTTAAAATAATTTTCTCTAAGCTGTCAGGAATAGAAGGGTTAAAAGTAGATGGTGGTTCCGGTTCTGTTTGAATGTGCTTTAAGGCTATACTAATGGGAGAATCCCCTTCAAAAGGCAACCTACCCGTAACCATTTCATAGAGGACTATTCCCAAAGAATAAATATCTGATTTTTCACCAGTTATCTCTCCTTTAGCCTGTTCCGGAGAAAAATAATGAACAGAACCGATTATATCTTTAGTATGGGTCATAGTAATATTGGTTGCCGCCCTGGCAATACCAAAATCAGTTACCTTTACTCTTTTACCTCTGGTTATCAAAATATTATGTGGCTTAATATCACGATGAATAATAGAATTTTCATGGGCATGCTCTAAAGCATCACAGATTTGTTTAGCTATGTCTATAATTTCTGCCAACTCTAAAGGACCCTGTTCTAAGATGATTTCTTTCAGGGTTTTTCCTTTTATGTACTCCATTACTAAATAATGAATTTCGCCATCTTGACCAACATCGTAAATGCTAACAATATTTGGATGAGACAGCTTGGCTACCGCTTGAGCTTCACGGCGGAAACGCCGAACAAATTCAATATCACTGGTAAATTGTTCTCGTAAAACCTTAAGGGCTACAATACGGTCTAAAAATGTATCTTTAGCCTGGTAAACGAGAGACATTCCGCCTCCACCTATTAAAGCTAGTACCTCATATCTATTTCCTAACTTTTTGCCTATCATGCTCCCACCTCTTTACTCTAAAGCAGCCTCTAATAACCTTCTCGCAACAGGGGCGGCACTATCCCCACCAGACCCACCGTTTTCTATTATGACAACTACTACATACTTGGGTTTATCCAGAGGGGCAATCCCTACAAACCAACCATGAGGAGGTCCTTGAATATTTTCTGCACTTCCGGTTTTACCGCCGACTTTAACTCCTGGAATTTGCACTCTCGTACCAGTTCCCTGTTCAACGGTAAAGGCCAATCCTTTTAATATTTCCTGAGTTATATCCTGCGAACACACCTGCGCCATTACCTCAAGCCCAGTTTTCATGATAACAACATCATCAGAACTTACTATTTTATCTACAATACGGGGTTTTAACATCGTTCCCCCGTTGGCAATTGCTCCGGCCCATACAGCCATATGTAGCGGTGTAACCAATACTTCTCCTTGTCCGATAACAGTAGCTGCAAAATCAGGCTGATCAATAACCTGACCTAAACTGGCCTGGGCAACTGATAAACCTAAAGTAGAAAAATCATTATTTATTTGAAAGCTTTTTTCCAAAGCTAAATTAATTTCTTCCCAATTAAAATCTAAAAAATGTTTAATAAAAAATACGTTACTAGAATAACCCAAAGCTTCCTGAAAAGATAAAAAAGGTCGATAAACCATATCTTTTATTTTATAACCTTCTACTAGAATTTCCTGAGGAAGATGTGTTTTATCTTTTAAAACTTCAGGTTTTAATTGCAAAAGAACCGTTCCGGTTAAAATTTTGAAAACAGAACCTGGAGGGTACAGACCCTGAGTGGCTCGATTTACAAAAACACCAGTTTCATTATCCTGAAGTTCATTCCAGTATTTTGTTAACTCATTAGGATTAAAGCTTGGACCAGAGGCTAGAGCCAATATATTTCCAGTATCTACCTCTAGAACAACGATAGCCCCTTTCTTATTTTGTAAAAGTTCCCCCGCCAGCTGTTGTAAACGAGGGTTGATTGTTGTATGAACATTCCAACCTTGTCTATTAACTGGTAGAATACCTGATTTTAAATCAGGAATAGCTAATAAATAGTGTTCTAAGGTATTTTCTAAACCGGCTTTTCCGTAAATTGCTGAAATATAGCCAACTAAATGGGCAGCAGAATCTTTCAAGGGATAATATCTTTCTGTGGAATTTGAGGATGAACCGGCTAAAATACCACCCTGGGAATCATAGATTGTTCCTCTGGCGGTTAATTTCTCTATTAAACCCCAACGAGGATTTTCTGGATTTTCTTTTAAGTCCTGAGCCTTAATTACCTGCCAAAAAGAAAGATTAATTACTAAAATAAGAAAAAGGAAAAATAACAGTTTTTTTAATTTGATGATCCTTATTTTATGTGTTAATTCTACAGCACCCTGACCTCTTTCTAGCCACAGAATAATGCTTAATAAAACAAAATTACTTACAATGGCACTACCGCCATAACTCATAAAAGGTAAGGGCAGACCGGTTAAAGGTATCAATTTAGATACTCCGCCCATGATTATGAGGGTCTGGATGATAATTAAAGAGGTTAAGCCAACAGCCAACAATCTACTCCCGATAGTAGGTATAGATTGAGCCCTTTGCAAACTAAAATGAAGAAAGAATATATAGATAAGAATAGCCCCTGTACTTCCTAATAAACCTAATTGCTCACCCAATGCGGAAAAGATAAAATCCGTATGGGCTTCGGGGATCATCTGCGGAAGTCCTCCTCCCAACCCTACCCCGAAAATTCCACCATTGGCTAAAGCGAAAAGGGACCGGATGATCTGATAACCACCACGATGGGGTTCTGACCAGGGATTAAGCCAGGCTAAAATTCTATTTTCAACATGAGGGAAATAATAATAAGCCCATAAGCCACCAAAAACTAAGAAAATTAATCCTAAGATTGGTCCCTTTAATTTACCTGAACTTACGTAAAGAAAAACTAAAAATACCAGATAAAAAACTAAACCTGTCCCTAAGTCACGTTGGAGCACTAATAAAGCTAGACAAAGAAATGTACTCACCCACACAGGCCAACCGGCTAAAATTCTTTTCTCCTGATTATCCTTAAACCAGCTGGCTAAAAAGACTGAAAAACTTAATTTTGCGGCTTCTGCCGGCTGAAACCTTAATCCCCATATCTCCAACCAACTGGTGGCTCCGCTAACCTCAATTCCCCAAATTAAAGGTGTGCTTAAAAGAAATATAGTTAAAAATAACCATTTAAATTTAGCCTTTAAAACAAAGTCATGAGAAAAATATTTTAAGAAAGTGAGACTTATTAAGCAAATAAAACACCCCATAATTATCCATAACAACTGCCGTGTAGCTAATTGGGGATTAACTTTCAATAAGATTAAAAAGCCTATCACTATGAGAAAAACAGTC
>DGEF01000108.1 GCA_002385805.1 Peptococcaceae bacterium UBA3933
ATTGAAGACGCGAAAATCCCGATTACGGTTAACTGGGTTCGTAAATAGGAGGTGATCTTTATGCCTATTCCTTTTCAAGTAGGTGACATTGTCAAAACCAGAAAACAGCATCCTTGCGGTAGTGATGAATGGGAAGTAATGCGGACCGGTGCTGACTTTAGGATAAAATGTTTAAAATGTGGTCGTCAGACCTGGATAACCAGAGTGAAATTTGAAAAAGCGGTTAAAAAAATTTTGAGGCAAGCCGGAGAAACCGAAAACAGCTAGACACCTTAAACTAAATCTGTTATAATTACTTGATGTATCCCTGCTCTATCTAAAAGATAGGGCCGCTAGTCCAAAGGGAGGAGGTGAAGACACTATGCGACCATATGAAGTGTTATTTATCGTAAAACCTGAGTTTGAAGAGGAACAGGTAGATACAATTATTGAAAAGTATACTAATCTGATTCAAACAGAAGGTGGCGAAATTGTTAAAGTAGATAAGTGGGGAAAACGCAAATTAGCCTATGAAATCGCTAATAAATACCGGGAAGGTATTTATACACTTATCCAATTTAACAGTGAGCCGGCGGTTGCTAGTGAATTAGATCGGGTGATGAAGATTTCTGATGAAATTATGCGTCACCTAATCAGTAAAATTGAGGAGTAACAACACTCTCGATTTATTGGGAGAGAGGGGAGTGTTCCCATGTTAAATAGAGTTATCCTAATAGGCCGCTTAACAAAAGACCCTGAATTGCGTTATACACCTAGCGGTGTAGCCGTGGCGACCTTTACTCTTGCTGTTGACAGGCCTTTTACTAACCAACAAGGTGAACGGGATACGGATTTTATACCTATTGTTGTTTGGCGAAAAGCAGGGGAAACCTGTGCCAAATACTTAAATAAAGGCCGTTTAATTGCTGTTGACGGTCGTCTACAGGTACGTACTTATGATACATCGGATGGACAAAGACGCTGGGTTACAGAAGTTGTAGCTGAAACTGTACGTTTTCTTGATAAATCTAAAAACACAGATACTGAGCTAGAACAAATTGATCCTTTTTCTACTTTTGGCAGTCAAGAGGTAAGGTTTGATGATGATGTTCCGTTTTAAAAAGGAGGTAAATAGATAGTGGTTAAGCGAGACCGTGGTCGCCGATCACGCAAAAGAGTTTGCGCTTTTTGTATCGATAAAATAGAAAATATCGATTATAAAGACGTAAACAGACTGAAAAAATATATAACTGAACGGGGAAAAATTTTGCCCCGTAGAATTTCCGGAAACTGTGCAAAACATCAAAGACAATTAACCACAGCCATTAAAAGAGCAAGAATTATGGCTTTACTACCATTTACAACAGAATAAAAAAAAGGAGCGCTTTGCTCCTTTTTTTTATATAGAATTATAAACCACGGATAAACACTGTTGGACACGGATTAACATAGATAAAGGTAAGTCTAAAAGAGAGCGAAGCCGAAGCAATAAAAGCTGACCGGCTGATAGGACGTCGGCCGGAGTGCGAATTTACTAGCCACTAACTGTCTATTTATGTTAAAATTTTATTTAAGGACTTTAAGAATTTTTTTATAAAATACAGTAAAGTCGTGAGGTGAATATTTTGTCCAACACCACTTCCCCCAGACCCCTTTTGGAAGGTGCGCTGTTAGCAGGAATTTCGGCTATTCTTGCCTTTATCGGTACATATCTTCCTATTGCCGGAACCTTGGCTTTTTTTGTGGTGGCCGTTCCTATAATTGTAGCTATTGTACGTAATAATTTATTTACAGGTGTATTGGCCTCCATAACCGCCTTTTTATTGGTTAGTTTCCTGGCCGGACCCATTGTAGGGGTTGGGTTTTATCTACAATTTATGATTTTAGCCCTGGTTTACGGTGTTATGTTTAAAAATAAAAAAAGCGCCGGTAAGATTTTAGGGGCAGGAACTATTATTGCTATCGCCACTATGGTTTTAAATATATTTTTAATTATGGTAATCGGTCAAATTGATTTAGCAGAACAAAAAGAGGTTATTTATCAATCTATTGACCAGGTGATTAGGATTTATGAAGAATCCGGCCTGTTAGAACAATATGAAAGTCAGGGTATCAGTAAAGAAGAATTAAGAAGGATCATGACTCTTATGGTCAATAGTTTCTTGAGCGTTTTACCTTCTGTACTGCTTGTGGGCAGTGTGTTTACGGCTTTTGTTAATTTTCTGGTGGCAAGGTCTGTTCTAAATAAATTAGGCTATAAAAGCCCTGGATTTCCTCCTTTTTCTCAATGGCGTGTGTCCTGGTATGTTATTTGGGGGTTAATTATAGGTTGGGGCAGTTACTTGCTTGGCGACATTTATCAAATGAATTTTTTTACTATTGCAGGAAAAAATATCATGATAGGGTATAGCCTTTTACTTTTGGTCTTGGGGTTATCCGTGATTTCCTTTTACTTTAAGAAATTCAAATTAACTACTTTTAGCAGGTTATTACTAATTACGCTAGGGGTATTGATGTTTCACATAGCTGCCTTAATCATTATGTTTATAGGTATGTTTGATCTGGTTCTGGATTTTAGGAAACTAAGTTCAGACGGAAAATCTTCCTAAGGGGGGAAGGGCAAATGCCCCCGGGATTAAGGGATGTATTTTTAGGCTTAGTATTATGGATTTTATTTGTAATAATTTTTGAAAACTTTTTTTCTTTATCCGGCTCTTTAATATTAGGTTTAGTGATTTCCCTTTTAACTTATATCTATTATTTTTCAATTTTAAAAGAAAGAAGAAAAAAGACGACGGATTTAGAAAAAAAAGTTTTAGACAAATTGCCGGTTGGGATAGTTGTCCTTAACAGTAACCAGGAAATAGTCTGGTGTAACTTACAGTTTAAAAAGATTATTGACCGTAAAGAATTTCTCACCGGAAAATTAGACCGTTATTTGCCCGGTTTACAGTTTAGAAAGCATTCTTCTATCCAAGGTTCTTTAACCCAGGAAATAAGTATTAAGGATAAAATTTATCAAGTAAATATTTTACCGTTAGATTCTGATCTAAGGCTGGTCTTTTTAAAGGACATTACCGAACAAGCCGTTTTTGTACATAAAAATCTGGTAGAAGGAATGGTCTTGGGCATTATTCAAGTAGACAACTACCCTGAAGTGCTGGAGTCCATTGAAGAAGAGAAAAAACCGTTGGTTTTGGCCGAAGTTGATAAGTTAATCGGAGACTGGGCCCAAGAGCGGGATGCTTTTCTTAAAAAATTTGCTGAGGACAGGTACCTAGTCTTCTTAACCTGGGAAGCCTTGGGCCAAGGAATGGACAGTAAGTTTGCCATTCTGGATAAAGTCAGAAACGTAACTACCGATCAAAATCCAATTACCTTGAGTATGGGTTTTGGTGTTTTAGGGGAAAGTTTAATCGATTTGGGAAGATTAGCTACTTTAGCTTTAGAATTAGCCACAGGTCGGGGTGGAGACCAGGCAGTGGTAAAGAGCCCGGATAAGGTATGGTTTTACGGCGGCAAAACCCAGGCCCCGGAAAAAAGGACAAAGGTAAAAACCAGGGTTATGGCCCACTCTCTTCAAAATCTGATTTTAGAAGCAAAAAATGTTATAATTATGGGACATCAAGAGGCGGATTTCGATAGCTTGGGGGCTTCTATAGGTCTTGCCGCTGCTGTGGAAAAGATGGGCGTAATACCTTATTTGGTAGTCGAAGAGAAAAGCGAAGCTTTAGAAAGGTTATTTGAGGTATTAGGCAGTGAAAATTTACAATTAAATTTTTTATTTCCCGGGGAAGCAAAAAGGAAAATAGACACCTGTAATTCCCTTTTAATAATTGTTGATACTCATAGACCGGGAATGGTTCCTGATCATGAGTTGCTTTCTCTGGTTAAAAAGATTGCAGTCATTGACCACCACCGCCGGGGAGAAGAATTTATAGATAATGTTTCTTTAGTGTACTTAGAACCATATGCTTCTTCTGTTTCCGAATTGGTAACGGAATTAATTCAGTATTTTGATTTTCCTTCGGAAATTGATAAGACGGCTGCTACTGCCTTATTGGCAGGTATTACCGTTGATACAAAAAATTTTATCTTTCAGGCAGGAGTCAGAACCTTTGAGTCTGCCTCTTATTTGAGAAGATTGGGTGCGGAACCTGTTCAGGTACAAAAATTATTAAAAGATACCTTGGATAGTAT
Organism: Peptococcaceae bacterium UBA3933; assembly: GCA_002385805.1. Taxonomy (GTDB): domain Bacteria; phylum Bacillota; class Peptococcia; order Peptococcales; family BICA1-8; genus UBA3933. The sequence continues at coordinate 4,180 of DGEF01000108.1, forward strand.
TAAGAAAAAAGCTATAATTATTGAAAATTGTCAGGTATTGAAAGATAAAATAGCTGTCAGTTTTTACCCGGAACCGACTCCTGAGGCGAAGATTATCGCCGCCGGGGGAGCTGATGCTTTGCTGAATATCGAAGGAATCGAAGTTTCCTTTGTACTCTGTCCTTTGACAAATAAAAGCATCGCCCTTAGTGCTCGTTCTTCCGGGAAAAACAATGTGCAGGTTTTGATGGAACAATTGGGTGGCGGGGGACATTTGACAGTGGCCGGTGCCCAATTAAATAACGTTACTTTAGCTGAAGCCAGAGAGGTTTTAATGGAATTAATTGAAGAAAACTTTAGTGGGGAGGAATAACTGATGAAGGTTATTTTAAAAGAAGATGTAAAGAATTTAGGTAAAAAAGGGGAAGTGGTGGAAGTAAAGGAAGGTTATGCCCGCAACTTCCTACTGCCAAGAAATCTGGCGGTAGAAGCTAACCCCGGTAATATAAAGGAACTTAATCAGCAGAAAAAAATCCAGGCCCAAAAGGCGGAAAAAGAACGGCAAGAAGCAGAAAAGTTAGCCGAAAAGCTAAATAAGACAACTGTCCATTTACAGGTTAAAGCCGGTGATAACGGAAAACTCTTTGGTGCGGTAACAAGTAAAGATATAGCTGAGGTCTTAAGTAAAAAACATAGCTTAAACGTAGATAAAAGGAAAATTGATTTAGAAGAAAACATTAAATCTTTAGGAGTTTATGAGGTAAAAGTTAAGCTTCATCCTCAGGTAACCGCCAATTTACAGGTGAAAGTTACCGCAGAATAATTACTTTGCTGTAGTATATTAGAACAGTTACAAAGTGAGCAAAAGCTATAAACTACATTTAAATATTTTAGGAGTGGAGGAAATGTGGAAACTGCTATCTTAGACCGAATACCGCCCCATAACCTGGACGCCGAGCAAGCTGTACTGGCGGCAATGATGCTGGATAAAGATGCTATTTATGAAATAGTTCCCATTTTGAAAGAAAAGGACTTTTATAAAGAAGCTCACGGCATAATTTATCGGACCATTGTGGATTTGGCTGAACAGGGGGAACCTGTTGACTTAATCACCATAACTGAAAGCTTAAGAAAGAGCGGTAACCTTGAAAAAGTAGGGGGCGTTGGGTATATTGCCCAGGTGGCCAATGCCATAGGTACCTCTACCGGAGTCACTCACTATGCTGAACTCATCAAAGAAAAATCTTTATTGAGATCTTTGATTAAAATCGCCACTAACTTAGCCGCCCGAAGTTATGAAGACAGTGAAGAAACCGAGCAGATTTTAAATGATGCGGAACGGATGATTTTAGAGATTTCCCAAGGACGGGTGCGCGGTGGTTTAGTTCCCATCAGCGAAGTAATTGAGGGAACTATTGAAAGACTGGAGATTTTAAATAATAAGAAAAGTGAGATTACCGGTTTAACTTCCGGATTTAGAGATTTAGATAAATTTACTTCCGGCTGGCAAAATTCTGATTTAATTATCGTTGCTGCCAGACCTGCCATGGGGAAAACCTCTTTTTGCTTAAATCTTGCGGCAAATGCGGCTCTTTTGGCCAAGGTGCCTGTAGCTATCTTCAGTCTGGAAATGTCCAGGGAACAATTAGTACAAAGAATGCTCTCTTCTGCAGCGATGATTGACCAGCAAAAACTTCGAACCGGTCGCCTTTTGGATAAAGAATGGATTGCCTTAACCAGTGCTCTTGGACCTTTAGCCGAAGCTCCTATTTATATTGATGATACGCCGGCTATATCTGTTCGGGAAATAAGGGCTAAGACCCGCAGATTAAAGGCGGAAAAAGGTTTGGGCCTGGTGGTAATAGATTACCTGCAATTAATGTCCACCGGGAGACGGGTGGAAAGCAGGCAGCAGGAAATCTCCGAAATATCCCGTTCTTTAAAAGCCTTAGCCAGGGAATTAGATATACCAATTATTGCCCTTTCTCAATTAAGCCGGGCAGTGGAGCAGAGTCAGAATAAACGGCCCAGCTTAAGCCATTTACGGGAATCCGGAGCCTTGGAGCAGGATGCGGATATTGTTATGTTTATCTACAGAGATGAGTATTATAATCCGGAATCGGAGAAAAAGGCCATTGCCGAGATTATCATTGCTAAACATCGGAACGGTCCCGTAGGCACCGTTGAATTAACCTTCTTAAAGGAATTTACCAAATTTGGTGACCTGGCTCGAAGAGAAGAAAATTAAACATTTCTCAACAATAAAAGTTCAAAACACGAATAATTTTCTTATTAATTTAGAAATAATTCGTATTTTTCCTTGACCCAAAAGTTTTAGATTGATAAAATGATTGAGGTGAAATTTAAAACCAGTTTTATCTATTGAGGTTTTTGTGTTTCAACCTAGGTTAAGGAGGACTTTCATGGAAAATAAATGTGATGTTCTAATTATAGGTGCCGGTCCTGCAGGTATCTTTACAGCTTTAGAAATAAGTGAGAAAAATCCTGAACTGAAAATATTAATTGTCGATAAAGGAAGGGCTATTGAAAAACGCAAGTGTCCGGAAAGAGCTCAGGGCTTTTGCAGTAAATGTGATGTGTGCAGCATTACCTCCGGTTGGAGTGGGGCAGGAGCTTTCTCCGACGGCAAGCTTTCCCTGTCTCCGGAAGTAGGGGGACGTGTTACAGATTACATGTCTTGGGATCAAGCTCAAGAATTAATCAATTATGCAGATAGTTTCTATTTGCGATTTGGTGCTCGCGATGTGGTTTACGGCCTTAATAACCAAAAGGTTGAAGATATTGCTTATGAGGCTTCCAAATATGCCATTAAATTAGTACCCTGTCCTGTTCGCCATTTAGGTACTGAACATGCTTTTAAAGTACTAAAGGCCATGTATGACTTTTTAGTTAGTAAGCCTCAAGTAGAGTTTCGGGAACTGACTAAAGCAGAAGATTTATTGGTAAAGGATGGAAAGGTTACCGGAGCTATTTTAAATACAAAAGGCGAAAAATATGAAGTAGCCGCTGATTTTGTGGTAGTGGCTCCCGGGCGTGGTGGGGCAGAGTGGCTTAAAGCCCAAACAGATAAGCTGAATATTATTACAGAAAATAATGAAGTGGATATTGGGGTAAGGGTGGAAGTCCCTAACTCCATCATGGACCATTTAACCAAACACCTTTATGAAGCAAAACTTGTTTATTACTCAGATACTTTTGATAATAAAGTCCGTTCCTTTTGCATGAATCCCGGCGGAGTAGTTTCCGGTGAATTATATGACGGTGAAGTTGCAGTAGTAAATGGTCATAGTTATGCTGATCCAAAATTAAAAACCCAAAATACTAACTTTGCCCTTTTAGTTTCCACCCGTTTTACGGAGCCCTTTAATGAACCCATTGAATACGGTAAGTATATTGCTCGCCTGGCCAACATGCTTACAGGCGGCGGGATTATGGTACAACGGCTGGGAGACTTACTAAAGGGCAGAAGAACAGACTACGACCGCTTAAAGAAATCCACTACCGAACCTACTTTAAAAAGTGCAGTGCCCGGTGATTTAAGTTATGTTCTGCCTGAAAGGTATCTAAGGTCCATTACCGAGACCTTACGGGCTTTCGACAAAATCGCCCCCGGCTTATATTCCCGTAATACCTTGCTTTATGGAGTAGAAGTTAAATTTTATTCTTCCAAAGTTAAGGTCAACAATAATTTTGAAACTCAAATCAGTAACTTATATGCCATCGGGGATGGTGCTGGCATCACCCGTGGACTGATGCAGGCCAGTGTAACAGGTATTGTGGTGGCCAGAGACATTTTGTCAAAATAGAATAAGGTCCCGGTTCTTTTGAATCATATCTTATATATAAATAAAGTATATAAATAAAGTTTACAGAAGAAGTGAAAATAGTTTTAAACGAAAATGTAGCGAAAGGATCATTTCGCTACATTTTTTGTTTTGAAACTTTTATGTAAAAACATGTCGAAAT
>DGEF01000078.1 GCA_002385805.1 Peptococcaceae bacterium UBA3933
GGGATGGTAATCGCGTTCCTATTCACAATCTATTATTGGCGGGAGTAGCTTTGAGTGCTTTTATGTCCGCTATGATGTCTCTTTTAATGGTCATTAACTCAAAAGAAATGTCCCAAATTGTTTTTTGGCTTTTAGGCAGCTTCTCTTTAAGTAACTGGTCACAGGTCCTAGTGGCTACACCTATAATTTTATCAGGCATTGTAGGGTTGATTTTTTTTGCCCGGGAACTAAACCTAATGATTTTCGGAGAAAACACCGCTCAACACCTGGGAGTCAATACTGAACAAACAAAAATAATTATCTTAATTATAGGTACTTTAACGGTAGCCACGGCTGTTTCCATTAGTGGTACAATTGGTTTTGTAGGTCTAATTGTTCCCCATACTATTCGTTTATTAGTAGGACCCAATCATAAAATACTGCTACCAGTTTCTGCTATTGCCGGTGGAATTTTTATGGTTCTTACAGATACTATCGCCCGCAGCCTGCTCAACGGAACAGAAATCCCTGTGGGCATAATAACTGCTCTATGTGGTGCTCCTTTCTTTATCTATCTGTTAAAGAAAAGGAAAATGATTAGTTAGAGGTGACACCATTGTCCAGCAATTTAAAAATAGAAAATCTGTTCTTTAACTACCAGGAAGATTTAGTATTAAAAAAAATTAATCTTTTCATAGAAAAAGGAAGTTTTTTAACCATCATTGGTCCCAACGGATCGGGTAAATCTACCTTATTAAAAGTTATCTCAAAACTGGTAGCCCCTAATCGTGGAAAAATCTGGCTAGATGATTTAGATCTTCTATCCTTAAGCCCTAGACAAATTGCTCAAAGAATGGCCGTTGTGCCGCAAAACATCCACACAGATTTTCCTTTTACTGTGTGGGAAACGGTCTTAATGGGCCGCTCACCCTTTCTCAGAAGATTTGAAAATGAAGGAGAGCGGGACTTTGCTCTTGCAAAATGGGCGATGGAGATTACTAACACTCTTCATCTAAAAGATAGAAAATTAACAGAAATAAGCGGTGGAGAACTGCAAAGGGTCATTGTGGCTCGGGCTTTAACCCAGGAACCGAAAATAATTTTATTGGACGAGCCTACTTCTCATTTAGATATTCAACACCAATTGGAATTATTGGAACTCTTGGAAAGTTTAAACCAAACCGGCGGTCTTACCGTCGTTGCTGTCCTCCATGATTTAAACTTGGCTGCCCAATTCAGCCAGTATATCTTGTTAATGAAAAATGGGGAGGTAGTTGCTCTAGGGCCACCCGCCGAAGTTCTTACCCCTGCCAATATCAGGGATGTATACGGTATTGAGGTCACTATTAAAGAAAACCCCTTAACGGGGAAATTTAACGTGATCCCTTTAGCCAGAAGTAAATCTATACCTCAAAATGGAAAAGGAATTAATATTCACCTTATTTGCGGAGGGGGCTCAGGCACTTATATTATGGATACATTGGTCCAATCAGGTTATAATGTCTCTGCCGGTGTTTTAAATATTGGAGACACAGATTGGACCCATGCTAAAAAACTTGGTCTCAAAGTTAGTGAAGAAGCACCTTTTAATCCTATAAGTGAAAAGTCTTTGCAAAAAAACCGAGCACTATTAGAAAAAGCCCAGGGTATCATTATCACCCCTGTACCCTTTGGCCATGGTAATTTGGGAAATCTAAAGTTAGCCTTAGATGCTTGTAAAAAAGGTACACCTGTCTTAATAATCCAACAGGAAGAAAACATGCATGTAGATTTCACAAATGGCCAGGCGGATATTTTATGGAAAGAATTGAAAAAAACAGGTGCCCATTTTGCCTGCAACCTGCAGGAAATATTCACTTTTCTTGACATAATTAACGAAAGGCAGGAGAGATAAATGAATTTCTTTAAAAAAGAAATATGTATCATTTTAATCAGCTTAATTTTTCTACTGGTGGGCTGTTCAGGAACCGAAACAGAAACCGGCGAAGCCGGTAAAATCTATACTGATACTTTAGGCCGTGAAGTGTTAATTTCCCAAACTCCGGAAAAAGTAGTTTCTCTCTCTCCGGCAATTACGGAAATATTATTTGCCTTAGAACAAGATGATAAGATTGTGGGAACCACTGATTACTGTGACTATCCAGAAGCAGCTCTTAATAAACCTAAAGTAGGTAATTTTGAAAACCCTAATCTGGAACTAATCGTTGCCAGTGAACCTGATTTAGTTTTTGTTGCAGCCGGAGTGCAATCTGATTTGATTGATAAATTCGAAGAGCTAGGAATAAAAGTATTTTGCCTTGATGCGGAAACTTTAGAAGAGGTTATTCGTAATATTGAATTAACAGGTCAGATTATGGGAGCTGAGGATATCGCTCAAAATATAGCTCAGGATATGCGCGCTAGAATGAATAATGTTATCGAAAAAGTAAAGGGATTGGATAGACCCCTTGTCTTTTATGAGGTTTGGGATGACCCATTAATGTCAGCCGGACCGGGCTCTTTTATTGATGATTTAATTAATTTAGCTGGAGGAGAAAACTTAGCTAAAGATGCCGCCAGCCGCTATCCTCAAATCAATTTTGAGGTAGTAGTGGAAAGAAACCCGGATATTTATATTGCCGTTAATCATTATAAAGAAAATGAAATTATAGCCAGACCAAGTTATGATTCTCTGAAAGCAGTTCAAACCGGTAATGTATATACAATTGAAGATGATTTGGTTACCTTGCCTGGGCCCAGGATCATCATAGGCTTAGAACAGATGGCGAAAATAATCCATCCGGAAGTATTTAACTAAACTAAAGTAAAATAAAAAGTCTGAGCTTTTTGCTCAGACTTTTTTGTTAACTAGGACTTACGATTCTTATATTTACGCCACAAAATCATCACTAAACCAATACCGCAAATTAGCAAAATGATATAGGGAATAAAGGCACCTAAAGCAACTATAAAATTACCGAAGCCAATAATAATAGTGTTAATACTTTTAATAAATGATTCTTGAAATCTATGCATTACACCCTGTAACCCGGTAGTTTTAATCTTTTTCACCGGGGTAAGAGTCTCTCTGATTTCCAGATTAATCGTAGATAGCTCCGTGCGGTTATCCAGATACTTTATTCTTCCTTCTAAAGCTTCTATGTCAGCTCTGGTCGTAGCCAATTCATTTTCCACGGCTAAGACGTCACCTAAAGTACCTGATTTACCCAGTAAAGCTAACAACCTTTCCTCCTTTAGGCGCATAGCTTTTAATCTGCTTTGCACATCTACATATTCTTCAGTAACATCTTGACTGTTCACAGAACGGTTAAGAACAGTACCCAATTGCTCCATCCTATTTAAGGCTTCGTTAAAACGCTCCTCGGGAATACGCAGAGTAACATTTCCGGCCAGAAGACTTAACTCTTGGTCATAAACATACGTGTGTTCATTTACTATATACCCCTGCATTTCTTCCACCAGGTTAGTAATTTGCCCGGTAGTTTCTTTATAATCATCAACTTCTAAGTTAATGTAACCGGTTTTAATAATCTTTCTTTCTATCTCGACTGTTTCCGGAACACCGGCTTGTTCTTCTTGGGCTACCCCCGCATCAGATGCACCCGGGGCAAGTTTGAAAGTTTTATAATTATCTGAGGTTATGGAAAAATTGCGCATCCCGGCTTCACCATCGGCTGAATTATATATTTCCGGTGCAACACTATCTGTAGCCATTTCTTTATTAGTTGTACCCAAAGGCCATAAACCCATCATAGCTACGGGAACAATTACAATCAACAAAACCGCTGCCATGGCCAAAGGCATCCAGGGTTTTAATTTAAAATTATTGAAAAACCCGGCTACTTTTTCTCCGAACCCTACTTTCTTTTTACTTTGGGCTTTCTCTAATTTTTCTCGTAATTCTCGCCGGAAACTTGCCGGGGGAATGAGTTCTTCCTCATTTAAGCTGGCAAACATCTGGACGGTTTGCTGTAATTCTGCCAATTCCTTTTGACATTGAGGACAGTTTTCTAAATGTTTTTCCACTTTTTCTTTTTCCATCGGCTCAAGAAAATCATCAATGTATGAGGACAGTAATTCCTGAATTTCCGAACACTCTCTCATTCCCAACCCCCCCTTTTCTGTTCAGAGATTATTTTCTCCCGTAGCAACTTCCTGGCTCTATTTAAACGGGATTTTACCGTCCCTAAAGAACAATCTAATATTTGAGCAATTTCCTCATAGCTGTATCCTTGTATATCTCTTAAAACAATAACCATACGGTATTCCGGAGTAAGTCCAGAAATTAAACTCTGCAAATAATCCTTCAACTCATTCTGTTCATAAACTTGCTCCGGAGTAGGCCGTGTATCTTTTACCTGTTTTTCTACAGTTCCCTCTTCTAACCAGACCTGTTCATCCAAGGAAATTTGTAGATTTCTTTTATTTTTTCTTAATTCATCTTTACATACATTAACCACTATCCGTGATATCCAGGTAGCAAAAGATGAATCTCCTCTAAACTTATTTATTGACTGGTAGGCTTTAAGAAAGGCCTCCTGAGCTAAGTCACTGGCATCTTCATGGTTTCCCATAAATCTATAGGCTATGGTGTATACCTTTCGTTCATATCTAGCCACTAAATCTTCAAAAGCATCAAGATCTCCTTGTTGACTACGCGTAACCAACTCTCCTTCGGAAAACATTACTGGTGTCCCCCTTTCAACCAGTACTTAATAGACGAATTTTATACTCATAAAGTTCCTAGTAAAAATAGAAGCTTTTAAAATTTACTTTTCATCATTAAGCAAACTGGCTCGAATAATCGTATTTTTTCCGTATTTTATATTTATCTGATCTAAAGTTTTATACAGTTCCTCAAACTTATCGTCATTATCAGAAAACAGGGTAAACTGTTTGGAAACTTCATTTTCCTTAACTAAACCGGTAACCGTTACGCCTATTAACCTTAAACTTTCTTGCCCTGAATAATTACTTTGGAAAAGATTTAAAGATTCTTCGAAAATAACATCATCAAAATTTGTCTCCTCTAAACGAGTATGATTACGAGTAATGGTTTTAAAATCAGCAAACCTTAATTTTAGTACTATAGTTCTACCCTTTAATCCTGCTCTTCGTAAACGGAAACCCACGTTTTGGGATAACTCCAATAAAATTCTTGTTAATATTTCTTTATCAGATATATCCACGTCAAAAGTCATTTCATGACCTATTGAATGGGCTTCCCTTTCAGGAAGAACAGGTCTGTTATCAATACCATTAGCAAGTTTGTGGGCTTCCAGTCCCCAATTGCCCAAAATTCGTGCTAATAAATCTACATGGGTTCCTGCTAAATCACCGATTGTTTTTATATTAAACTCTTCTAATCTCTGGGCAGTTTTGTACCCAACACCCCAAACCTTTCCCACCGGCAGAGGCCAAACTTTACTTTGAATATCATCTTCGGTAATTACAACCAATCCATCAGGTTTTTCTAAATCTGAGGCCAGTTTCGCTAAAAATTTATTAGGTGCAATTCCTATAGAACAAGTTAAATTTAGTTCATCCTTTATTCGCTTTTTAATTCTTTTAGCAATAACAACAGCTTCCCCAAACAACCTCTCCGTTCCGGTAACATCCAAAAATGCTTCGTCTAAAGAAATTGCTTCCACTAAAGGCGTAAACTCACTAAATATTTCCATAATCTGTTGAGAAACCCACCTGTATTTGACAAGGTTAGGAGGTAAAAAAATAGCTTGGGGGCAACGGTGGTAAGCTTCAATCAAAGGCATAGCCGAACGTATTCCGAATTTCCTTGCTTCATAAGAAGCTGTGGAAACCACACCGCGGGATTTGGCTCTCCCCCCTATTACCACCGGTTTACCCTGTAATTCAGGGTTATCCCTTTGTTCAACTGCAGCATAAAAAGCATCCATGTCCACATGGATTATTTTACGCTTCATTAACTTTCCATCTCCTATCTTCCATATACGCCCTAATTTTATCATAAAGATATAGAACAAGATATATATAAAAAGTTGCTCTATATGGCAGAATAAACATAAGAAAATTTATCCAAAGAAGAAGGAAATATAAAAAAATTGTAGTAGTATAAATTAAAACATAAAAAG
>DGEF01000048.1 GCA_002385805.1 Peptococcaceae bacterium UBA3933
ATTGAGGGGATGTAGTCATGAAGTTAAAAAATAAGAAGCAGTTGATACTGGAAGCGGCTTTTGAAGTGTTTAGCAATAAAAACTATGCCAACGCCCGGGTAGAGGAGATCGCCGAAAAGGCCGGAGTGGGCAAAGGTACCATTTATGAGTATTTTCAAAGCAAAGCCCATCTTTTTTTGGAAATGCATAAATGGCAAATGGAAGAATACCTGGCCCGTATGGAAAAGGGATTGTCCCGGGAGGCTTCCCCTTCGGAAAATATTTATATGCTAATCAAAAACCATACCCTCTTTACGAAAAAATTTAACAATATAGCCGGTAGGTTAGTAGATGAGGTGGGTTTTAACACGGAGTTTAACAAAGAGCACCGGCAGGTAATGCTAAATACCTATAAACGGTTGCTCAGCAGGGTAAAAGAAATTTTAGACACCGGAATTCTGATGGGTGAATTCAGGCACATGGATTCCCAACTGGTGGCTGATGTCCTTTTCGGCACCATGGGCGGTATCTCCCATGCCATGATCCTCTCCGGCAATAAACAAGACGTAGAAGAAGTCAGCCGCACCATCACCGATTTACTCCTAAACGGCATGTTGAATAAAAGGTCAATGTAATATTGAATAAAGCTCGAAAAATATAGTATTCTTTTAGTGAAAATGGTATAATATGGTCAAGTGAAAGAATAGAAAAAAGAATAATCTTCTCCAAGTAAGTTAATACTATTAATTATAATTACTTACTTTCGGAGAAGGTTATGGCAATATATAGAATAAGGAAAAAAGTAGGTGAAAATATGTTGCCGATAAAAAAAGTTAATACTAATAACACAAATGAAGACCATCCCGTTTATATGGTTGCTGATACAAAAAATGTCCTTAAGGCTATTAATAAGAGTCACAAAAAACATGCAAAAATGTTGAAGTTACTTGCCAGATAAATGAAATTTGTATTATTAAGTAAGGAACATATCTATTTAATACACAAAAAGTCTATTGAAGAATTTGGAGGACAACAAGGTTATTTTGATTATACTGATAGTAAAATCGAAAGTATTTTATCTTTACAGTATCCTGTTTTTGGTCATGACAAATACCCTTCAATTTTTGAAAAGGCAGCGATGCTCTTGTATTTTTTTACGAAAGGACATTGTTTTGTAGATGGCAACAAGAGAGTTGGTATTAATAGTGCGATAGTTTTGTTGACTTTGAATGGATATGAGGATTTTTTAAATGATTATGAAGGATATGATAAAACATTGGAAATTGCAAGTAGTACACATGATGAATTGGAAAGAGACAGATATATTTTGGAACTTGCAAATTGGTTAAAAATATATTTTAAATAGGTAAAATAAACAGGCAGTCCCTTCCGGACTGCCTTTTTCCCTTGTCATTGCGAACCTCGGCACTTAGTCATGTCATTACGAGGCCCGCAGGGCCGAAGTAATCCCCTAAGGTTATCATGTCATCGCGAAGGAGCGCAGCGACTGAAGCGATCCCCTTCTTCAACCTTAATCATACGACCGAAGGGAGTCTCAACCTCAACCTTAACCTCAATCATACGGCCGTAGGCCGTTTATCGACCGTAGGCCGTAAATTGCCCTTGTTACAGAGTCTTTTGCCTGATAAAATTAACTAGTAGTATCATGTTTGAAATAACACATCTATCCCAAGATAACTCGGAGGTTTAAACAGTGAACATCCTAACCAAAAAACAAATCAACTCCATAGCCTATATTTTGATCGCTATCGCCGTACTTGCGTCTCTTTACTTAGCAGTCCAAAGAATCAACATCGAGAGAGGCTACGACCAGGTACAAATCATCGTCAATAATTCCGAATTATTTTCTTTAGCTAATGCTAATAACCTAGAGGTAAAAGAATTAGCCCAAATGTTGCAGGAAAAAGGGGTAACCGGCGTTTTAGTTAAAGAAATCAGCCTAGGAGATCTGGTGCGAACAGGGCAAATCAGTTTTCACCAAGGCGGGGAAGTGAAGCTAACCTCCTTTGGAGAAAAACTGCCTTCGCAAGTCCCTTTGTCTGAGGCAAATGTAATAATTGCTATTCATAATAAAGCACTGGAAAACCAATTGGTTCAACACTTAACCCATAAATTAGCCGGAATAGAATACTATCCAGGTGAAATTTCTGTACTAACAGTACCGGTTAATCTTCCTAATTCTGATGGTGAGCTGAAAGTAATCTATGATGACCTTAAAGACCTGGGTGTAGGCTTTGACATAGAGAGACTGACTGAATTAGCAGACCTGGGGATGCAAATAGTTCCACAAGTAAGGGATTGGCCTCATCCTAGCCTGGAGTCTTTAGACTTTATGGTAGAAGAAGTCAAAAAAATTCCTAATCTAAGCATCCTAATGTTTAACGATGAACAGGTTCCCGGTAATCCTGATAAATTGGCCTATTTAGCAAATCTTTTAACTGATTCCCAGGGAAAGGTTTTGGCACCTATTGGTATTGTGGAATTCTTTGAGCAGAAAGGTATTAATAAATTTGCCGTCCTTTTAAATAAAGAAACAGTCAGAATACATTCTATTTCCTTAAATGAAATGAAAACCTACACTCCCCAAGCTGCTATTGACAGGTGGGAACTGGCTGTAAAAGAACGGAATATCCGTACCCTTTTTGTAAGGTTTTTCGGTATGAGCGTCCCGGCCCAAGCTTTAGAAACAAATCTGAATTATTTAGAACAGCTTAAAACAACTCTGGAAGGTAATGGGTATAATATTGGGCGGGTGAAACAAATCGATTCCCCCCTTTATTCACGGATTATCGTTGGTTTAATAGGCTTAGGGGTAATCGCCGGTGGAGTATTGCTCCTGATGCAAAAGAACTGGAGGTTATTGGCTATAATATTGGGGCCTTTAGGTGCTCTGATTTGGGCAGCAATCCTCTATCTAGACCCCTTATTTGCCAGAAAATTAATGGCCTTGGCCAGTGTAATCGTTTTCCCCACTTTAGCTTTT
>DGEF01000100.1 GCA_002385805.1 Peptococcaceae bacterium UBA3933
TCTCAACCTTAACCTTAACCTCAATCTTACGACCGAAGGTCGTAATCCCAGCCACCAGCCACTAAAAACTAGCCAGTAATAAAGTCTACTAGTGAGCGAGTGGGCGAGTGGGCGAGATTCCAGTCACTAGTCACCAGTCACTAGTCACTACTAAATAAACAGCTGCATATCTGCTTCCAGTGCGTCTTCCAGGTACTTTTTAGCTTCTACCACTTCCAATTCGGGAATTAATTCCTCTTCTTTTAATCCCATTATTTCCATGGATAATTTACAACCATAAAATTTTACCCCTTTTTCCCTGGCTCCTTTCAGAAAGGCTTCTAGGGGAGGGGCATTATCGTCTTTCATCATATCCAAAAGCATTAATTTGCCCAATCCGCTGAAATTCATTTTAGATAAAGGCAACTCTTCCGGACCTTTGGGAGTCATAGCGCCAAACATTTTTTCATAGGTGGATTTACCTTCGGAAGTAACTTTTTCCGGGTCTCTTAATAAGAGCAAGCCCCAGAAAGCGAAAAACATGGTTACCTCCACTTTCATTTCCCGGGCAGTATTAGCCAAGATGAGAGCAGCCAGTGCTTTGTCGTAATCACCGCTGAACATGAGGATGTTCATTTTTTTACTCAATTTTAATGCCTCCCGCCAACATATTATTTAGTGGCTAGTGGCTGGTGGCTAGAATCTCGCCCACTAATTAAACTAGCCACTACCAATTAGCCACTATACTCTTTGGTACTTCCGTATATATTCTGCTTTATTCTCCACAATTTTAGTCAGCAGCTGGATCAGCTTATCAACTTCTTGATAATCATTATATAAACCAAAACTCAAGCGGACTAACCCCGGGTGGGGTGCTTTGGGATTTTGTAAATGTTTTTCAATATCCTTTTTATTTACTTTTAGTAATTTTTGCACATAAGGTTGGGCACAAAAACAGCCGTTGCGGACTGCTATACCCCCTTCAAAAGCTAAAATTTTTGCTACTGCTTCATGAGTCATTCCTCGGATATTAAAGGGGATGATTCCTACCCGATCACTGCTGTCTCGATGGTTACCGTACAATTGAATATCCGGAATTTTTCTCAGCTTTCGGAGAGCGTATTCCGTTAAACTTCGTTCATGCTTATCAATATTCTCCATACCTATACTTTGCAAGGTCTTAATGGCTTCTTGTAAAGCTACAACTCCGATTACATTAGGTGACCCGGCTTCCTCTCTGAAAGGTGGTTCATCCCAGATTATTATGTCTCTGGTAACCATAGCCACCGTACCCCCTCCCACATACTCAGGGGACCCTTTTTGAAAAACCTCTTTAGGACCGATTAAGACCCCTGTGCCAAAGGGTGCGTACATCTTATGGGCAGAAAAAGCTAAAAAATCTAGCTCTTCCGAGTCATTGCCATTATGCATTTTTACAGGTGTATGGGGAACTAACTGGGCACCGTCTACAAGTATTCTTGCTCCGTATTTATGGGCGATAGAGGCAATAGTATAAATAGGATTGAGGAAACCTGTAACATTGGAAGCGCCGGTAACTGCAACCAGTTTTACTTTGCCCCTATATTTTTTTAGTTTTTGCTCTAAATCTTCCAGGATGAGTTTACCCTGATAATCAACCTGAACATAATCAATTTTGTACTTACGCCAGGGCAGGTCATTAGAGTGGTGTTCCATTTCTGTAGAGAGAATAACTCCTTTTTTATATTCATCTAACAAGCGGTATGATAATTTATTTATAGCATCAGTAGTGTTCTTAACAAAGATAACAGTTTTTTCTCTCAAATCAGCCTTAACAAAATCTGCTACCACTTCCCGTCCTTTTTCATATAAATCCGAAGAAATTTGAGATTTATAACCTGTCCCCCGATGGATAGAAGAATACCAGGGAGCAAATTCAACAACTTTTTTAATCACAGAAGTAAAAGGCGGAGTGGAGGCCGCATTATCGAAATTTATTCCCGTAACCGTTTTCCCGTCTTTAAGAGGGACCTTCTCTTCCACCCCAACTATTAAATGACGGAAATTTGGTTTAAAAATGGATAACTGCATACTTTCACCAGCCTTTTCTTTTCTTCTACTTATTTATTCCAAAGAGACGAAAGTGTGCAAGTAAAATAACCTTATAGAAAAGGGATTCCCTTGTCCTTGTAGAAGTTTCAATTAAAGATTAAGAATTTTTTGAAAGGGAGGGATAATAATGAACGCTTATGAAAAAGCCAGACGGGAGTTTGACAGGGATAGGGGCAATGTAGCGGTCAAGGCTTTGCGGGCAAATCGCATGGAGGCTTTACTCTTGGAAGATAAAGAAGAGGCCCGTCAGTATTTGGTAAATGCCATTGACAGAGAGAAAACAGTTGCTTTTGGGGATTCCCTGACTTTAAGAGAAGTGGGTATTTTTCAAGCACTGGAGGAGCGGGGGCAGAAGGTAGTTAATCCTTTTAGGATTCCCGGCCAAGACGATATAGAGGCAATGTATGAGGTCTTTAATTGTTATTACTACCTTACAGGAAGTAACGCAGTTACCCTTGACGGTAAAATCCTTTGTGTTGATGCTATTGGTAACCGGGTGGCCCCTATGTTTTTCGGTCCCAAAGAGGTTTTTATTGTGGCAGGCGTCAACAAGCTAGTGGATAATCTGGAAGATGGGCGGCGTAGGATAAAGGAATTTGCCGCACCTGTTAACGCCAGACGCCTAGGCAAAGGCACACCTTGTACAACTTTGCCTAAATGTGCAGATTGCAGTCATGAAACCCGGATTTGTAATGTGGAAGTGATATTACATAAAAAACCCCGCTTTACCAAAGTAACGGTCCTCCTGATTAACGAAAGCCTGGGTCTTTAAAGATGGTATCTTAAGAGTATTCTATGAAAAACTTTTTTCATAGAATGCTCTTATTTTATTTAATAAAAGCAGGGAATTGAAAATAAATAGTGAATTATATTATAATATAATGACATTAAATGTAAATAAAGGAATAAAGTAGGTAATATTAAAATTATTTAAAAAATAAATTTAATTAAATTAGTCAAGGGAGGTATTAGCTTGTTTAGAGTAGACCTTAATTCGGATTTAGGAGAAAGTTTTGGTGCTTATAAGTTAGGTATGGACAAAGAAGTGTTAGAAGTTATTACTTCGGCTAACATAGCTTGTGGTTTACATGCCGGCGATCCAATGGTTATGGCTGAAACAGTACAAATTGCAGCTAAAAATCAGGTAGAAATAGGAGCTCATCCTGGCTTTCCGGATTTACAAGGTTTTGGCCGTAGGAATATGAACTTAAGTTATGAAGAGGTTAAAAACTATGTGATTTATCAAATAGGGGCCTTAGAGGCCTTTGCCAGAAAGGAGGGAAAAAGTTTACAACACGTAAAACCTCATGGGGCTCTTTATAATATGGCCGCCAAAGATTACCGTCTTGCTTTAGCTATTGCTGAAGCCATAAAAGAAGTTAATCCAGAACTGATTCTTTTAGCTTTGGCCAAATCAGAAATGGTAAAAGCCGCCCAAGAAATAGGGTTAAAAGTAGCCCAGGAGGTTTTTGCCGACAGGGGTTACAACCCTGACGGTACTCTGGTAGCCAGAGGCACTCCCGGGGCCATGATTCATGATAAAAGCATTGCTATTCCTAGAGTAGTTCGCATGGTTACGGAGGGCAAGGTAACGGCTGTCAACGGTGAGGAAATTTCAATTAAGGCAGACAGTATTTGTGTCCACGGCGATAACCCACTTGCCATAGAATTTGTCAGAGAAATCAGGGCAGCATTAAAAGAAGCTAATGTCAAGATTGAACCCTTAAAGAATTTTATCGGTTAGGAGGAGATGTGATGTCCAATAATTCAGGTCCGCTATTAAATAATAATAAACCTAAAGCTAATTTCAGTGCCTTATTAGGTGCGGCCTTCTTAATGGCCACCTCGGCTATAGGTCCTGGGTTTGTTACCCAAACAGCGGTGTTTACTGAACAGTATTTAGCCAATTTTGCTTTTATCATTATAGCATCCGTTATATTAGATATCGGTGCTCAAATGAATGTGTGGCGGGTTATTTCTGTTTCCGGAATGCGCGGGCAGGATGTGGCCAATAAAGTCTTACCAGGTTTAGGCTATTTTGTTGCTTTTTTAGTAGCTTTAGGAGGCCTGGCTTTTAATATCGGCAACGTAGGCGGAGCAGGTTTGGGGATGAATGTGCTCTTTGGCATAACCCCTGAAATGGGTGCTGTAATTTCAGCAATGATAGCTATATTAATATTTTTATCTAAAGAAATGGGTAAAGCCATGGATGCCTTTGCTAAAACTTTAGGGGGGGTTATGATCTTACTCACCTTTTATGTAGCTATTGTTACTAAACCTCCCGTAGGTGAAGCGGCTCTCCGTGCCGTTTATCCCACAGAAGTACCTTTATTGCCCATTATTACCTTACTGGGTGGTACGGTAGGTGGATATATTACATTTGCCGGCGGTCACCGCCTTATTGACGCAGGAATAACCGGTTTAGAGAATTTGAAAGAAGCAACCAAAGGCTCTGTTACAGGGATACTGATTGCTTCGGTTATGCGCATTGTTCTTTTCCTAGCCGTCCTGGGTGTTGTTGCAGCAGGGCACCAGTTAGATCCGTCTAACCCACCGGCTTCCGCTTTCCAAATTGCTGCCGGAAATGTAGGTTATAAGCTTTTTGGTATTGTCTTTTGGTCGGCGGCTATTACCTCTGTAGTAGGTGCAGCTTATACTTCAGTTTCCTTTTTACGTTCTCTGGCTAATACTTTTGAGAAGAATTATAAATGGTGGATTATTGCCTTTATTATTGCCTCTACAGCAATCTTAGTAACCGTAGGTCGACCTGTAAAACTTTTAATCCTGGCCGGTGCCTTAAATGGATTGATTTTACCGATTACTTTAGGTACCATGCTTATTGCTTCTAAACGGAAGGATATCGTGGGGGAATATAAACAACCTACCTGGTTATTGATTTTCGGGATTTTAGTTGTACTAATTGCCTTATATGCCGGTGTTCTTTCCTTACAGGGCATGGCTGATCTTTTCAAATAGTTAGTAAGAAGGTGTCCGTATGTATAAAAAGGCTTTATATCTTCCCGCCGGGGATAAAAGCTTGGTTATAGAGTTTGGCAATACTATCAGCAAAGAAATAAATTTGAAAATTCGAAATATGATTTTGGCTCTGGAAAGGGCCAATTTACCCGGTATTCTGGAACTTGTCCCTACGTACCGTTCTATTCTGTTAATTTATGACCCATTGGTATGGATATACCCGTCCTTAATTTCTTCTTTAAAAAAAATAGAAACAGAACTTACCTCATTGGAGCTTCCTAAACCCAGGGTAAATTTAATACCTGTAGTTTATGGTGGCGAGTACGGTCCTGATCTTCCTTTTGTCTGTGAACATAATGGTTTAACCCAGGAAGAAGTAATAAAAATTCATACAGGTACAGACTACCTTATTTATATGCTAGGTTTTACTCCTGGTTTTACTTATCTGGGAGGTATGGATGAACGGATTGCTACTCCTCGTTTAAAAACACCTAGGGTAAAAATTCCGGCAGGATCAGTAGGGATAGCCGGCAGCCAAACAGGGATTTACCCTATTGACAGCCCAGGCGGCTGGCAGTTAATCGGGAGAACGCCGGTTAAGCTTTTTGATCCCTATAGAGAAAAGCCTGTTCTCCTTTCCGCAGGTGATTATGTACGTTTTTATGAAATTACTCCCCAGGAGTACGAGGAAATTGCGAAAAAAGCAGAAGCCGGAAATTACCAGGTGGAAACAAGGGAATATTCGGTAGGGGAGGTAGCAGGAGAATGAGTTTTATAAAAGTAATTAAGCCGGGTTTCTTTACTACCATCCAGGACCGAGGTAGATACGGTTTTCAGAAATGGGGTATCCCGGTGGCGGGAGCCATGGATGAATATGCATTGCGGTTGGCTAACTTACTGGTCGGAAACAATCAGGAAGAAGGCTGTCTGGAAATAACACTTTTGGGGCCTACTTTGCAATTTAATATGGAAGGGCTTATTGCCCTTACCGGTGCTGATTTAGGGGCTAAATTAAACGGTACGGACTGTCCTCTTTATGAAGCAATATGGGTAAAAAAAGGGGATATTTTAGAGTTTACCGGGGTAAAATCAGGCTGTCGTGCTTATTTAGCTGTCAGCGGTGGGTTTGACATTCCGGAAGTATTAGGCAGTAAATCAACTTATGTGCGTGGAAAATTCGGAGGGTTTAAGGGCAGGCCCTTACAGGCGGGAGACCAAATTCCGGTGGCCGGTCCCAGTGGGTCCTGGGAAAAGTTACGGGGTCTTCAGATTCCGGTGGAATTTAGGACTGGGTTTACGAACCAAATTAATTTACGAGTTGTATTAGGACCTCAGTCCGACAGCTTTACCAAAAGTGGAATTGATACCTTTCTAAACAGTACATATAAAGTTACCAATGAGGCAGATCGGATGGGTTACCGGTTAGAAGGGCCTAAAATAGAACATAAAAGTGGGGCTGATATTATTTCTGACGGTATCCCCCTTGGGGCGGTGCAAGTACCCGGGCATGGTTTTCCTATTGTAATGATGGCTGACCGCCAAACTACAGGAGGTTATACGAAGATAGCTACTGTGATTACCCCTGACTTAAACAAATTAGCTCAAGCAAAGCCAGGGGACAGCATTAGTTTTCAAGCTGTAAGTTTAGAAAAAGCTCACCAAATATACCGGGAATATGAAGGACAAATAAAAAAATTAAAAGAGTACCTGGAAAACACAAAAAATACTGTAAAAAGCACCAAGAAAGCCATGATTTTAAGAATAAATAACAAGGAATACTATGTGGAAATAGAAGAGGTATGAGTAAAGCTAAAAAGATTTAAATAAAAAGTAATATTTTCCGGGTAGCAAGTGAACAATACTCCTTGTAAAGATTATAAAATTTCAAGGAGGTTTTCACTTATGGCTGCTCATTTAGGTGCTCATGAAGTAATGGAGATTCACGAGGTATTAACAGATACCATTGACGGTATTAATCAGTTTGAATTATACCGTCCACACATTACAGACCAACAACTTAGGGCCATCATGGATAATCAATTGCAGTTTATGATGCAGGAATACAACAACATGGTTCAGGCTGTTAATCAGCAAGGAATGGCTTCCGCTACTCCTTACCGTGCTCCCAAAAGCACTCAACCGGTATATGGATTAAAAAATCCTGCTCCCCAAAGTCCCAATATGGGAGCTTCCCAACTGGATGACAGGGATATTGCCAGTGGGATGCTAGGCTGTCATAAAGCTTCTGCTGTTATGAAAATGATGGCAGCTTTAGAATGTGCTGACCCTAATTTGCGGAGAATGATTCAGCAGAGTGCAGTCAATTGTGCGGAACAAGCTTATGAAGTATGGCAGTACATGAACCAAAAAGGTTATTACCAGGTACCTACTATGAAGGAAATGACCACTAACACCGTGCTCAATACTTATGCCACAACTAACATGAAACCCATAGAAAACATGACTATGAATATGAATAACCCCCGGCAGCAAATGGGGCAACCGAATATGCCCATGTAAAGAAGAAGTCGCCGAAAAGCGACTTCTTCTTATGTTGCATGAAAAGGGTCATTGCGAGCCCAGAAGAGGTAAAATAATCTTCTTTATTTCCTGTTTCTTGCCTCTAAGCTTGTCATGAAAATATTTACTTTCGCTAAGCTAGGACTCCGAATCGGAATAATCTAAGCTTGCCCCAGAAAAAAGCTGACCGTGCTCAATGGGCCGTCCCTGGCCCAATTCGCACTCCGGCTGACGTCCTATCAGCCGGTCAGCTTTTATTACTTCGGCTTCGCTAAGATTATTTAGCCGATTCTCCGTATAGCCGCTCAAGTAAATATTTTCATTTACAGCAGTGCATTAAAGGAGGAAAGCGTCACTGCGTTCACTAGGACATCGCGAACATGACACGTGTCATTGCAATGGCGCGAAGTGCTTGAAGCAATCCCCTACTTTTCATGTATCTTGCTTTTTGTATCCTGCCTAATGGATATTTTCCTCTGTTTCAACTGTTTCTGTTTCATCAACTTCCGGAAGAGAAGTCAATGACTCAAAGAATTCGGCACTAGGTTTTACGCGCCAGATATTGTTTTCTTTATACACCTCAAATACTTGGTCGTTAAGGGAGAATTCTTCTCCTTCATCTCGTTTAAAGGTTACGTCCAGTTTAAAGGTGTTTTTTCCTTCTACTTGGTTATTTTCCTTAATATTGTAAGAGAAAAGTTTTACTGTCCAGCTTTTAACCCATTTTTCATATTCTACATAGTCTAAAGCAAAATCGGTCGAGTGGAGTACAAGGGCCTGACGCCAGTTTTTCTTGGCCACAGCATTTAAAAATTCTTTTAATGCTTCATCCGGGGTTCTGCCTAACACATCATGATTTTTCTCTTCCCTAGCCTTTTTAAAGTTTTCTATCTTTTGCAGATACTCTTCTTCAGTGCCAAAGGCTTCAGGGTTATAGCGGTTGCTGGCATTCCAGATTAAATATTCGTCTATCCCTAATTCCAGGGCAGTATCAATTTGCTGGCGTATTTCCCGGGCACCGTAAGTGATATGCCCCTTAACCCAGGGAGCACTGAAGCCCTGAAGCCAAGGCCTGATGATTCCGGGGTTTTCTAAAGGTGCATTGCGCTCAATGGCATCAGTTAGAGCCATCTTTATGGTGCCTACCGGGTTAGCATCTGGAACACTGAAACCGAAATAGCCGGGTCCGTAATGGCTGGGGTAAATCATGGGGCAGTTGTATTCTACTTCAGGGGCGATTTTTTCCCAAGTTTGGCCGATACCGTCACTATCACCCCAGGAAGTGGCGATTACCCCGAAAACATCGGCGGCCAAGTGGACATTGTAATCCTTCAATTGTTCCCGGGCATAGGCCAGGAAATTAGCAATATTTTCATCTTTAGGCACACCGTTTGCTCCAGGATATGTAGCTTCTCGGTCTACCCGCTTAGCGTTTTCCGGAAAGCGGACATAATCAAACTGGATTTCTCTAAAACCAAGCAAAGCGGCTTCTTTAGCAATAGCTATATTATAATCCCAAACTTTTTTCTCATAAGGATTGACCCAGGCCACGTTTTTATTATCCCGCCAAATCCCACCGGAGTTTTTTTGAATTGCCCATTCCGGGCGCTGTTCCGGTAAATGAGGGTCTTTAAAGACAACTATCCTAGCAATAGGGTAAATATCTCTCTTTTTTAATTCCGCTAGTACTGCCTTCATATCTTTAATAGGCGGTGCTTTGTCGGCTTTTACTTGTTGGACTATTTCAATTTGGCTGGGATATGTAACTAAACCGTGGTCATTTTTTACATCAATAACCATGGCGTTTAACTCAGTATTCTCCACCAGGTCTAACAATTGGGAAAACTTGTTTTCCAAGCCCACAGTATTTCCCGTCAGGTAAATTCCTCTGGCTTTAACGGGTGGGTTATCTTCTTGTTCTAAAGGGGGAAGGGGTACAAAAAATGGACCCAATTCTTCTTTTAGGGCCTGCTCTTTTAATTCCCTTTCTCTTTGTTTTTGTTCTTCTTCCAGTTTTCTTTGTTCTTCTTTTTCTTTTTCCAATTCTTCCGGAGTTTTTTCCTGGGTATTTGCTTTCTCCGTATTTCCAAATACTGCGGCGAAATTTTCAGAACAGCCGGATAATAGTAAAGAAGTAAATAATAGCATGACCAAGGTTGCAAACAGTGACACTTTAACTTTCTTAGACATAAAATTCACAAAAATCCCCCTTAAGCGACATTATTCTTACTATATACTCTATTCGAAAGAGGTGGTAAATGTCCAGTGTTTTTTCAAGGGAAAAGGGAGGAACTTAACATACTTTCTTTAAGATTAGTATTAATTCGAAAGCAATCATAGACTTTAAGGCCACTTCAATTTTTTGTAATTTTTAGGCCGTACCCTCAGGTACGGCCTAAATTGAGATTAGGGGGGACTTAATGGTCACAGGCGTTATGGCCTGTGACTAAACGGTTATTCAGGTAATCATCTACAATATCTTCCGGTTTTCCGGCAGGTACACCTACAATAACTTTCACACCCTGCTGTTCAAATAGACTGCGGGCTCTTTGCCCCATGCCACCTGCCAAAACCAAATCAGCCCCTTGTTCATGTACCCATTTAGGGATAACCCCCGGTTCATGGGGAGGGGGAGTTAGTAATTCCTTATTAGTAATCTTTTTTTCCTTTTCATCAACATCAATAAAAGCAAACTGTTCACAATGACCGAAATGCATACATAATAGGTTATTGGCTATAGGTAAAGCAATTTTCATAGATTTTTCCTCCTCAATAGTCTACTGAGTAAAACTCTATTATTTAAGAAAGGGCTTTTTCGACTTCTTTCCATAAATCCTGAATTTTTTTTGAAATTTCCCTTTCCGGGTATTCTACCACTACCGGTTTTTGTGCTACCTGGGCTTTGGTAACACAATTATCATAGGGCAGACTTCCCAATACTTTTATGTTATTTTCCGTGCAATACCGGGAAATTTTATCCGCCATTTGGGGATTAATATCGATTTTATTAATACAAACTCCCGTAGGTATATTAAAATGATTAGCTAGTTGAACAACTCTTTTCAGGTCATGAATTCCGGAGAGAGTTGGTTCAACCACTATTAGCACATAATCCGCCCCTGTTATGGAAGCGATAACCGGACAGCCAATCCCCGGAGAACCGTCATTTATAATCAACTGAGCCTTTTCTTTTTCGGCTAATGCCCTGGCCTTACTGCGAATTAGGCTAACCAACTTTCCTGAATTTTCCTCGGCGATACCTAAGCGGGCATGGACAAAAGGACCGTAGGGGGAATGGGAGATAAACCAATATCCGCTCAAATCATCCTCCATTTTAATAGCTCCTGTGGGGCAAAAGTGGCTGCAAGCACTACACCCTTCACAGAGAAATTTATTAATTTCTTTATTAGCCAAATTTACTGCATCATAGCGGCAAATTTCCCCACATTTACCACAAGCGGTACACAAATCTTTATCAATAAAGGCTGATTTCCCGCCGAAAAATTGGTGGGTTTCTAGGACGGTAGGTTTAAAAATCAGGTGCAGGTCTGCTGCATCTACATCACAATCCACCAGGATTTTCTTGTGGGCTAATGCTGCAAAAGAAGCTGTTATTGTAGTCTTGCCTGTGCCGCCTTTGCCGCTTAAAACAACTATTTCCTTCATCTTGCCAACTCCTTTTTAACCCCATCCCAGATCCTTTGCAGGTAGCCTTTATACTCCGGCAATTCCTGAACAGCCAGGTTCCCTTGGGAATAACACCGGGCCAGTTCATAACTATGGGGTATTTCCATGATTACGGGGATATTTTCTTTGGCGCAGAACTCCTGAACCCTGTTATCACCTATATCGGCTCTGTTAATTGCTACTGCCATGGGAATATTCAATTCTTTAACCATCCCTACGGCTAATTCCAGGTCATTAAGACCGAAGGGAGTAGGTTCAGTAACCAGAATAACGAAATCACTGTTTACTATTGATTGAATCACCGGACAACTGGTCCCGGGGGGAGCGTCAATAATGGTAATACCCCGGTTTTTACCCTGTTTTTTTACTTCTTTTATTAAAGGTGGGGACATGGCTTCACTGACCCTTAGTTTGCCGTGGATAAAATTTAAATTATTCTTTTTACCTATTTGGACCGTTCCAATTTCCCTAAAGCCTTCAGTTATGGCCTGAGAAGGACAGAGAAGTGCACATAAACCGCAACCATGACATAATTCCGGGAAAGTCAAAATTTTATCCTTTACCTGGGCAATGGCACTAAACTGACATGCCTGGCTGCAGAGGCCGCAATGAGTACATTTATCTTCATTGACTTGGGGGATAGGAAGATAACACTTTTCTTCCGTAACCCATTCAGGTTTTATAAAAATATGCCCGTTAGGTTCTTCTACATCACAGTCCAAGAGAGTAACATTTTCTTTTTCGCTTAAAAAGTAGGCAAGGTTAGTGGCCAGGGTTGTTTTCCCTGTACCGCCCTTGCCGCTGGCTATGGCTATTTTCATGGTTTCCTCCTATTTTTCCGACTGTTTCCGTTGTTCTTCTAATTGGCTTTTAATCTTCTGGAGATACTGGATTTCATTTTCCAGAAACTTAATATCTTCTTCCAGTAAAGTTTGTTCATCATCATAGGCCAAATTTTCGAAATAAGCCATTCTTCTCCATCCGGGGCCAAAGCCTCTCCCATATCCTCTACCGAAACCTCTACCCATTCC
>DGEF01000046.1:0-1653 GCA_002385805.1 Peptococcaceae bacterium UBA3933
AAAATTGCTAAGAAAGAGAATATCAGAAATTATCAAATTAGAATCTTTTAAAGTAAAAAGTTGGCATACTTTGTTTTTAACCTCATATAGATTAGGTAAGAACTTGTCTCTAGGAGTGAGGTTATGAATCTTGGTATTATTTTTGCAGCTATATTTCTCCTGTTTTTGATTTTTCTAGTGGTTCGGGTGATGATTGTACCTATTCAATGGATAGTAAAAATCCTGGTGAACTCAGTTATTGCTCTGGTAGGATTGCTTTTCCTAAATTTAATTGGTAACTTTTTAGGGTTCCATTTACCTATAAATCCTGTTTCTGTTTTACTGGTAGCAGTATTAGGAGTACCAGGGTTGATTCTTTTAATTATCATGAATTTTTTAATGGTTTAGATGAGAATGGCGATTAGGACGCCATTTTTTTTGTGTTTAATTTAAAAATAGTCAATTACATAATTAATTAGCTTGAAATTGTGCATAATAACCAGGAAAAGACATGGATTGTATGAGCATGACGGCATTATTGCTCTAGGGATAATCTGAATGTCAGTGGGCGAGTCTATTAGTGGGCGAGTGGGCGAGAATCGTTCCACCCGAAACCACTATTTTACTAGTCACAAGTCAATAGTCACTAACTCCAGCGGTGCGTTTTTGGGCGTGAAAAATGTAGTGAGGAGGTTTTCTTTTGTCCCGGGTTTTGGAGGCCTATATTGGAGAGTATGCCAGTGGTAAAAGTGAAGTTGCCATTAACAGAGCCTTAGATTTATTAACAGATGGCCGTAAGGTTACTTTAGTTGACTTAGATATTGTGGAACCTTTTTATACATTACGACCACTGAAAAAAGAATTAGAAGCTAAAGGGTTAAAGGTTTTGGCTTGGGATACTAGTGAGACTCATGGATTAGGGGAAGTGGGAAATATTATTAAGCCCCAAGTGAAATGGGCATTGCGGCAGGAGGGTGATGTGATTTTAGATATCGGTTACGGGGTGGAAGGGGCAAAAACATTAAATTTAGTTGAGGAAAAAGAAAAGCATCCGGAACTTAAAATTTATGCGGTAATAAATATTGGCCGACCGGCAACTTCGGATAAGGAGGAAATAGTAGAATACATAAAAACATTGGGCTCTGTCCACGGGTTAATTAATAATTCTCATTTAGGCAAAGAAACTGACCTGGCATTTATCCAGGAAGGTGCCCGTGTTGTTACAGAAGCTGCACGGGAACTGGGGATACCGGTTATAGCCACCACCGTTGAGGCTCGCTTTGGCCCGGAGATAGGCCTTCAGGATTCCCAGGGAAACCCGGTACGCTTGCTCAATCGTTACATGGATCGGGCTTTCTGGTGAACGAGTCTAATACTTTCGGGAAACTCAAGATGTCAGTGGGTGTGTGGGCGAGATTTGCACTCTCATCGGTTTTAGGGTTGATGACAAGGTTAAGGAATTCTAATCTTGCATGACATGAAAATATTTACTTTCGCTAAGCTAGACTCCGAATCGGAATAATCTAAGCTTACCTCAGATAAATGCTGACCGTGCTCAATGGGCCGTCCATGGCCCAATTCGCACTCCGTCAGACGTCCCTGTCTTCCGGCCCGCTTTTATTACTTCGGTTTCGCTAAGATTATTTAGCCGATTCTTCGTATAGCCGCTCAAGT
>DGEF01000046.1:1904-7691 GCA_002385805.1 Peptococcaceae bacterium UBA3933
CGAGAATCCAGTCACCAGTCACTAGTAACAAATTCAGGAGGTGTTTCTTTTTATGGCAGACAAGCCTGTTAAAGGAGAAAAAAGATTTTTTGTTACAGGAAATGAGGTAGTAGCCTGGGCAGCTTTGGCTGCTAATGCAGAGATCATGTATGGTTATCCTATTACTCCCCAAAATGAGGTTATGCACTACTGGACCCGTTTGGCCCCTAAATACGGCCGCCGGTTTTTACAGACTGAGGATGAGATTTCTGCTGGTTTTACTACTGTGGGAGGGGTACTATCCGGTGCCCGGGCTTTTACAGCAACGGCCGGTCCGGGTAATACCCTAATGCAGGAGTCTATGTCCATGGCCGAAATGATGCAAATTCCTACTGTAGTAGTTGTTCAGCAACGGGGCGGTCCTTCTACGGGAACAGTTATTTATTCCCAACAAGAGGTAACCATGACCTGTTTTGGTGGAAACGGAGAAGGATTTAGGGTGGTCTATTCTACCGGCAGTCATCAGGAATTATATGATTATGTGATTAAAGCCTTCAATACTGCTTGGAAATATCGTATTCCCACCTTTGTATTGGGAGACGGGTATCAGGCAAAAATGCGGGAGTCTTTAATCATGTACGATCCGGAAGAAAGAGGCATCCAAATGGTGCCAACGGAAAAAATAGTAGGCGCCTCTGGTGTACCAGGGGTGGACCGTGAACCTAAGCATCTACGAAACACTTATAATACAGAAGAAGAACTGTACAAAGTAGTAGGTGATTTAGCAAAACATTACTGGCAGGTTGCACCGGAAATAGAGGAATATGAAGAATTTGATTGTGCTGATGCAGAAACGGTAATTGTGGCCCATGGGGTGGTGACCAGAGCGGCTCAAGGAGCCGTCAAGGAATTAAGGGAGCAGGGTAAAAAGGTAGGGCATTTTCGGCCCATTACTTTAAGACCTTTTCCTAAAAAAGCTATGGAGAAGGCAATTCAAAAAGCCAAGGAAATACTGGTAGTTGAGTCGGCAGAAGGACAGTTAGCTAAAATTGTCAAGGCAGAAATTTATGGTTCCGATATCCCTATTACCGGCTATTTCCGACCAGGTATGGGGATAACCGCTGAGGAAATCGTTGAATATATCCTTAATAAAGGTTAAGGGAAGAAAAGGAGGAACAGAGATGGCTTTAGCTCCTAATATGCCTAAAAGCTGGCGTGCGGAAACTAAACCCCACAAGTTTTGCCCCGGCTGTGGCCACGGCTTAGTGTTAAAGGCTTTGGGGGAATGTATAGATGAATTAAATATCCAGGACAGGGTAGTTTTCGGTTGTGATATAGGTTGCTCCTTGTTATCCTGGGACTTTTTTAACGTAGACTCTATCCAGACACATCACGGACGGACAACCCCTGTCTTAACAGGGGTGAAAAGGGCCCGTCCGGATCGAATCTGTATCGCTTATATGGGTGACGGGGGCGGATATGCAATTGGTTCCCAGCACCTGGTGAATGCGGCCAGTCGTAATGAAAAGATTACCGTCATTTTAGTAAATAACTGTGTGTATGGAATGACCGGGGGTCAAATGGCACCAACTACACTACCCGGTATGAAAACAGAAACGTCTCCTTATGGACGGGATGTAGAATTAACAGGTAACCCTACTAGGGGGCCGGAGATGGTAGCGGCAATTACACCACCCTCAGCCTATGTAGCCAGAGGAACAGTAGCTAATTTGCGGCAGCTAAAAAAAATGATTAAGAAAGCTTTGGAGACCCAGATGAACGGTACCGGCTTTTCTTTTGTGGAAGCCTTATCTCTTTGTCCTACCAACTGGCGGACTAATGCCAAAGAAACCTGGGGCTTTGTGGAAAAAGAAATGAGCCAGTTCTTTAAAGTCGGTGAAATAAAAGTCCCCGAGTCAAAGGAGGGGAAATGAAATGGCCAGAGAATATAAAATTGCTTTAGCCGGTGAAGGAGGACAAGGTGTACAATCGGTGGCCAGCATTATCGTGGAAGCGGCAAATGATAAAGGTCGGGAAGCCTTGTACATTCCCAATTTCGGCGTAGAACAGCGGGGCGGGGTTTCTATCGCTTTTATCCAGATTGCCGATGAAAAAATCGGTTCACCTAAATTTAAAATTGCGGATATTGTGGTGGCCTTAAGTGACCGGTCTGTCCGTCGAACGGCTCAGTATGTTGATCATAGAACCACCTTTGTTTACGACGCAAGTATTAAAGGTGTAGAGGATGACTTACCTAAAAATGCGGCCAAGATTTATGCTATACCGGCTATTGAAGTAGCCAAAACAGAACTTCATCCTAGGGTTTTTAATATAATTATCATGGGAGCGGTAATCGAAGCAACCAAAGTTATTGACATTGACAGTGCCAAAGAAGCCATTGAGAAAAAGTTAGGGTACAAGTTTGAACAGGATCCCAAGTTAAGAGAACTAAATTTTAAAGCTTTGGAAAGAGGTGTAGAATTGGTTCGTCAAGTAACCAACTAAGTAATTAAATTTTTTAAGAAAAACCTGCCTAGGGCAGGTTTTTCTTAATATTACCAGTGGCACTTTTATTTTTTTTGCATAAGTTAGATTAACCAGAGGTAATTTTGTCAAAAATATGTACTAAAGCAGAAACACGGAGTGACCTATTATGGAGAGTTTATCCAAAAAGAATGTTACAGAACCTGTTTATAAAGACAATTTATATCCCAAATGTACTCTTTGTAAAAAAGTACCTCCTCTTGGTATAGGAGAAGGATTTTTATTATCAGGTCAATTTATTTGTTCTAGCTGTGAAAATATGATTTTATCTTTATCTTATGATGACCCGTTCTATAAACAAATGGTCCAGCAATTAAAAAATATAATTTATAAAAAAAGGTGAAGCGTCATGCTTCACCCTTTTTTGTTAAATTCTTTTTAGTTTTTGCCCGCGTTCCTGTCTCTGTTTTAAATGAGCATCTTCAATTTCCTGTCTTATTTGGAGAAGTTTAAGTAAATCTATGTTTAAAGCTTGGGAGATTTCCATATCGGTTTTGTCAGCCTTCCAGGCACGAATTATTTTATTTATATCAGTTTTATATTTTTTAGACAGTTTTTTTATGTCAATTGGGCTTTTACTGCGCATGCTTGTTCTCCTTTCTGTGTCGATGTATCCATTATTCTTACCCAAGAACTTTTGTTTATGTGTTTTGCTTTCCTAGCAGATTTTAGGTAACTATGATAAAATTATTTAAATTAGTAGTAGAAGGACAGAAGGAAATTAGATTCGAAGATGGGGAAAAAGGAAAAAGCAACATTAATTGAAAATTTAAAAAAACATATAAATTTAAAACCACTTTCCTTTCATACTCCCGGTCATAAAAACGGGGAGATTATTCCCGCTGCTTTACAAAATCTTTGGCCCCAAGAAATCTGGAAAAGTGATTTAACGGAGATTGGTAACCTGGATAATCTACATGCTCCCCAGGGTTGTTTAAAAGAAGCCCAAAGGCGGGCCGCTCAACTGGTGGGAGCTAAAAAGACTTATTTTTTAGTTAACGGTTCCAGTGTGGGGTTACACGCAGCCTTATTGGCTTTAAGTTATCAAAAGCAGATTTTTGTACCCAGACATGTGCATAAAGCTGTTTATAATGGAATTATTTTAGCCGGTGCCCAGCCAATTTCTTTACCGGTGACTTTAGATAAAGATTTAGGTATACCTTTGGGAATAGAGCCGGAAGTCTTAGAAAAATATATTCATCTTTATCCGGAGTGTAAACTATTAATCTTACCTAACCCTACTTACCAGGGTATAAGTTATAAGATTAAAGAAACAGTTCAATTAGCCAAAGAAAGAGGTTTAACCGTAATTTTAGATGAAGCACATGGCTCCCATTTTTTTCTCCATTCTGATTTTCCGGAGGATGGTTTGAGTTTGGGGGCGGATCTGGTTATCCAAAGCTGGCATAAAACTTTGCCTGCTCTTACTCAGGCCGCTGTTTTACATGTAAACCGCAACTATAAAGGGCCTGATCCCGGAGATTTTTTGAGAATGCTGCAGACTACTTCTCCTTCTTATTTGCTTTTGGCTTCTCTGGATGGT
Source organism: Peptococcaceae bacterium UBA3933 (assembly GCA_002385805.1). Taxonomy (GTDB): domain Bacteria; phylum Bacillota; class Peptococcia; order Peptococcales; family BICA1-8; genus UBA3933. The sequence continues at coordinate 5,971 of DGEF01000046.1, forward strand.
TGCCGGAGCTGGTTAGAAGATGTAGGTGACACTTTGCCGGCTAAAACTATCACGCAGATCTGTGCTTTTAAACAAGAAATGCAGGATTTAAAAAATATAAGGATTATTTCTTTTTCCCAAGGGGAAGTCGATCCTTTGAAAATGTGTCTTTCTTCGAATAAAGTAAGCGGGTACGGTCTTGCCGACTTTTTATTTGAGAATTATCATATCTATGTAGAATTAGCGGAAGTAGAGTACTGTTTATTGATTTTCGGACTCGATATTCCTAATAATCAGCTTCAATTATTAGGAAAAGCTTTGCGAGAAATAGACAAGTCTTTAGAGCCTTTGCCGGAAAGGGAAAAAACAAGATTCGGCCAAGAAAGTCTTTTACCACTTTCCCTTCTTTCCCCGCAAAAAGCAGTTTATGCACCTAAAGAGGTAGTTAGTGTTGAAAAAGCGTTAGGAAGAATTTGTGGTGAATATATTGTCAAATACCCTCCGGGGGTTCCTTTGGTTATACCGGGAGAGGTAATAAGTGAAGCTGTAATAAATACTTTGCGCGAAGATAAAAGAGGTTTAGGAAAAACAAATGTACTTGTGGTTAAGCCAGGGGAGGAAAAAAATCATGGTTGGTAAATTTATTACCATTGAAGGTTGTGACGGTTCCGGAAAAACCACCCAGAGTCAATTATTAGAAAAGTATTTACGGGTAAAACAGGTACCTTGTTTGTTTACCCGGGAACCGGGCGGAACAGAAATTTCCGAACAAATACGGAAAATCATTTTAAATAAGGAAAATGAAAACATGAATTGGCGTACGGAGGCTCTATTATATGCAGCTTCTCGGGCACAACTGGTGGGGGAAAAAATTGTTCCGGCTTTACATAAGGGCCTTCATGTAGTTTGTGATAGGTATATTGATTCTACCTTGGCTTATCAAGGATACGGTCGTGGTTTAAGTTTGGAGGAGTTAAAGAGAATCAATTACTTTGCAGCCGGTGGTTTAAAACCTGATGTAACATTTCTTCTGGATATTGACCCGGAAGAAACTTTTCAACGGAAAGCAAGACAGGAGAAAGACAGATTAGAAAAGGAGAAAATAGAATTTCATCAAAAGGTACGTTATGGTTACTTAGAATTGGCTAGGCTGGAGCCGGAAAGATTTAAAATAATAAAAGCCACCCAAAGTATCGAGGAAATACACCGGGAAATAGTGGCTTTTTTGGAGGAGGTATTGTTTTGAAGATATCTTCTATGGGCAATAGAACTCCGGGAGGAGAAAAAGTATTTGATACAGGATTAAGGGAAGGCAATCTGTCCCGGGAAGTAGATTTCCAGAAAACTTTATTACTGGTGAATGAACAAAAACAGCAGGAAGACTTACAACGGTTGATTCAGGAAGTGGACCGGTGTGGGGCTAAATTAAGTAAATCATGTACTTTAATTGATTTAAGAGATTATAAAAGGGCGGTCAAAAATTTTCTGAAAGAAACCCTTGGCAAAAGTTATTCGGCGGAGAATAAAACAGGCAGGGACCGAATGGGTCGACACAGAATCTACCTTTTGGTTAAAAAAGTGGAGGAAAGTCTAGAAGAGCTTTCCCAGGAGGTCTTAAGCAAACAGAAAGACCAATTGGCAATTTTAAAAAAGATTGATGAAATTCGTGGGCTATTGGTGGATATTTATATGTAGGCATTATTGCTCTCTTGGGTTTAGCTTTTAGGTGAGCATTACGGCTT
>DGEF01000054.1:0-7000 GCA_002385805.1 Peptococcaceae bacterium UBA3933
GTAATATTCAAACCAGACCATTATGGGGATTAATTCATCAGCAAAAACCTTATTCAAATAATCAAACATACGATATCGAAAAGGCCTACTTCTATGTAAAAAATTTGATAAATCTGCCTTGTAGCAGTAGTTTAAGATATGAAGAGATAGAAGTAGTGCTGGAGCAATTAAAAGTAAATCATCAGGGCAAAAGGTGAGGAGTTTAAGTTGAAAATATTGTTTGTTTCTACAATATCGAATACTATTAATGCCTTTTTAATTCCCCATATACAACTTCTGCTTAAACAGGGGCACAAGGTTGACATCGCTTGTAATGTTGAGCAGGAGATAAGTCCGTTACTTATAAATCTCGGTTGCAAGGTGCATGAGATTGCATTTCAACGCTCTCCTTTGAACAGAGATAATTTTATGGCCTATCAAAAAATCAAAAGGTTGGTTTTATCCGAGGAATATGAATTAATACATACCCATACTCCCGTAGCCTCTTTTTTAACCAGGTTGGCCTGTAAGGATATTAGTAAGATTAAAATTTTATATACTGCCCATGGCTTCCATTTTTATAAAGGAGCACCGATTATTAACTGGTTGGTTTATTATCCTCTTGAGAAGTTAGCGGCAAGATGGACTGATGGTTTAATTACGATGAATGAGGAAGATTTTAATATAGCCAAAAAGTTACAGTTAAGAAATAGAACGAAAGTTTACAAGGTTAATGGGGTAGGTATAAACTTTGAAAATTTTCAACCTGTGACTCTGGAAGAAAAAAGGGAATTAAGAAAGCAATATGGATATAATGGTAATGATTTTATCTTAATCTATGCAGCTGAGTTGAACTATAATAAACATCAAGATCTATTAATTGAATCAATAAGGATACTAAAGGATAAGATACCACATTTAAAGTTATTATTAGCTGGTAGTGGCCAATTCATCGACAGATATAAGGAACAGATCAAGAGGCTAAATTTGGGAAAAAACGTACACCTTTTAGGTTACCGAGATGATATTGCAAATCTCCTGAAAATATCCGATCTTGCTGTTTCGTCATCAAGGCGTGAAGGCTTACCAGTTAATGTTATGGAGGCCATGGCAGTAGGCCTTCCCTTAGTAGTGACTGATTGCCGAGGTAATCGAGATTTAGTAAAGAATGGACAAAACGGTTATGTGGTGGGTACAAATGATGGCCACGGCTTTGCCAATGCGATCGAAAAGATATATTTTTCAACAGATTTAAAAAAGGCTTTCGGGGAAGAAAGCCGTAAGCTAGTAAAAACATATTCGTGGGAGAAGGTTAAAGAACAAATGGCGAATATATACCTAAACGAGGTGTAGTGAATTGGTTAAGATATTGTTTTTGCGGAGTCAGAAAGCGTATCTGCCCGAAGTTGACGCCTATGTAAAGTATTTTAACAGCAAAAAGGAATTTCAGGCCTATGATTCTTCAAGGATAAAAGGCGAATATAAACTTGATGAATTTGATGTTATCTGGGAATTCAAAGGATTGGGTGGTGTTAATACCAAGGAAAAGGTTCTCGTACATGAGTATGCGTCACTATCTACAGGAGGATTTCCCAAAATTAAAAATGCAGTTAAGAAGTGGTTAAACCCGAAACCTGATTTAAGGATATTTTTAAATGCTAATGTCAAAGACGGATTTGGATTTAATGATGGTATAGATTACTGTTTTAGAGATATGGGAATAGATGAAAGTTTTATCAAATTAAATACTAAGAAGGAATATGAATTTGTATATGTTGGCGCTATTTGTAAAAGCAGAGGGATTGATAATTTTCTAAAAATATTTACAGAAAAGGACAACGGAAAAATTTGTTTAGTTGGAAAAGTTGAGGATTGTATTTATAATATGTATAAAAACAATCCCAGTATTATATTCACTGGCAAGGTCCCCTATTCAGAAGTGCCGCACATTGCTTCTAAAGCAGTATATGGGATAAATTATATGCCGGATAAATATCCGTACAATATCCAGACATCTACAAAACTCCTGGAATATTTAGCACTCGGGCTGAAAGTAGTTACCACTGATTATACATGGGTCAGGCAGTTTGAGGAAAAGCATGATTGTTCATTTTATAAGCTGGATCATGATAATTTAAGATTTGATCTTAATGAAATCAACAAGTTCCAATATGAGTCCAATTATGTAACGGACAGTTTTCTTTGGGAAAAGATAATTGCGAAGTCAAAGATAGAAGAAAAAATTAAAGAAAATCTGCAAAGGCGGAATGTATGACAAATGGTACAATAGGGATTTGTTTGAACAAGATAGATTCGGGGTCTGGCATAAAAATTTTAGGTTAGAGTAATAAGATATTATTAAACCCAGGAAGGGCGTTTTTGTATGTATAATGGGAAGAGCAATATTTTATTCTGATTGGAAAGGTAAAGCAATGTATGAAAAAGACAGCTTTAATCATTATGGTACTAACGATAGCATCCAAACTAATAGGTTTTTTGCGAGAACTAACTTTATCTTATTTTTACGGAGCATCCGATATTAGCGATGCTTATTTAATTGCGCTGACGATACCCAGTGTTATTTTTTCTTTTATAGGAACTGGTTTAGTCACAAGTTATATTCCGCTTTATAGTAGTATAGAACAGGAAAAAGGTATTCAATCTGCGGTTCGCTTCACGAATAATCTAATCAATTGTATCTTTCTTATTTGTACTGTTTTTATTTTTTGGGGCCTGGTTTTTACTGAGTTTCTGGTAAAAATGTTTGCTTTGGGTTTTACTGGTGAAACACTAAAACTGGCTGTTTTGTTTACTAGGATTATGCTTTTCGGGATATTTTTTACCGGAGTTGTGCACATCTTTACAGGCTTTTTGCAAATAAAAAACAACTATATTATTCCGGCTCTTGTTGGTTTCCCATTTAATTTAATAATTATCTTTTTTATTGTTATTAGTTCAAAAGGCAATTTAGTAACACTTGCTATAGGAAGTGTCTTAGCAACTTTTTCTCAACTTCTTCTATTAATACCTTATATTCGTAGGGAAGGTTTTCGGTATAATTTTATCCTTGACAGAAGCGATGAATATTTAAGAAAATTGGTATATTTATCTCTTCCAATCATGATAGGCGTTTCTATTAATCAAATAAATGTCCTAGTCGATAGAACACTTGCATCACAAATTGTGGAGGGAGGCATTTCAGCATTAAACTACGCAAATAGGCTGAATTTATTTGTGCAAGGGTTATTTGTTTTATCTATAGCTACCGTGATGTATCCGATGATTTCAAAAAAGGTGGCTGAAAAAAATATCGTTGGGTTAAAAAAAGTATTGTCTGAATCCATAAGTGGCATCAATTTATTGGTCATTCCGGCTACAGTAGGAGCCATGATTTTTGCCGAGCCGATCGTGAGGCTGTTATTTGGGCGAGGAGCATTTGATGAGCAAGCGGTTTCATTAACCTCTATTGCCTTGTTTTTTTATTCAATAGGTATGGTAGGGTATGGGCTGAGAGAAATATTGTCGAGAGCTTTTTATTCCTTGCAGGATACTAAAACGCCAATGATTAATGCTACTATAGCAGTAGTCTTGAATATTATTCTAAACATCATCCTTTCCAGATTCATGGGGATCGGTGGTTTGGCGCTTGCGACCAGTATTTCGGCCTTGTTTTGTACGTTTTTGTTGTTCATTAGTCTCAGAAAAAAGATCGGTCGCTTTGGCTTAAAGGATATGTCCATTTCTTCGGTGAAAATAATAATTGCGTCCATAATTATGGGGTTTGTTGCTAAAACGGCCAATGGCGCTTTATTAAACTCGATTGGGGAAAACCTTGCTTTGTTAGGGTCCATTGGGATCGGCGCTGTTTTTTACTTCGGGTTAATCTACTTTATGAGAATTAAAGAGGTAGAGGAAATTATATTTCAGATCAAGAAAGAAATAAGGAGAGTAATAGCAGAGCATTAGTCGTAGGCATTTATTACGTCAGTGTGGTATTGGAGAAGAGCATCAGGAGGTCTGAACAAAGTAACCAGAGAGGAGTGAGGGAGGAAATATGATTAGAGTGGCCATCTTCATTTCCGAAGTCAAGGAGAAGGGGTCGGATCAGACGGCTTCTGATTTATCTTTTTATCTGGCGAAAGAATATCAATGTTTTGTCTTGGTAGATGGACAAGCCAGTGCTGACTTTTCTAATGGTGGTGAATTAATCAATATAGTGACAAAGAATCCGCTTAAAAAGTTATATCAGTTGAAGCAGTTTAAAAAAGAAAACGCCATTGCCGCAACGATTAGTTTCACGATTTGGCCCAATTTATTAAATATTTTCACCAGAACCAATGATAAAATTATCATTTCCGTGCGGGAGCCGCTTCCCATCGGTCGGTTCGGGATCCGGAAAGAAATCGAACATTTTCTCAAAAAACAGTACTACAAAAAGGTGGATTTAATCGTTGTGCCTCTTCACGGAATCAAGCAGGAATTGATCGAAGAATATCATTTGAAAAAAGAGAAGGTGAAAGTGATCTATAATCCGATTGATACCGAAAAGATCCGGACCTTAGCTGAGGAAAAAATAGAAAAGAGCTATCGGGATTTCTTTGCTCATCCGGTAGTGGTGAATGTGGGCGAGCTAACGAGAGAGAAGGGACAACGGCAATTAATCAAGGCCTTTACGAAAGTAAAGGAAGAGTTTCCAGGAGCAAAACTGCTGCTTTTAGGGGACGGATATCTAAAAGAATATTTGCGGCAGTTGGTAGCTGATTTAGAGTTGGAAAACGACGTTATTTTCCACACTTCGAACAATCCCTATAAATACCTGGCCAGAGCGACGGTTGCTGTTTTCCCGTCTTTATATGAAGATTACCCCCATGAATTATCAGAAGCAATGGTCTGTGGCGTTCCGGTGATTGCCACCGATTGCCGGGGTGGGCACCGGGAATTCCTCGCTCCTGATACGCTGGCTGGCGGCCCTAAAGAGATTAGCGGGATCGAAGAAGCAAAATACGGCACCTTGATTCCGGTTTGCGAAGGGGGAATTTCTAATTATGTGGAAAATTTGACGGAAGGGGAGCACATTATCGCTAAAAGTATCATTAGGGTGATTAAAGGGAAAGAGGCTTACCAGAAGCGGGCGGATCGGGCGGCGGCCAGAATGAAGGCCTTTAGCAAGGTTAGCATTATGGAGCAATGGAGCGAGTTGTTGTAGTAAAATGTGGCGGCTGTAAATAAAAGCGAAACCCTGATATAATAAGAATAATCATATTAATCCTGAAGGAGATTTCGGCTTGGGGTGTTCAAATTGGCGATAAATGTTTTTATGTTAGCCGACCTGGTGTTGGGTGTGCTGGCCTTTTATGGCGCGTATTTTCTGCGCTTTGAAGGCAACATCCCGGTGCAGATTTTGAGCAGTTTCACCAGTCTGTGGCTCTGCTACATAGTGGTTAAGGTGGGTGTGCTGCGCCTGGGGGGGCTTTACAACAGAATATGGAAGTTTGCAGGAGCGCGGGATTTACTCTTCCTGGTGGGGGCGCTTTTTATCACCAGCTTGGTGATGATTGCGGTAAGTTACTTTTGGCGGATTGCCGTGCCCCGCAGTGTTTTTATTTTAACCTTCCTTCTGGATGTTTTTTTCTCGGGAGGAGTGCGGCTCATTCCCAAGATATATCACGAGCGGGGAGCGAGGCTTTTCAATATTTCTAATGGGCGGCGGGTTCTGATTATTGGTGCAGGTGATGCCGGCTTTTTGGTGGTCAAGGAAATGCTGCGGCAGGAGAATTCAAAGTTGGTTCCCGTCGGCTTTTTAGATGATAATCAGCAGAAACAGAAAATGAAAATCTTAGGGCTCCCTGTTTTAGGTGACCACCGGGATTTGCCCCGGGTGGTCAAAAAATATGATATCCAGGAAGTCGTAATTGCCATGCCTTCGGCTTCCGGACAGGTCATCCGGGAAATTGTGGAGAGTTGCCGGAAAGTCAAGGTACCGGTGCGGACTTTGCCCCGGATGTACGATCTGATTAACGGGGAGATCACCGTTGATCTGATCCGGGAGGTCAAACTGGAGGACTTGCTGGGGCGCGAGCCGGTGCAACTGGACATGAAAACCATCAAGGCTTCGATCCGGAATAAAAGAGTTCTGGTCACCGGAGCGGGCGGTTCGATCGGTTCCGAACTGTGCCGTCAGATTTGCCGTTTTGCCCCGTCGGAATTAGTTCTGTTAGGGCACGATGAAAACCCGCTTTTTGAAATTGAAATGGAATTAAAGGAAAGGTTCCCGGAAGCAAAATTGAAAACCGTGCTCGCCGATGTCAAAGATGGGGAGAGGATCGAGGGTGTCTTTAAGAAGGTAAAACCCCATCTGGTTTTCCACGCGGCGGCTCATAAACATGTTCCTTTGATGGAGGACAATCCGGTGGAAGCCTTTAAGAATAATGTGCTGGGTACCAAGAATGTGGCCGCTGCCGCGGACAAAGTGCGGGTGGGCACCTTTGTATTGATTTCCACCGACAAGGCGGTCAATCCCAGCAGTGTAATGGGCGCGACCAAACGCATCGCCGAGATTATGATCCAGCACTATAATGAAATAAGCGATACGAAGTTTGTAGCCGTGCGTTTTGGCAATGTCTTAGGCAGCAGGGGTAGTGTAGTACCCATCTTCCAGGAGCAGATCCGTAAAGGGGGACCGGTGACGGTAACCGATCCGGAGATGCGGCGGTTTTTCATGACCATTCCGGAAGCGGCCCAGTTGGTTTTACAGGCCGGCGGGATGGCCAGGGGAGGGGAAATTTTCATCCTTGATATGGGTGAACCGGTGAAGATTGTGGATATGGCCAGGGAGTTGATCCGGCTTTCGGGCTTTGAGCCGGATCGGGATATTGCCATTGAATATACCGGCATTCGTCCCGGCGAAAAACTGTATGAAGAGCTTTTAACGGAGCAAGAGGGTGTTACGGCTACGAAGCACCAGCGGATTTTTACCGCCCAGAAGCAGGAGTTTAATTATGAGGAGTTGGAAAAGCTGTTT
>DGEF01000054.1:7165-9556 GCA_002385805.1 Peptococcaceae bacterium UBA3933
ATTTAATAAAAACGCTTCACATTTTCAGTATTTTTTGATAAAATATAATTAATGAGAAATTTAGATAGATTAAGAGGGGGGAATAGTACCAATGAAAGGATTAAGACGGAAACTCGACTTTAGCTCATGGGTACAGAAGTTTGCCGGCGTAGGGTTATTGCTAGCGGCTTTTGTCTTCTTTGTTGCTCCTGATGCAGCCATTGCCAAAGTTTCCGACGCGACAGTTAAATTAAATACATACAAAGCAGGGGCCGCAGCAAAGTATACGATTGAGTTTGATGTGGGTAGTTCCGGTAAACTAACCGGAGGGGAAGACGAAATCTCCATTTATTTCCCTGATGAAATGACACTCCCGGATGAGGATGAATTTAGTACCGGAGATATTACGGTGAATGGTTATAGTGTGTATTACCGGGATATTGAGGTGAGTGGCAACCGTTTGGATTTTACGTTGCCTTCCAAGGTGGATGTAAAAAATAATGGCCATGTCAAAGTAATTATCGACAAAGATGCCGGAATTAAATTACCCAAAGAGGCCGGCAGCTATTATTTGCGAGTTGCTACCTCTAATGACAGTAGTGGCAAGACCAACAGTTTCACTATTGATGGTAGCAAAATAACCAGTTTGGAAGTATCAGTTTCTCCACCGGGGGTTAAAGAGTATGCCGATTATGAAATTAGTTTCAAGACCAGTTCCAGTGGAGAATTAGATGCGCGTGAAGATTGCATCTACATCCAGTTCCCGTCCGAAGTAACTCTTCCCAGTTCTATTTCCGGAAAATATATCGAAGTAAATGGTAAAACGGTTTCCTCCAGTGATGTGTATGTTGATGACGACGATAAAACCATCGAGATTACACTTCCTTCTAAAGTAAATATTGACGACCGGGAAAAGGTTACGGTGACCATCGACAGCGGCGCCAAGATCAGAAACCCGCGTTCTGCCGGAACCTATAAACTTTATGTGTCGACTTCGGCCGATGCGGAAAAAGTCAGTAAATCCTTTACCATTGGCCGTTCCGTTACGGTCCCGAGTGTGTCCATCAGTCCGCGGGACGGGGAAGAGGAAGCCAAATACACGATCACTTTCAGGACCAGTTCCGATGGGGCTTTAAGAGCAGGCAAAGATTATATCTACGTTCACTTCCCGGAGGATACCTATATTCCCGGCAGTATCAGCAGATCCGATGTGACGGTTAATGGCGTGAAAGCGGCGGATGTAACTTGTTCCCGCTCCAAGAGAATGGTTACCATCAAGGTTCCTTCCAGCGTGGACATTGACGATGATGATAACGTTAAGATAATTATTAAGGAAGATGCCGGGATCAAGAATCCGGAGGATACCGGTTATTACCGCTTACAGATAAGTACGTCCGCTGATGCCAGTTGGGTGTTGTCCGATCGGTATCGTGTAGTGGGCGATTCGGACGATGACTATGATTATGACGATGATTTAGTAATCGAGCTGAGCGATAATCAAGCGGGCGAAGAGGTCTCGGTGCTCCTCTATTTTGATAACATCGTCTTTGATGATGATTTAGAAAGCGGAGACCGCATCTATGTGATTTTCCCGTCTGATTTCACCCTGCCAAGCAGTATTGCCGACAAATACGTTTTAGTCAATGGAATCGAAGCCGATGATGTGGATCGGATTGGGCAGTCCATCGCCATAACGATCCCCGATGATTTTGATGATTATGATGATGATACTACCGTAATCACCATTGATGAAATAGCCGGAATCAAGAATCCGAAATCGGCTGGAGAATACAGCTTGTTTGTCTATACTTCGGCTAAGCCGTCCGAGGTAGTAAACTATGACGTAACGATTACTAAAGGCGTTGCGGACTATGATAAGGTTGTCTTCAAAATCGGAAGCACCGTAGCTTATGTGGGAGATAAGACGGTTATCCTTGATGCGGCGCCCACGATTGTCGACAATTACACGGTAGTGCCCCTGCGGGCCCTGGGAGATGCTTTAGGGGCTGAAACCGTCTATGATGAAGCCGGCAAGAAGGTAACCGTGAAATATGACGGGGAGTCTCTCACCTTCTATCTCGACTCCAAATATGTATGGAAAGACAATAATTGGGTGCTGATGGATATCCCGGTGAAAATTATGAATAACCGGGTCATGATTCCGCTGCGTTTCGCCGGTCAGTCTTTTGGCGCCAAAGTAGATTGGAACGGCGAGTCTAAAGAGATCACGATTACGAAGTAATATATAAATAAGCGGGTAAATATAAAAGTGTTGCAAACTTCCTTTTAAAAGGTTGTTTGCAACACTTTTTTGTTCACGGGAAAGGGGTTCAGCAGGAGTTTTCTAACATACTTTTCATGAATAAAAGTATAAATAATTGAATATAATGAAAAAATAGGACTAGAAAAAAA
>DGEF01000027.1:0-3445 GCA_002385805.1 Peptococcaceae bacterium UBA3933
GCCACTAAAAACTAGCCACTAAAATACAAGGAGGTTATACAATGTCAGAAAGAAAAACTTTTTACATTACCACACCAATTTATTATCCCAGTGCAAATTTGCATATTGGTCATGCTTTAACTACGGTTATGGCAGATACCATGGCTCGTTATAAAAGAATGAATGATTACGATGTCTGGTTTTTAACAGGTTCTGATGAACACGGGCAAAAAATTGAAAGGACTGCTAAAAGCCAAGGCATGGAACCTCTGGCTTATGTAGACCGGATCGTAGCCGGCTTTAAAGAATTATGGAAAAGGCTACATATCTCAAATGATGACTTTATCCGGACTACGGAAGAACGTCATATTAAAGTTGTTCAAGAAATTTTTAAAAAAATTTACGAAAAAGGGGATATTTATAAATCCGAATATGAAGGTTGGTATTGTACCCCCTGTGAAACCTTTTTCACCGAGCGTCAACTAGTGGACGGGAAATGTCCTGATTGTGGCCGCGATGTAGAGTTACTTAAAGAAGAAAGCTATTTCTTTAAAATGAGTAAATATCAAGACCGGCTACTTGCGTATATTGAGGAAAATCCTGATTTTATTCAGCCTGTTACCCGGCGGAATGAAATGATTAATTTTATCAAACAGGGTTTAGAGGATTTATGCGTCTCCAGAACAACCTTTGATTGGGGTATTCCCGTACCTATTAATGAAAAACATGTTATTTACGTATGGTTTGATGCGCTGACCAACTATATTTCCGCTTTAGGATACGGGCAGGAAAATGATGAATTATATCGGAAGTTTTGGCCGGCGGACATCCACTTGGTAGGGAAAGATATTGTTCGTTTCCATACAATTATTTGGCCAACTATTTTAATGGCGGCGGATTTACCGTTACCTAAACAGGTTTATGGTCATGGTTGGCTGCTTTTGGAAAGCGGTAAAATGTCTAAATCTAAAGGGAATGTAGTTGATCCTAATGTGTTGATTGATAAATACGGTGTTGATGCGATCCGGTATTTCCTTTTAAGAGAAATTCCCGCCGGTGCCGACGGTTATTATTCTGAAGAAGCATTAATTCAAAGGTATAATACGGATTTGGCTAATGATTTTGGTAATTTAGTCAGCAGGACCGTAGCTATGGTAGATAAATATTTTGACGGAGTTGTACCTGAACCAAAGGTTACCGGAGAATTTGATGAACAATTAAAAACAGTGGCCCAAAACACACCTAAAGAAGCAGAAACCTTTATTGAAAAAATGGATTTTGCCAATGCTTTAGCCGGCATTTGGAAATTAATAAACAGAGCCAATAAGTATATTGATGAAACTACTCCTTGGCTCCTGGCTAAAGATGAAGAGAAAAAGGGTCGTTTGGGAACAGTACTATACAATTTGCTGGATGTTATCAGAATCAGCACAGTAATGTTAAAACCCTTTATGCCGTTACTTCCTGGCAAAGTATCCGAGCAAATAGGAGTGGACTTGACTGAGAGTAAGTGGGAAGATGCTAAAAAGTGGGGCTTAATGCCTGTAGGAGTTAAGATAACAAAGAAAGAAGCTATTTTCCCCCGGGTTGACCCAAAAATTTTAGATATTGACCAGGAAGAGGAGAAGAAAACTCCGGAAAAGAAGACACAAATTGAACCTATTAAAGAAGAAATTACAATTGATGATTTTGCTAAAATAGATTTACGGGTAGCGGAAGTAATCAGTTGCGAAAAGGTGGAAAAAACCGATAAACTCTTAAAAATCCAGGTGAAATTGGGAGAAGAAACCCGGACTATCGTTTCCGGTATTGCTCAGCACTACAGCCCTGAGGAATTAATCGGCAAACGGATTGTCTTGGTTGCTAACTTGAAGCCGGCTAAATTAAGGGGAATAACTTCCCAGGGAATGTTATTAGCCGCTTCTAATGAAGGAGTTTTGGAGGTTTTAACTCTGACTAAAGATTTACCATCCGGTAGTAGAGTAAAGTAAGGGGAGTGCAAATGTTATTTGATACTCATGCTCATTTAGAAGAAAGAAATTTTGTGGATGATTTAGATGAGGTCCTGGTTAGAGCAAAGGAGCAAGGGGTTAGCCTGATCTTGAATGTAGGCTATAATTTAAAACACGCCAGGCTATCGGTGGATCTTGCCAAGAAATATGATTTTATTTATGCGGCGGTAGGGTTACACCCTCATGACGCTAAGGATGCTACTGATGAACTCTGGGAGGAAATTTATACCCTTGCTGCACATCCCAAGGTAGTTGCCATTGGCGAAATGGGTCTTGATTATTACTGGGACCATTCGCCACGTGAAGTGCAGCGACAAGTTTTTCGCCACCAAATCGGAATAGCCAAAGATTTAAAAATGCCCATAATTATTCATGATCGGGATGCCCATCAGGATGTGTTAACTATTGTCAAGGAAGAAGGGGCATCGCAAGTGGGCGGTGTCTTTCACGCCTTCTCCGGAAGTTGGGAGATGGCCAGAGAAGTCTTAAATTTAGGGTTTTATATTGCTATTGGAGGGCCGGTTACTTTTAAAAATGCTCGAAAGGTCTTAGAGGTAGCCCAGAAGGTGCCCTTAGACCGGCTCCTTTTAGAAACGGACTGTCCTTTTTTAACACCACATCCCTATCGGGGAAAGAGAAATGAACCCGGTTATGTAAAATTAGTAGCGGAAAAAATCGCTGAACTGAAAAATGTTCCTTTTGAAGAGGTCTGCAGGGTGACTAAAGAAAACGGTCAGAAGCTTTTTCAGATTGGCTAGCATAAAATATTGTAGAAGGTGTTAATTAAGGGATTTAGCGATATGCTGGAATTACTTATCTTTGCTTTATTAACTCTCCTGATTTTGGAAAGATGGGACGGGGTAACAGATTTAGAGCGGGAACCGGATTGTATCGATTTATTCCTGTTTATTCTGGAAGTTGACGGAACTCGCAGAGAAATTTATACTTTTAAACAGGATGTGGAAGAAATACTAAAACTGGAAAAGATGATCTTAGGAAATGGGGATTATTTTATAACCAAAATCAGTGAGGGTGTTTATTATATTAAGGTGATTCGTTCCCATGAAGATGAAGGGCAAAAAGTAAGGGGAGGGAATATTGAGAGCTTCCCTTTTTTGACACAAAGTTCTCGGGGCAAGCGCATTAGGCGGTTGCCTTTTTCTTCATAAAATATAGGATAAAGGAGAAAATATGTCGAAAATAATAAATATAGTTTTAGTGGAAGTTAAGAGAAGGGCTTGAGGATGGATGAGTTTAAAAGACTTATTAACTAAACATGAGTTTAAGTTTAAAAAGAAATACGGCCAAAATTTTATCACAGATCCTGGATTATTAAAGAAAATTGTGATGACGGCGGAGATAACACCTGAAGATATCATAGTGGAAATAGGGCCGGGAGCAGGCACTTTAACCAAGGTTTTAGCTGAAAAAGCAGGTAAGGTAATAGCCATTGA
>DGEF01000027.1:3640-11772 GCA_002385805.1 Peptococcaceae bacterium UBA3933
AATGTAGAAGTTGTATTAGGAGATGCCTTACAGGTTGATTTGGACCGACTTGTTTTTGATTATACCGGTTCTAATAAATCTTATAAGGTAGTGGCTAATCTCCCTTATTATATAACTTCTCCTTTAATTATGTATTTATTAGAAAGCAGGTTTAGAATTGAACGGATGGTTATTATGGTTCAAAAGGAGGTGGCCGAAAGGATTCAGGCCTTACCTGGTACAAAAGATTATGGTGCTTTAACTGTAAGCGTAAATCTTTATTGTGAACCTAGATTAGCTTTTAATGTACCCCGACATTTGTTTACACCTCAGCCTGAGGTTGATTCGGCGGTAGTGGATTTAAAGGTCAGAAAAAAGCTGGATTTTAAAATTAATGATGAAGGACTGTTAAAAAGGGTTATTAAAGCGGCTTTTAACCAAAGAAGAAAAACTTTAGTCAATTCTTTAAAGGTATTAGGTGTGGAGAAAGAGAAGTTAATGAGTGTATTAGACCAGTGTGCCATTAATCCTCAAAGGAGAGGAGAAACCTTATCTTTAGAGGAGTTTATTAAGCTGGCTAATGAGTTGTCTCAAATCTAAGAAAGAAGGGGTAAAAATGTTATTTACTAGTCCTTCTTTAGGACCACTTTCTCTAGACCAGGTTTTTGCAGATATTAATAAATATATTACGGAGAAACCCTTGGAAAAATATAAAATCATTGTGGGCACTGACTCTATGTGCAAAAATCACACTACTTTTGTTACCGCGATTATTGTCCACCGGCAGGGTAAAGGAGCTCGCTATTATTTTCATAAAGAAAAAGAAAAACATATTAACAGTCTTCGACAAAGGATTTTCTATGAAACCTCTCTAAGTTTGCAGCTAACTTGTCACCTTAAGGATTTTTTAGCAACAAGCGGATTATTAGAAAAGGTAAAGCTGGAAGTCCATGTGGACATAGGCAATACAGGTGATACCAGGAATTTAATCAGGGAGATTGTAGGTATGGTGACCGGTTCAGGTTTAGTAGCTAAAATTAAACCTGAATCCTTCGGTGCTTCTAAAGTAGCCGATAGGCATACCAGATAGAGCTCCTGGGCAAAATGCATGTCTGCATCTCCTTTTTTGCAATTTTTAAAGGATGCATCTTTTTAGAATGCTATTCATTTGGATGCATCCGAAAATAATTACTTTTATCAGATGCTAAACCGAAGATTTAACCCACCGGCTATAATGCTATAGTGCCTAAATATAGCTATGTTGGCTTTTATTAGATTACTTTCCTCTAATTGTGGGCTGAAATTATAGACAACTCTTGCTATAATTTGAGTTGCTTCAAATAGTAATAGGAGGAGGTAATCATGAATTATTTAGTAAAAAAGACAGTTAGTGTTTTGGTTTTAGCTTTTTTGTTAATACCGATTATGGTCATACCTGTCCTGGCTGCTAATTATACCGTTCAATCTGGTGACAATTTGTTTAAAATCGGACAAAAATTCGGGGTCAGTCACCAGGAAATAATGAAAGCCAATGGCCTGAGCAGTTCTCTAATCACTCCAGGCATGAATTTATATATTCCGGAAAGAAAAACTGAAAGTAGTTTTTTATATACTGTACAAGCAGGAGATACGCTTTTTCTTTTAGCTAAAAAATACGGTACCACTGTTCAAGCAATTAAAGATTATAACGGATTAAAGCAAGATAAGATAATAATTGGTCAAAAATTAAGGATTCCTACAGGGAATACTGTAATGGCTTCCCGTTCTAGCGGAACCCGTTTTACCGAAGAAGAGATTTATCTGATGGCTAGAGCGGTATATGGTGAAGCCAGAGGTGAACCTTATACCGGGCAAGTAGCCGTGGCTGCGGTTATTTTAAATCGTTTAGAAAGCCCTGAATTTCCTAATACTGTCCGGGATGTAATTTTTCAACCGGAAGCCTTTACAGCGGTTCAAGACGGTCAATTCTGGCTTACTCCTAATGCTACAGCTATTAGAGCGGTAAGGGATGCAATTAATGGTTATGACCCTACAGGTGGTGCTTTATACTATTGGAATCCTCAAACGGCGACAAATAAATGGATTTGGTCCCGTTCTATAATTAAACAGATCGGTAAGCATGTTTTTGGTGTATAAATCTAAAAAAGCTGCCGGATATCGGCAGCTTTTTTTAGGTTAAGGTTAAGGTTGAGGAATTTAGATAGAATTATCTTTGGGGTTAAATTTTTTGGTCAGAATAAATCTTAAAATAGACCCAAGATAATATCTCAAATTTAATTCCGACCAAAATTTTTAACTCCAAAGTTTATTCCGACAAAAAATATATCCCTAAAGCTGTTGCTGGCAAAAAATTTAACTCAAAAGACATTTCTGACCAATAATATAACCCTTAAGCTACTTCTGACAAATAATATTAACCCTTAAGCTTCATCTATGCAAGCCTTAGCCCTTGCAAAAATTCTTCTAATAAATCAAACCTTCGTTGAGGATGGTAACCGAGATAAGTAACATCCCCGTGGCGTCGGGAAAGGGGTAATCCTTCTAAATAAGACAGGGCTTCTAAACAATCGCCGATTATTGTTTCCGCAATTAAGGTACTATGTTCATCGTTTCTTAAAGGTGATAATAAAAAGTCATGGGGGATAGCCGTAGTTACTTTTATATTGAGGTTTAGCGTAGCGGCCATGGCTAAACTTAGGGGTGGAACAGCCAGGGCCTTCCAGGGTACCTGTTCTAACAGTCTGCGGGAAAGGGCATGGGGGCCATGGGAAGGTGTAGCCGTTCTTAATTGAGAAAAAAGGTGTAAACGGCGGTTTAATTTTTCCCGGAAACTTAAAACCTGAATGGCTAGGGGAGAACTAGGGTGAATATTAGGATAGCAATCAGTCAGGGCCATATCCAGGTTTTCCTTTTTTATACCACTGATTAATTCATTTAACTGGCGAGAAATATCTCCTTGCATATCTCCATCCAAAAAAAGGATAGTATCCGAACCAAGTTTATAAGCATAAGCGGCTCCAACAGCACGGGGCACGTCTATTCCTAGAGGTTGCGAAAATTCAAGCAGATGCAACTTCTCTATAAAAGGGCTTGTTGTGATTATTTCTTTGGTGGAATCAGTACAACCATTTAGTACGACAATGATAGCATCAACAGGGAGAAACTGGCAATTACTGAGCGTTTGTCTGATACCCTTCTCCTCATTTTTGGCGGGAATTACCACAGTATTCACTGTAATCATCCTCCTTGCATTCATTCCCTCTAACATACTATGTCGGATAAAGTGTGGGGGCTACCAGTTCCTTACGGTTTGAAATTTTTTACACAACTAATAAGCCTTCCACATAAAATATCATAGATTACGGGAGGAGGGCGAAAAAAAATATGATTAAAATCGGTGATTATGTAGCACGTAAATCCCATCGGTTGGATATACTTTTTAAAGTTGAGGAAGTGGTTAAAAAAGAGGGACAAGAAATAGCCTTGCTTAGAGGAGTGGACCTTCGCTTATATGCAGATGCTCCTGTCAATGATTTGCAAAAAATGACCCCTTCGGAGATTAGCTCTTATCGTCAGAATTTTATTAGACAAAACAGTGAAATGTTGAAACGTATTTATCAAAGAAGGGCAAAAGATCGGGATAGGCTGTTAGCTAGGAGTAGAGATGAGGGTTCAAAGATTCAAGTTGAACATTTTGAGGTTCCGGGAAAGGTATTGCATATTGACGGGGATAAAGAGTATTTAGATTTATGTATGACTACTTATGCTCAACTGAGTATTAAAGCTCACGGATTTTTTATTCCGGAAAAGGAACAACCTGAAAGAATATGGGAATATTTAACAAAATATACACCTGATATACTGGTAATTACCGGTCATGATGGTTTACTTAGAGAAAAGGGGGATTTTTCTGATCTGAATAATTATCGTCATTCCAAGTATTTCGTGCAGACAGTACGCAAAGCTCGGGAGTTTGAGCCAGGAAGGGATGACTTGATTATTTTTGCCGGTGCCTGTCAATCACATTATGAGGCATTAATTGAGGCCGGGGCCAATTTTGCTTCTTCCCCCCAAAGAGTATTGATTCATGCCTTTGATCCGGTATTTATTGTAGAAAAAATCGCTTACAGTTCCATCAATGAAATTGTTTCCTTGAAAGATATTATAAATAATACCATAACAGGCATAGAAGGGGTAGGAGGCATAGAATCCCGCGGAAGATTTAGGATGGGTTACCCTAAATCGCCTTATTAAGACAAATTTCATTATTGACAATTCCCGAGTGCGTTTTGTATAATTATTTATTAATTTGACAAAATCACCTTTCCGTAGTATAATATTTTTGTCTAATTGTGAAAGAGGGTGATCATTTGTCTGCACGAAAAATCTTGGCAGAAATCAAGCAGGATTTAGACCCTTATGTTGGTACTCCCATTAAAGTGAAAGCAAATCGGGGCAGGAAAAAAGTGATGGAAAAATCGGGTGTGTTAGAGAGTACCTATCCTAACTTGTTTGTAGTAAGGGTAAAAGAGAAATCTGTAGAACGTCGAATTTCCTTTAGTTATGCAGATATTTTGACAGAAACGGTTATTTTAACAGTTACAAAAGACGGTAAAGAAGTTCATTTCGGATCAGATAAGGCTTAAAATTTAACGACATTTCCTGGGAAATGTCGTTTTTTCTTGCAAAAAAAAATAGCAGTTAGTTAATTCTTTTTAAAGAAGGCATTTAATTTTTTTCCCCTTGTAAATTTTTAGTCACATTTTTAAAGGCCTCTCATATATTAAACTGAGATATTCTATGGAGATGATTGAAAGGGGGAAAAAAATTAATGTCTATTACCCAAAATAAAAAAAGAATAAAAGTGCAACATGTTATTGGGGAGGCAACAGCACAGATTGATGTGGTTCGGAATATTGATATGCCGGCAACAATCAGGAAAGTAGTAGATGTAGTTGCAGAAATAGTTGAACTTGATTATGAAATCCTCCCTAATAAGGTTATTATTAAGGGATCATTGCACAAGCAAATTTTTTACATTGAGGAAGGCGACGATGTTGTAAGAGAATTTACCGTTATGCGTGAAGATTTTACCGATTTTGTGCATATTCCCGGAGCTAAACCAGGAATGGAAGCTTTAATCGATGCAAGATTACTGTATATTGATACCGGGGCTGCCAGTGGTAACTTCCCCACCGACAGGATTCATCAGGCAGCAGTTATCAGTGTAACGGTAAAAGTTATTGAGATGCTTCAATTAGATGTAGTTACAGATGTTACCGGTCCCGGAATCGAGGTAGAGAAAGAGTTATTCAAGGTAGAAAGTGTTGTTGGGGAAAGGAAGAAACAGTCGACGGTATCTGCCGAACATGAACTTCGCGAAAATGCCCGCAAAATTTACGACATGGATGCAGTCTGCCGTGACCTGGATTATGAAATTTTACCCGGTAAAGTTATCATCAGAGGTACTTTGCATAAACAGATTTATTACGTAGCCGCTGACGATGACAGTGTTCAGGAACAATCTTTTGATGATGAATTCTCCGTAGTTCTAGATATCCCCGGAGTAGACACGGATATGGATGTCTACACTAAATGTAAAGTAGAGTTTTGCGAAGCTAATCTAATTGGAACACCTCCCACTAATAGGGTGAAAGCCAATTGTATCTTACAAGTCTTTGCTAAAGTAACTGAATTAATAAAACTGAAAATTGTTACTAATGTTAAAGGAGCAGCCGTTGACCGGAGAAGAATCAGGGTGGAAGATATTATCGGTAAAGAATGCCACCAAGAAAATGTGAACCAGTCCATAGAATTAGATGATGTAGTAATCAGAAAAACTAAAAACTTAACAGCTAAAATTCGTAACGTAAACTATGAAAAAATAAGGGATAAAGTAATTGTTAAAGGTGACATCCATGTGCAGGCATATTATGTAGATGATACAACTGATCAATTGCGTGAAACCAGTGCCGATATTCCCTTTACTACCTTTGTTCACTTTGACGGAATTGATGAAGATACCATGATTGATGTTACCGAAAGAGTAGAATATACAGATCTAAAATTAGAAGCTGATAACAGGATAAGGGCTATTGCCATTCTGGAAATTTGTGTCCGTGCCTTTACTTTAAAAGAGTTTGTAGTAGTAGTAGATGTTAAGAAAGCCCATTCGCCTAAAGATGATAAACATCCGGAAAAATGTCCTGATGAAGGCTATTATACCTATACAATTAAAGCAGGTGATACTCTAGCCAAAATTGCCGCTCAGTTCCAACATAAAGTTCCCGGTCTGACATGGCAGGATATAGCCAGAGCCAACCCGGGCATTAATCCCAATAGACTGAGAATTGGGCAGGTAATTCGCATCCCTTGTGTTGTAGGGAAAGGTTAATCTAAGAAAATTGTTATAAAAACCACTGTGTAACAGCAGTGGTTTTTTTTTGTAGAAAATTACGAATAGAACTGGAATTTTCCGGCAATAATATGATTAAAACAAGCCGGGAGGTGAAGAGGATGGATAAAAGAGTAATAATAATTATTTTATTAATTGGGATTTTAACAACCGGCAGTTGTGTGTTTCAGGAAGAGGCTGGCGGTGAATTAAATAAAGAATTAATCAGGTTACATGTTTTAGCTAACAGTGATAGTGAAAGGGATCAATATTTAAAATATCAAGTTAGGGATGCCATTATTAAGGAATTTGCCGATGAGTTTTCTCGTTCCCAGGACATTGAGATGACTCGGGAAATGCTAATCCAGAACCTAAATTTAGTGGAAAAGGTGGCCAGGGATACATTACAAAGTTTAGATTGTGATTATACCGTAGAGGCTCAATACGGCCACTTTAGCTTTCCTACAAAATTTTACGGTAATTTCACCCTTCCGGCCGGCGAATATGAGGCCGTGAAAGTGGTAATCGGCCAAGGAAAAGGTGCCAATTGGTGGTGCGTTTTATTCCCTCCTTTATGTTTTGTGGAAACAAAAGAAGAGTCACATAAAGTTGAAAACGGGTATCCGGTAAATTCCCCTGCGGAGAGTCAACCCAAAAAAATCAGAATAAGTTTTAAATTATGGGAATGGTTGCATCGCTCCTTTGTTATGATTGCCAGTTTATTCAGTTAAATTTTTTCAGTTAAAAAGGTCACTATTAGGTGGCCTTATTTTTTTTAGTCACTAATTTATGGTAAAATACCCTTGTAATAAGGGAGGGATTTTTATGCCGGAAGATTATATTTTACTGGTTACCAATAACACTCAAAAAGTTAATCAACTCAAGAAAAAATTAACCTCCCATGGTTATCAGGTAGTGGCAGTTGCCAATGATGCTTACTCAGGTTTACGAATCCTACGCAGTCAAAAAGTTGCTTTAAGTATAATTGATTATGAACTGCCCGGTTTAAACGGTTTACAATTGGCCAGGATTATGGACAATGAGAAATTAGGACCCCTCATTCTAATCAGTAATTACCAGATTGATTTCAGAGGCAATTTGCCTTTAAGTATTTTTGGTGTTTTAATAAATCCGATTACTGAATACCAGTTAATAAATACGATAAAACTGGCCATTTCCCAGTACAATATACAAAAAAAGCTGGAAAAGGAGCTAGATGATTTACGAGAACAACTGGAAGCACGAAAAAAAATAGAAAAGGCAAAAGGAATAATCATGCAAAAATATAAGGTCACAGAGGATGCCGCTTATAAAATCATTCGCCAAATCAGTATGGAAAAACGTAAGCCGATGAAGAAGATAGCGGAAGCTATAATCCTCAAAGAAGAAGGGAATAAAAAATAATAGTTTTTTTCGAATAAAAAACAATAGCTTTTTTTGCGAAAAGGTGGTATAATAATTCGTAGTTTTAAAAAAGTAAGTTAATAATTAAGTGAGCAAAGGCGCTCAAACAAGAGGTTGTTCTCTTTGTTTGCAGCGTCTAATTTTATTTAAGGGGGTTATTGCTTTGTCAAGATTAACTAATGATGATGTTTTAAGGCTGGCTGAGGAATACGACGTTAAATTTATTAGATTACAGTTTACCGACCTTTTTGGAGTTCTCAAAAATGTAGCCATTCGTGTTAAGCAGTTAAAAAAAGCTTGGGCAGGGGAATTAATGTTTGACGGTTCCTCTATAGAGGGTTATGTGAGAATTGAA
>DGEF01000024.1:0-1509 GCA_002385805.1 Peptococcaceae bacterium UBA3933
ACTTTTTTTGTGTTTTTTTATTTTATAAAGAAATCAAAAACCTCAATAATGATTTAGTTAACCTTAAAATTTTAATAATTTTTGTAATAAACTGAAAAGGAATTTTGTCAGTTAAGGAAGTATTAAGAGGGAAAATGAAGGTAAATGTTTACGAGGTGGGTATTATGACTAAACTTGCCTTAAAGGTAAATGAAAGGAAAGAATATTACCTTCTGATTTTTTTTATTTACTTTCAGTATTAATAACGGTTATCGTTTATTATACTGGAGGAACAAATAAAGTATATGCAAATTTGATGTATTTACCTATTGCCATTGTGGCTTCAACTAACGGGAAAAAGCATGGTGTCATTATTGCCGTTATAAGTGCCTTATTGATTGGACCCTACATGCCGATAAATGTGGAACTGAAAATCAAGCAGGATTTAATTAACTGGATTTTAAGATTAATAATTTATTTAGTGATTGCTTTTGTAATAGGCTTTTTTGCAGATTATTACCGGCAAAAATTTGAGGAGAGTGCTAGTAAAGATAAAAAGTTAAGTGAAGCACAGATGGCCACAATATATTCATTAGTAAAATTAGCTGAATCTCGTGATGATGACACAGGCTCACATATTGAAAGAGTAGCTATATTCTGTAATTTTTTAGCAAAGAAATTACGTGAAATTCCTAAATATAAAGATTATATTACTGATGATTATATTAATAACTTAACTATGGCTTGCCCACTGCATGATATTGGCAAAGTCGGAATTCCGGATAGGATATTGCTAAAAAAAGGTGAGCTTTCTAAGGAAGAGTTTGAGGTTATGAAGACGCATACAATTTTGGGAGCCAATACTTTGTTAGAAGTAAAAAATAAATATCCCGATAATAGATTTTTAGAATTAGGAATTAATATTACTTTGTATCATCATGAGAAATGGGATGGTACCGGGTATCCCTTTGGAAAAAAAGAGACTGAAATACCTCTTTCCGCAAGAATAATGGCCTTGGCCGATGTCTATGATGCTTTAAGGTCAAAAAGAGTTTATAAAAAGGCTTATTCTCATGCCGAAAGTGTAGAAATCATTAAACAGGGTAGAGGTACACATTTTGATCCGGAGATTTTGGATATTTTTCTGGAACATGAAGAAGAGATTAAAAAAATTCTCGAGGATAAGCATACCTTTAATTAGTTACTCATAATCATTAAGAGTTTGCTATAGTCCTGATATGAATATGGATGTTTTTATTTTTATAATAGTTGCATCAATGGAAAAATGATGTTATAATAAATAATGCATTTTAATTGATTAAAACAATTAGATGCGCTTGTAGCTCAGCTGGATAGAGTAACAGACTTCGAATCTGGAGGTCGCAGGTTCGAATCCTGCCAGGCGCGCCATAAAATTTATCATTTTTGGGGTATCGCCAAGCGGTAAGGCACGGGACTCTGACTCCCGCATTCGTTGGTTCGAATCCAACTACCCCAGCCAAAAGATTTGCGGAAGTAGCTCAGTGGTAG
>DGEF01000024.1:1657-7067 GCA_002385805.1 Peptococcaceae bacterium UBA3933
TAGCTCAGTGGTAGAGCATCGCCTTGCCAAGGCGAGGGCCGCGAGTTCGAATCTCGTCTTCCGCTCCAAAATAAAAAACCCGTTCAAAAACGGGTTTTTTTTACTATATCATAAGAATAGTTTTAAATTTTTATTCGGATATAGCAGCAGGAACCTCTGTAGATCAAAATAGTTAACTGAATATTTAAATTTTATTCAAGCATATTAAAAAAATGTACCTGAGTTAAAGATGGTATATATTTTTTATAATAATACACAATACTATCAAGACTATTTTAGTAAATAGGGAGAACGTATGAAGATTAAACCAATTAATAAGAAGTTGAAATTATATGGGTTTAATAATCTTACGAAAACATTAAGTTTCAATTTTTATGATATTTGTTATGCTATAAATGAGGAACAACGAAAAGAGTATATTGAATATATAGATGAAGAGTATAATGCGGACCGTTTAGTAAGTATTTTATCAGATGTAGCAAAAATAATAGGAGCTAATATTTTAAATATTACCAATCATGATTTTGAACCACAGGGTGCTAGTGTTACTATGCTTGTTTCAGAAAAAGTAGGCAAAGAAGAAATCATTGAACAGGGCGAAGAAGAATCACCAGGTATTTCCTTAACTAACATTGTAGGTCATTTAGATAAGAGTCATATTACCGTACATACTTACCCGGAAAGTCATCCCGATCAAGGAATAAGCACATTCCGAGCTGATATTGATGTTTCAACATGTGGTTTTATTTCTCCCCTTAAAGCCTTAAATTATCTGATCACCAGTTTTGAACCGGATATTGCAAATATTGACTACCGGGTAAGGGGATTTACTCGTGATATTAAGGGTAAAAAATACTTTATAGACCATAAAATTAACTCTATCCAGAATTTCATATCTAGCAAAATTCGTGAAAGATATCAAATGATTGATGTTAATGTTTACCAAGAAAATATTTTTCACACCAAGATGCTATTAAAAGAATTTGATTTAGACCATTATTTATTTGGTGTAGCTAAAAAAGATTTACCATCTTTGGAGAAAAGAAAAATTAAAAAGAGAATAAAAAAGGAGATGTTAGAGATATTTTATGGTCGAAATATCCCAAAAATTTAAAGGAAAAAGGGGGAAATTTAATCATGATACCTACTCCAAAAAAATTTTTTTTAACCTGTGGTAGCTCAGAAGGTGAAACTGAATTAACAGCATTTGATGGAGCTTTATTAAACGCCGGTATCGGAAACATTAACCTTTTAAAAGTTTCCAGCATTTTGCCGCCCGGTGCAGAATTTTCTCCAGGAATAAAACTGCCACCAGGAGCATTAGTGCCGACAGCTTACGGTACAATTATTTGCACTGAGCCGGGTACGATCATTTCAGCGGCAATAGCGGTAGGTTTATCAGAAGATTCATTTGGGGTAATAATGGAATTGGTAGGTAAATTTCCTAAAGAAAGCGTCGAAAGTAAAATTGAGAAAATGGTTAAAGAAGCTTTTGAAATGAGAAAAATGAAATTAAAAGAAATAAAAATATCTGCTGTAGAACATAAGGTAATAAAAATCGGATGTGCAATGGCTGCGGTACCAATGTGGTATTGAAAAATTCTAGTTTACATAATATATATTATGGGAAGCAATAAGACGAAATTGCAAAAATAAAAAATGTACTGAATTGGTATTGGTCAATTCAGTACATTTACATTTTAGAATTTAACTTACTTAAATCATCAGCAAGTTTTTAAATAATAATTTCATCAATTATTATAGATTCATAGTCTTTAATTTTTTTGTCTAAACACTTACAGCAGTTATCACAAATTTTACTTGGGTCCAAATCACATTTAAGACATTCTTGGCATTGGTCACATAATTTAGTATCATCTAAAACGCAAATATTATTTGTCATTATAGCTACACCTTAAATCATTATTTAATTAATATACTAACATTTTTCGAAAAGATTGTAAATAAAATATCTTTTAGTAAACGGGAACTTTTACAACTTGACCGGGATAAATAATACTGTTAATATTGTTTAACTTCTTTATTTCATAAATTAATTTTCTTAAATCTACCTGGTTATTATCATAGCGATCGGCAATGGCCCATAAAGTATCACCTGGTTTTACTTTAACTTCTATATACTGTTGCGTTTTACCGGTGCTTGCCGTGCCGGTAATAACAAAAACACCCAGTACTAATAGTAAAAATATACTTATAATTAATGAAGATTTAATAAAACCTTTTCTCCAATTGATTTTCCTCTTTTTCATTTCACACCTCCGAACGAATGTTCTGCCATTATATTATCACGAACAAATGTTCCCTGTCAATTTACTTTTTAAAAGTTTTCTATTTATTTCGAACATTTGTTTGCGACAGAACTTGTCCTATGCTATAATAATTCTATGAACTGCCCGGTATCTTTATGACTTAAATTTGGAGGTGGATTATGACTGAAAATTTATCAGATAGACAATTAGCCATTTTAAGATATATAAAATCTGAAATAAAAACTAAAGGCTACCCCCCTTCTGTTCGGGAAATCGGGGAAGCGGTGGGACTAAGTTCTAGTTCTACTGTACATGGTCATTTGACTCAATTGGAGAAAAAAGGTTATATACGGCGTGATCCAACTAAACCCAGGGCTATCGAAGTTATTTGGCAAGATAATAGTAATGATGATAATACTAATAATGATTATGCTCTTTCTTGCAAAGATATTGTTAATGTACCTGTTATCGGACAAGTGGCTGCCGGGTCTCCAATTTTAGCTGAGGAAAATATTGAGGACTCTTTTCCTTTACCTTGGGATTTTGTTCGCTCAGATAAAGTATTTTTATTGAGGGTTAAAGGAGATAGTATGATTAATGCAGGAATTTTCGACGGGGATTTAGTTCTTGTTCGTCAGCAAAAAACTGCCAATAACGGGGAAATCATCGTTGCTTTGCTGGAAAATGAAGCTACTGTAAAAAGATTTTTCTTAGAGAAAGATTGTATTCGTTTACAACCGGAAAATGATGCTTTGGAACCTATTTATTCAAAAGATGCAAAAATTATTGGTAAAGTTATCGGTGTTTTTAGGAAAATCCATTAAAATATATACCCCCCACAGGAGCATTTGTGGGGGGTGATTTAGTTATTCGCTATAAATTGTGAGATTTTTATTTTTTTCCTCATATCTGTTAAAAGCTAATTCAATTAGTTTATCTAAAAGTTGAGGCATTGGTATTCCATCATGTTCCAAAAGTTTGGGATACATGCTTATAGACGTAAATCCTGGCAAGGTATTTATTTCATTTATAAATATTTTTCCTGTTTCCTTTTCAATAAAAAAGTCTATCCTGGCAAAACCTGCGCAGTCTAAAGCAAGGAATACCTCTATAGCCAGCTTTTGTACTTCTTGAATAGTTTTTTCCGGTAATTGAGCAGGGATTTGTAATTCGGATTTATCATCAATGTATTTAGCTTTATAGTCATAAAATTCATTACAAGGAATAATTTCTCCTGGAAGTGATACAATAGGTTTTTCGTTACCTAAGACACTTACTTCAATTTCCCGTACCTCTTTTCCTTCCTCTATTATTATCCGCCGGTCATAGAGACTTGCTTTTTTTAGAGCTATTTCTAACTCTTCTTTATTTTTAGCTTTGGAAATTCCAACGCTGGAACCCAAATTAGCCGGTTTGACAAAGACAGGAAAATCTAATTGGTTGGTTATGCTTTCAACAACCTCCGGCATATTCTCCAGTTGGGAGCGTAAAATATGAACAAATTTAACCTGAGGCAGATTATTAGCTGCTAATATTTTTTTCATGATAATTTTATCCATGCCAACGGCCGAACCTAATACCCCTGCTCCAACATAGGGTATATTGGCCATTTCTAATAAACCCTGTAAAGTACCGTCTTCACCATAGGTACCATGAATAATGGGAAAAATAACATCTAACTCAGCTATTGGTTGCCAATCATTTAGTTTAACCAATTTTCTATTATTAGGTTGAGGTAATATGGTTACTTGATAACCCT
Organism: Peptococcaceae bacterium UBA3933; assembly: GCA_002385805.1. Classification (GTDB taxonomy): domain Bacteria; phylum Bacillota; class Peptococcia; order Peptococcales; family BICA1-8; genus UBA3933. The sequence continues at coordinate 5,687 of DGEF01000024.1, forward strand.
GATAGTTATCGGGTACAAAATTAGCAATATCCTCTAATTTAATCGGCGCATACCATTGGCCGTCTTTAGTGACACCGATAGGGATAACATTATACTTATCTTTATCAAAATTGTTAGCTATAGCCTGGGCAGAATTACGGGAAACTTCATGTTCTCCGGATCTGCCGCCAAATAAAATGCCAACAGTTATTTTTTTCATTTTGATCCGCCTTTCCAAATTTTTTGGTTATTATTATATGTCAGAAACCTAAAATTTGTTACATTTATTAAAAAAAGATTTTTAGGATAACCCCAACGAAAATGAGCAAGGCGATGATAAACTGAGCAATTACCCCACCGGCCATACCAATTATTGTTCCCAGGGATGTTTTAAAAGCCCTTTCAATATCTTTTCCGGAAACTATTTCTCCCAAAATTACTCCGATAATTACTCCCCAAATTAAGCCTAAAGGTCCTCCAAAAAGTACGCCAAGGAAACTTCCTATTAAACCACCCCAGATACCACTTTTAGTAGCGCCAAATTTTCTGGCTCCGACCACTCCTGAGAAGTAATCAAGTAAAATAGACAACAGAGTTAAAAATCCCACTCCTAAAACAAACAAGGGAGAAAAAGCGGTCCACTTATCAAAAAAACCATAGACTAAAAGGGCGAAGAACATTAACCCTGTTCCGGGTAAAAAGGGTAATATTGTTCCTATTAAGCCTATTATTAAAAAAATAATTAAAATTATTTCTTTCCCCATTAGATACTCTCCATACTGATTATTGCGGAAACAACCCCGGTAATTATATGGGCAAGGGATAAACCACCTTGTAAATAAACAATATAAGGTTCCCGGAGAGGTCCATCAGCACTTAATTCAATAGATGAACCCTGGATAAACGTTCCTCCAGCCATGATCACAGGGTCTTTATATCCGGGTAATTGACTTTCCACAGGAGTTACATGAGCATCTAAAGGTGATGCCTTTTGGATTCCCCGGCAGAAGGAGCGCATTTTTTCCCCACTACCTAATTTGATAGCTTGAATAATATCAGTTCTTATATTTTCAGGTTGTGGGGATACCTCATAACCCAAGTCTTTTAACAATTGCGCTGCAAAAACGGCACCTTTTAGGGCTTGTTCAGTAACTAAAGGGGCAACAAACAATCCCTGATAAGCTAATCTGTTAAAATCAAGGGCGGAGCCTACTTCTCCGGCAATTCCCGGTGCTGTTAGCCGACAGGCAGCTCTATACACTAAATCCTTTCTGCCTACAATATAACCACCTCGGGGAGTAATCCCTCCTCCCGGATTTTTTATTAGAGAGCCGGCTACTAGATCAGCTCCTACTTGAGTAGGTTCCAGTTCTTCTACAAATTCTCCATAACAATTATCTAC
>DGEF01000007.1:0-6562 GCA_002385805.1 Peptococcaceae bacterium UBA3933
CAAAGCGAAACTTGCCCACTTTAATCCAGCTCCCGATTTCAAGGTTATTTCCTTATGGGGAGTCACCTGTCCGCTGATTTCTACAGTCACAAAAGTAGACTTCTCTGGTAGCGAATTATTGTAGGAAAAATTGATGCTATTAATAAAATTAGCCAGAGGCTCCCGGTTACCATTGTTTTTTTGTTGAAAAAGCACCTGACCTGTCAACTGGAATTTATGTTCTTCTTGCATATCATCAGGTTTTAAACCATACCTGATTCGTTGTCCATCAGGAAACACCAACACAATTTCCGTACTGGAGCTATCATTATCAATATATTTACATTTTTGAATATCCCTAATAATGGTTATTAATGCCAACCTAAGGTTTTGCTGTAATTCTGATTGGTTACTCACCCTCTGGAAAAAACCGTTGCTGTTTAGCAATAAATTTGACAAGGAAACCATAAGTATACTTAGAATAGTAAGTACGATCATTACTTCTACTAAAGTAAACCCTTTACTATTCCTCAGCATTTTTACGCTCACCTAACCTAGTCATTAAAACCACACTTTTTTCTTTTTTGTTTTCCTTATAATATATTGTGACAACTATTTCCCGCACCCCGTTAACATCAGGTGGAGAAATTTGATAGGCATAGGTAAATTCCGAGTTTTCTCCTACACTACCCGTAATAACCGGAGATTGACCTTTTAACAACAATTCTTTAGCTTCTTCCAGTTTCTCCTGAGCAAAAAAAACAGCCTGAGTACCCTTTTCGGCTTTAGAAGTAGTATCTATACTTATCTCAAATAAAGAAAGCATAGTGATTAGTGCCAGAGAAAAGATGGTAACTGCCACCATCATTTCTACCAAAGTAAAACCTTTTTCTTTGGCCACAAACCTAACCCCCTATCCAGAAGGTGGTTTATCAGAAATTCTCATCCTTCCCGTTCGATATATAATAATATAGAGAAAATTGTTATCTCCATTTCTTAACCCAATCGTCTGATTAAGAGTTGTTCCATTTGCATAAAAATAAACTATATGAGAATTTAAAAATCTAATACCGGTAGGTAATTTTACCTCTTTAACAGTTTTCTGGTTAATAAAATCCCTAATATAATATGTGTTACTAGTATGATTAATAATTACCCTGTATTCACTTTCCTGACTAATAGCCTGCTGTTGAGCCAGACGTAAATTAGCTAACATTTCCTTGGCGGCCTTTTCTAACCGTTGAGAAGAAAGAATCCCCTGAATACCGGGGACAGCTAAAGAAGCAAGAAAACTTATAATCACTATAACCACTAATATCTCCACCAGAGTAAAACCACGCTCACATTTTAAAGAAACATTTCTGTCAGATAACACCATATAAAGTCACCCAGTAATAATACTATAAATGTTCCTGTAACAAGAAAAGGTCCATATGGAACAGGATCTTTACGCTTTCTCTTCTTCAAAATTATCAAGGAAATCCCAATTATACTTCCTAAAAATGAACCAAGAAAAATAGCAAAAACTGTTTTAGGCCAGCCTAACCAGAGCCCCAAAAGGGCAGCAAACTTTACATCTCCTCCCCCTAAACCTCCCCGGAAAAGAATTTGGAGGAACAAAAAGAGAAACCCTGTCCCTAAAAAAGTCAATATAGGGTTGACCAAACCTAAGGGACTAAACAAAAAATGAAAAATGATACCTGAAACTAATAAAACCAGATTAACTTTATTGGGAATCAGAAAATTTTCCAGATCAACAAAAGCAATTACTATTAAAAGAGCGGCAAAAAAACAATAATAAAAAGTTTTTACTGTAAAACCATATTTAAATACAAGTAAAGAAAATAAAATACCTGTTAACAATTCAACAAAAGGATACCGCCGGAGGATTTTTTCACCACAGCTGCTACACCTGCCTCTTAATATTAAAAAACTAAAGACAGGAATTAAATCCCAAGGTTTTAAGAAATACCCGCAATGAGGGCAATGAGAAGCTGGAAAGATAATGCTTTCACCCCTAGGTATGCGGTGAATACACACATTTAAGAAACTACCAATGATTAAGCCAAAAAGAAAAGTAATGATCACCATACTTAACATAGTTACTCTTTACTTTCTTCATCTATAATCGAAGGTTCAGAAATCACTTTTTTCTTATCACTATCAAGTACATATTTGTATTTACCCGGAGGTTTAGGGATTTCACGAAGATACTCATATAAATCATTTAACTTATCAGGTGTTTTATTATTTTCTACCATATAAAGCTCCAGTGCAGCGTTCAGTGTCCGTAAGTCTGCTTTTACCTGAGCCTTCCTTGCTTCTTCAACACTATCCCCCAGAGCAAACACCGCTAAGGAAGCTAAAATACCAATAATCACCACCACAACTAGCAGCTCTACCAGGGTAAAACCTTTTTCATCCATTTTTTTTAAAAACATTTCTCCTTCTAAGTCACTCCTTTTGTTTTCTTTAATTAATGCCACCTATTACGCTAAACATGGGAATTAAGACTCCAAGCACAACCAGACCCACAATAATACCTAACAACACCAGTATTATCGGCTCGATTAATTTAGGTAATCTTTCCGCAGTTTCTACTACCTCATTATCATAATAACTACCTACCTTCAGCAAAAGACTGTCAATTGTCCCTGACTGCTCCCCTACGGCAATCATCTGTACCATCATTGGCGGAAAGACACTGTTTTTCCTAAAACTCTCCGTTAAACTTTTCCCGTTTTTTATATTCTCCCGAGTTTTTTCAATTTCCCCTTGCCAGGCTAAATTGCCGATAGTCAACTCCACCACCTTTAAAGCCTCATATAACGGTACACCACTCTGGAGAAGATTGGCTAAAGTACGACAAAAACGGGAAGCGATCACTTTCTGATTTAACTCTTTTAGAAAAGGTAGCTTTAACAATAATTCATCCAACCGTTTTTTACCTTGAAAACTCCGCAGGTATAAAATTAAAATACTTGCCAGGAAAAATAATCCTAGAAGTAACAAGTACCAATATCGATTAAAAATTAAACTAATCTTGAGAACTATTTTCGTACCCATAGGTAGAGGAGCATTTAAATCCTCTAAAATCCCCGCAAATACCGGTACCACAAAAGTAAAAATGACACAAAGGGCTAATAATGCTATTACCATCACCAAGGCAGGATAAACTAATGCTGTTTTTACCTTTTCCCTGGACTCCGTTTCTTTTTCAAAATATTCAGCTAATCTGGCTAAAACACTGTCCAAAAAGCCACCTACCTCAGCAGTAAAAACTAAGTCCCTCATGATAGGAGGGATTTCTCGGGAAAGTTGGGCACAGGCATCACCAAAACTTCGTCCTTCCCGTAATTCTTTCAATAAAATTTGACTTAATTTCTTAACAGAAAGTGATGTTTGATTATACATATTCACCTGTAAAGCATATTCCAGAGAAAGCCCTGCCTCCAACATAAAAGATAATTGACGACAGAAAATAGCTAAATCTTTTAACTTAACTCGAGGGGAAAATAAAATTCCTAACATCTTTTCAACTATTGTTCCTTGTTTTTGCTGTTTAATATCGATTACAAACAGTCCGGATTGCTGTAATTTTCTTACAGCATCTATTAACAAGTCAGTCTCAATCTTTCCTTCAATTAAATTCCCTTCTTTGTCCCTGGCTTTATATAAGAAAAAAGCCATTTTCATCAACCTGCCATATCTATAAGTTTATGGTAACCCGCATTACTTCTTGTACGGTGGTTATACCTTTTAGGGCTTTTTCTAATCCGTCAGCTCTCATGGTAATCATGCCTTTTTTGACAGCTGCTTCTTGAATAGTTTCTGCATCTGCCTTTTCTAATAAAAAGTCCCGCTCCTCAGACTCCACAATTAAGACCTCCTGAATGGCAGTTCTGCCTTTATAGCCGGTAAAGTTACAATTAACGCATCCTGCACCTCTGATTAGAGTAAAAGGTAGCCGATAATACTCAGGTCCTAAAAATAATCTCTCCGGGGAGTTTTTATCCGGTTCATACTCTTCCCGACAATGGGGACAAACTTTACGCACCAGTCTTTGGGCCACAATGCCAACCACCGATGACGCCACCAAAAAAGATTCTACCCCCATGTCCACTAGTCTTGTTAAAGCACCGGCTGCATTGTTAGTGTGAAGGGTGGAAAGGACTAAATGACCTGTAGTAGCAGCACGCACAGCAATTTGTGCAGTCTCCCGGTCCCTGATTTCTCCTACCATGATTATATCCGGGTCCTGACGAAGAATAGAACGTAACCCTTTAGCAAAGTCAACTCCTGCTTTAGGATTCACCTGCACCTGATTTATCTGATCAAAAACATACTCTACGGGATCTTCAATAGTGATAATGTTTTTTTCCACTGTGTGCAGTTCATTTAAAGCCGCATACAAAGTTGTCGTTTTTCCACTCCCAGTAGGGCCTGTTACCAGAATCATGCCATAAGGAAAACTTAAAAGTTTAGAAAAGATTTTCAATTGCTTTTCCGAAAAACCCAATTGACTTATTTGCCGAAGTTTTTGTTCTTGATCTAAAATCCTAATCACCAATTTTTCTCCGAAAATAGTAGGTAGGGAAGAGACACGCAAATCAACTTTTCTTCCCCCTATTTTAATTTGGATCCGTCCGTCTTGGGGCTTGCGCCTCTCGGCAATATCCATTTTAGCCATTAATTTTAACCTAGAAGCCAAAGGAGAATGTACTTTACACGGTAGAGTAAAGATTTCTTGTAGGAGTCCATCAATACGAAACCTGACCTTAATACCCTCTTCATGGGGTTCAATATGAATATCACTTGCACCTCTAACAACTGCCTGCTCGATAATACCATTTACAGCTTGAATTATAGGAGTATCGTTTTCATGGTGTAAGCGATCAAAGTCAAAAGTAAATTTATATAAAAGATTTTCCTCAGTTTCAAATTGGTTAATTGCAGCCACAAGTTCCTGAGAAAAACCCAGGTACCTGTTAATAACTGTATTTAATTCTGCTTCAGTAGTTAACGCGGGAATAACCTGCAATCCCGTAGCTAAAGTAATTTCATCTAAAGCTATAAAATCTAAAGGATCCACCATTGCCAAAAAAATATTCTTACCTTCCTTTTTATAGGGAAATACTTTATGCCGGTGAATCAATTCTTCCGGAACACTCCCAATAACTTCCCAGGATATATCCAATTTGCTCAATTGAACATGGGGTAATTTCATCATAATCTCCTCTTGTTTGAAATTTTAGAATATTATTCGTTTTTATTTTGTAAATTCCTGCTAAATTATGTAGATAAACGAAAAAAAATAAAAAGCTCCAATAAAAAATTGGAACTTTTTATCAATTCTCCTCTTTACCGGTATATTCATTTAAAAATTTGAGAATTTCATTAATAATTTGTTCAAAATCCAAATTGGAAGTATCAATAGTAAAATCTGCATATTTATAGAAATTATCCCTTTCCTGCAGAAGTTTAACAATATTTTCATAAAGGTTACCTTTTTTGAGAAGGGGTCTATTGTTTCTTCTTTTGACCCTTTCATAAATTATATCAGGATTTGCTGTCAAACATATTAAAATACCATGTTGGCGCAATTTATCGATAATTTCCTGATCTAAAACCATTCCCCCACCTGTAGCAATAATGGCGTTTTCCTTTTTAACTAACTTCTGCAGCATCAGTTCTTCTTCAGAGCGAAATCTTATTTCTCCATATTTCTGGTAGAGTCTATTCATAGTCATCCCTGTTACTTTTTCAATTTCTTGATCAGTGTCATAAAAATCCATGTGTAAAATATTTGCCAAACGCTTACCAACAGCAGTTTTCCCTGTACCCATAAAACCAATTAAAATAATGTTACTTTTTTTCTCCATATGATTACACCTGCCTTCTAATACTCTGTCTATTTCCCCAAAAAAAATTATACATTAATTAATAACTGCCCTCAAATTAACAATTATCAAACCAAGGAAAAACTGCTGGATTACAGCAGTCTATTCTTCAGCCAGATGCTTCAGTCCCATTTTTTGTTTTAATAAATCTAAAAGACTCTTATTTTGTTCTTCTGCCAACTGAGCAGCAATTTTATTTCTTTCACGCCTTAGCAACTCTACTTCTTGGGCTAACTTTCTGCTTTCTTCCTGAGTTTTTTGTAATTCCTTCATAATAGAAGAAAGCATATAGATTACAGTTGTTTTAAAATTATGTTGAATGGCCAAAGGATCAGCGATACTGTTATCTAAATCTAGCCTTCGCTTAGCCCCTTTAATAGTATATAGTTCTGTATGAAGTAACTCCTTAATCTTACTGAGGATCTCCAGTTGCTGTTGAGTATAGCGTTTTCTTTGTCCTTTTTGCACATCCAGATTCAAATACTCTTCAAATTCTTTTTCCCAGAACCTTATTGTGCTTTCTTCTACTTGTAAAATACTGCTGACTTCTTTTATTGTTAAGCGACCTGCCATGAAAATGCCTCCCCTTTTGAAAATTTCACTGGTTTAAATTTCCATAAATAGAGGCATTTTCCTTTATTTTTTTTATTTCATATCTCAACAAAATTAGACAAAAATTTTAT
>DGEF01000007.1:6682-24569 GCA_002385805.1 Peptococcaceae bacterium UBA3933
TTTTATAGTTAACTTTATATTTGCAGCATTTTTTTTAATAAAAGTCTTTCTATTTTACGCATTATTTTCGTTCCTATAAATTCTCGCTGGCTTAAAGGGGTAACTAAAATTGTAAAACACCCTAATCTTTTCCCGCCCAGGATATCGGTAAAGAGTTGATCACCAATTACGGCGGTTTTCGCAGGTCCAGAATTCAAAAGCTGCATCGCTTTTACAAAGGCACTTTTCCCAGGTTTAAAGGCATTGGAAATATATGGGATTTGTAAGTCTTCCATAAACCCTCTTAGCCTACCCACATCATTATTAGAAACAATACAAATTCTAAAATCCATTTCTTTTAGTTCTTTTAACCAGGAATATATTTCAGGATTAATTTCACAGGAATTCCACTTGGTTAAAGTATTATCCAGATCAATAACCAGTCCCTTAATTCCCCTTTTTTTCAATTCATCTAACGGAATATCTAATAATGTGGCAGCAAATATATCCGGTTTTAATTTCCGAAGCAAGGCCTTTCCTCCATTAACTTTTGAAATTAATGGAATTATATCATAAAGAAAACAATTTAGCCAGTTAATGAATTATATAAAAGCTTAGTTATCTTTAGGACTTTGTTTCCTTAATCAGTTTTTCAATTGCCCTTTTTTCAATGCGCGAGACATAAGACCTGGAAATACCTAACATTTTCGCAATTTCTCTTTGTGTTTTACGGTAACCGTTAATTAGGCCAAAACGCAGTTCCAAAACCTTCTTTTCTCGTTTTGTCAATACTTTTACCCGATCCAATAACATTTCATATTCAAAGGAAGTTTCCACAGTATCCGCAACAACATCTCTTTCCGTGCCCAATACATCGATTAATGTAATTTCATTACCCTCTTTATCCACTCCAATTGGATCATAGATAGAAACTTCACTCCTGTTTTTCTTAGTTGAGCGCAAATGCATGAGAATTTCATTTTCAATACACCGAGCTGCATAAGTAGCCAGTTTAGTACCTTTTTCCGGATCAAAGGTATTTATCCCTTTTATTAACCCTATAGTACCGATAGAAATCAAATCATCTATATCTTCATTTGTGCCATCGAACTTTTTGGTGATATGGGCCACTAAGCGTAAATTGTGTTTAATAAGAATATTCCGGGCTTCCTCATCACCTTTTTGCATTAATTCCAAGAACTTCGCTTCTTCTTCCTCACTTAATGGCTGGGGAAAAGCATTATTAGTGATGTAGGAAATTAACAGTAGAATATTTCTAACTAAGGTGGCTAAAATCGTTGCTAAGTAATCAACGGACATTAAAAAACCCACCTCCGAATATAAAAGTTCATTTTAAATCATATGGCTTTGGAGAGGGGTTTGTGCATGTCCGGAGAACTTTTTCTAAAAATGAAAAGGACAGAAATATTCTGCCCCTTTCACCTTAACTTGCTTTAGTGTCCGCATCTGTTTTAGTATCTGAATTGGTACTTCTATGATCAGTAGAATAAAAACCAGAACCTTTTAAAATTATATTAACGTTTTGGCCGATCAACCTTTTAATAGGTTTTCCACAAGTAGGGCATTTCGTTAAAGGCTTTTCTTTAATACCCTGAGTTACTTGAAATTTACCGCACTGTTCACAGCGGTAATCATAGGTAGGCATTTCAATAGTCACCTCCAAGTTCATGTCATGCACCTATAAAATATTTTATAAATCATATTGCAATATTTGTCAAGGAAGTGACAACAGAAGGACGGTGTATCTTTGTTTTTAGTATTAAAAGAACCTGTTTGCAATATTTTAGGAAACTTATACATAATAAATTACTCTTGACAAAATAGTTTACATTTAAGTAGAATTAAATGAAAGTAGGATGGTAGAAATATTTATTTACACAAAATATAGTAAAATGGTAGTATGGTAGAAGATGTCTTTGAAAACAGAGCACTTCTCCAAGTGCTTTTTCTTTTTCCTCCATTTTGATTCTACTATACCTACTAAAAGTATAAATCAAAAGGAGGTTTTTTTATGTTCAAAAAAGCTATAAATATTGACACTTCTGGGGTTTTATTATAACGTAGGTTCTAAATATTCACACTGTTATATAATTATAATAACTAGCATAATTTTTAGGTGGAGGATAACGGAAATGTATGGAATCAACAAATATATTTTAGATCAAATAAGAAATGACTACTCGGAACATTTGTCAGATTTCCCTTATAAAATTGATTGTTCCATGGGTTCTAACCCCTATGGTGCTTGGCCGGGACTTGAATTACCTAAAGAACTTTTTACCAGTATCGCCCAGTATCCCGAATCTGATTCTGAACTAAAACAGGCCATTGCTGCCTATTATTCTAAAGATGTTAATTTGACCGAAAACAATATTACCTTAACCTGCGGGTCCATTGGAGCAATGTTGGCTCTAAACAGAATGGTATTAAAGGAAGGAAAAATCATATTAGGCATTGCACCCCAATTTACCGCCGTAGTTGATGATTTTGTAACTTATGGCTGCAAGTATAACCCTGTATATTTAAGAAAAGAAGATAACTACAGATTTAACTTAGACAACTTTTTAAGAGAATTGTCCAAACATCATACTGCTTATATCTATATTGATAACCCTAATAATCCAACCGGCCAAATTATACCTATTGAAGAAATAGAAGAAATAATTAAAGAAGCCAAAGCACGTAATAGTTTCGTTGTTATAGACGAAGCTTATGGCGACTACATGGATAATGTTAATTCAGCTATTAAACTAATTGAAAAATACGATAACCTGGCAACAGTCCGCACTTTTTCCAAAGGTTTCGGAGCAGCGGGAATTAGGCTGGGCTATATTATTGCCCAAGAAAATATTATTAATTTGGTTAACAAAGTTAATGTTCCTTTTTCCAAAAACAGTATTGCAGAATACATCGCTTTGAGACTATTAGAAAGTGACTGGATTCCTCAAACCAAGAAACGTGTTTATGAAGCGAAAAAAATTTTACTTAACGGTCTAACAAAGATAAAAATAGCTCATACCGCCTACACTGTTCCTATTTCACTGCTCTACTATGATGATGAAGAAATAGATCTATCAAAAGTATTAGAAAAAACAGGAGTAAGAGCAATAACTTGTGCCGGTTACGAAGGATTAGATCAAAATAGCGTTAGGTTAAACATTCACGAAAATATGGATCTTTTAATGGAATGCTTACACAATGCTGAAAAATTATTAAGCTAAGAAAACTTTTAATATTTTTTTAGGGGGAAGATTATGAGAGAAAGAGTTAATTGGATAACAGTTTTAAAATACGCCGGAGCTTTTGTAGCATTCATGATTGGATCAGGTTTCGCAACAGGACAGGAAGTAATGCAATTTTTTACGGCATATGGTATTTGGAGTATCGGTGGAATCTTTATCAGCATGTTTTTATTTGCTTGGAGCGGTTCTATAATAATGAAATATGGTTTTGAAAATAGATTTAACGATAATTTTAATTCTTTTCACTATTTTTGTGGTCGAATTTTGGGCACCTTTTTAGAATATTTTATCCCTGTTTTCTTATTTGCAGTTGTTGTTGTAATGATTTCAGGTTCCGGTGCAACCATGAATCAATATTTCGGTTTACCCCATTATGTTGGGGCAGGAATTATGACCATTTTAGTTATGGTAACTAATATGTTTGGCTTAAAAAGACTTGTTGATATTATTGGTAGTCTAGGACCTATAACAATCATCTTTACTATTTTAATTGCAATTGGAGCCTTAATTAAAAACCCCGGAGGATTAGCGAATGTTTCGCAAGCAATGGCCCAATTAGGAGAATTGCCAAGGGCAACCAGTTCAAGTAATGCTTGGTGGCTTGCCGGAACTTTGTATGTAGCATATAACGTAACAGGTTCAATCCCCTTTTTAAATGAAATGGGTAAAAGGGCAAACTCCTCCAAAGAAGCCGTCCTCGGTGCTATATTGGGTGCAGTTGCTTTAATGACAGCCGGCCTTTTGCTAAACCTTGCTTTACTGGCCTATATTGGGGATATTGCAGAACTTTCTATTCCTAATCTACATTTTGCTGAATTGATCACACCTGTATTCGGAATGATATTTTCACTAATACTCCTTGGTGAAATATTCAGTACTGCTGCTCCAATGTTATGGGTTTCAGCAGATAAAATAGGAAAAGAAGGAACAATGCGAAATAAAATTGCTATTGTTGTCTTATCCATTTTTGCCTTTTTCGGCGGCCAATTACCCTTTGGAATGCTAATTGGTACAGTTTACCCTTATACAGGTTACCTTGGAATTATAGTGCTTGCAACAATTACTATTAAATTTCTCATTGATAGAAAACGAAGAATCAATTAAATTAGCTATATACCTTAAACCCCAGAGGATGAATCCTCTGGGGTATTTTGTTTTTGTAATGTCATCGATCTCCGGGGGTTTTTGCGCTATTGGGGGTCGACGACATTTTGTTATTTGAGTAATTTTTGATGATATATAACCTTATGAAACATTATACCATGGATATTCCCACTACCACGAATTTTTAAACATTTAATATTTTATCTATGCCTAATCCATTTGTTTTCTTATAATCAACAACTATTTCTTCATCCCCAACTTTAATTAAAGGTTTGCTGATATTATTCTTATCTATATAAATTATTGTTCCAATCTTACCGTTATTTAATAAGACTTTACATCCTGTATAAAAATCCAACATTTTCTGAACAAAAGTAAAAATTATTTCCGGCTCTAATTGATCTAAACTTTTTACCATTTCGTCCAAAGCTTGAAGGGGGGATACCCTGTTCTTATAAACTCTATTGGAAGTCATAGCATGATAAACATCAGCTACGGCAATGATTTTCGCGTAAGGATGGATTTCGTTACCTTTTATACCTAAAGGATACCCTGAGCCATCCTCCCTCTCATGATGTTGTAATACGGCTAACCTAATATTGCTATCATAATTTGAAAGTATCTTATATCCTTCTATTGTGTGTTTCTTCATTATCTCAAACTCTACCCTGTTTAATTTATCCGCTTTATTTAAAATGGCCAGAGGTATTTTGCTCTTGCCAATATCATGTAAGATTCCGGCTAAAGTAATGTCCAAAACATTTTTATCCTGATAACCTAACCATTTAGCAATGTACATAGAAATAACCCCTATATTAACTGTATGCTGAAAAGTATACTCATCATGAGATTGTAATTGTATTAAAAGCCTGGCAGCATTTTTTTCGCGATTTGCCTCCTTAATAAAGGGGTCCACAATCTCCATTACTTCTTTCTTTTCTATAGGTTGTCCTCTGGCAGCTTTCAACATCAAAACTCTGCTTGCTTTTGTTGCTTTTTCATAAACTTTAGAAAAATCCAGTGTAACAACCCTCTTCCGAGTCTTTTTAAGTCTTAGAATATGATTTTCAGTTAGTCTAATACCTGCAGGCGCAAGTAGAAGACCTTGCTCTAAAAAGATATCATGGGCTAAAACATCCCCCGGCATTAATTTTTCTATTTCCACCTCTTTTGTATAGCAACTAAGATCAATCGGTGACACTTCCTTCCCCCCTTCTATTAATCAAGTGTAGACATACAAAATATTTATATTATTATTCTAGATTTCATTGCTATATATAGTATGATTTCTCTTTATATTACCAAATACCTCCTAATTGTTATAAATGTTTCTTAATATTATAAACTTAGACAACAGTAAAATGTTTTCTAGACAATTTGTTAACAAATGTAAAGAGGGTTTCGACAAAATACGGCGAATAACTATTTAAAACACCATAAGTTACATATATTAGGAGGTCCCATGAAAAAATATGTAATTCTTACCATAACCCTTTTTACTATGTTAATATTCGTTCCAACTGTCTTCGCCTTGGAACAATCTGAAGAAATTACTGTAACTATAGATGGTTTAAAGGAAAACTTTGATGTCCCGCCTATAATCAAAAACGGGCGCACTTTAGTGCCTTTTCGTGCATTGGCAGAATCCCTTAATATAAAGGTAGAATGGGATGATGAAAAACAGATTATAACTGCCACTAAAGAAAATCATGTAGTACAGTTACAAATCGGTAATACCCAAGCCTTTATCAACCAAATACCCACAGAGTTGGATGTACCTCCCGTTATTTTAAACGGTCGTACCCTTGTACCTTTGCGTTTTTTTGGTGAGGCTTTTTCTTGTATAGTAAACTGGGACAACGAGGCAAGGAAAATCAGTATATTTTCTCCTCCGAAAGAAATGAATGTTATAGGTTTTTATGCTTTAGGGGATCGAAATACAAGTAGCTGGACAAACCTTTTTCAAGAAAATTATCCTGAAACAAGTACTGGCAATACAGATGTCGTAAAAGAAGTGGCTTTAGGTTGGTATAGTATTGATAAAGAGGGTAATCTTCTCACTAAAAGCTCAACTGGCTGGCAAAGACCAAGCTCCTGGGAGGACGTGTTAGTTGCTACCAGAAAATATGGTTTAGAAACGGAAATGGTTATCCATGTCACTAATAGTGATGCAACCATTTCTGAATTAATTTCTAATGAAAAAGCTATTAACAATGCAGTAAATAATATTTTTCAGGAAGCAAAATTGTACGGCGGTGTTAATTTAGATTTTGAGGGTTTAGGTTTAAAAGGCTCCCTAGAGTATCTGGCAAGTGTAAGAAATCAATTTACTAACTTTGTTCAAATTTTAAATAGTAAGCTAAAGCAAGAAGACATTAATTTAACATTAACACTTCATGCCCCTAACAGTGCTTATAAAGGTTATGATTACCAGGCTTTAGGTAGAATTGCTGATAAGATAATCATTATGGCTTACGATTACGGTCCAAAACCGGAGCCAATCCATCTTGTCCGTCAAGCCGTGGAAAGGTCTTTAGATTTTGTACCGGCAGAAAAACTTGTTTTAGGGATTTCCTTGCCTTCGGAAACAGCGGAAAGTGTACTAACCAAAGTAGGGTTAGCCAAACGTTATAATTTACAGGGCATAGCCTTATGGCGGTTAGGACTAATAACGGAAGATGTATGGAACGGATTAAGAACCAGTATCAAGTAATCTAAGAGTTTTTTCGGCTATTTCCCGAAAAACTGGCCCCGCATGGCGCCCTCCCTGTAAGTCTTTTTTATTTAGATTAGCCATTTCCTCTATTAAAACGGCAATAGCCAGTTTAGGTTCCTCTAAGGGGGCATAACCTGTATACCAGGCCATGTAACCATATTTTCCGTTACTTTGCAGTATTTGAGGGGTTCCTGTTTTCCCTGCTGAACCAAAGCCTTCCACCCAGGCATTTTGACCAGAGCCTTTTTGATTAGTTGCTTTTAAAATATCTTTTAGAGCTTGAGCAGTTTTTTGATTATAGATTTTCTGGAATTCAGGTATTTCACTAAAGGTAATGGTGCTTTGCCTACCGCGAACTTCCTTTACTAAACGTGTCTGCCAGGGGTCTATAATCTTTTGATGATAACCGTCCCGGGCAATTGTTGCCATCATATTAGCCATTTCCAGAGGACTGACTTTAAAAATTTCTTGACCGATAATACCATTGGCTCTGGCTTTGGCTGAATCTAAAAATTTATTCTCTTCCGGAGTAAAGCCAAATCTGTCAATCATATACTCTTCTAATTTTTCTCTTCCCAGTTTTAACCCTACTTCCACCAGAGTTGTATTACAGGAGCGCTCCATTGCCTCGGAAAATGTTAGTTCTCCGTGTTCACGAGGACAAGTAATATATGGTGAAGAACCGGTACAAACAAATTTGGTATTTGGAGTGACTATCCCCTCCTCCAGGGCGGCGGCCGCTGTAATTACTTTAAATATAGAACCGGGGTAAACTTTATAATCTATAACCCTCTCTAACTGATTATCTTCATATCCTTTTGTGTCTGTAGGATTATTCTGGTCAAAGGTGGGTCGGCTTGCTGCTGCTAAAATGGAACCGGTGTTTATATCTAATACTACAATTCCTCCCTTTAGGATTCCTCTGGTATCCATTGCCTCTTCAACTATTTTTTGTACTCTACTGTCAATGGTTAAGAAAAGGTCATGTCGATTGGGATCAGGCTCCAACTCAATGATTCGATAGCCCAACCCTTCTAAAACATTGTTTCGGGCATCGGTAATGGGAGTCACAATTCTTTCCGCTCTGCTTCCTTGTAAATACCCATCAAACCTGGCTTCCAAACCTTTTATTCCTCTTTGTTCATAATTAAGATAACCTACTAAATGAACAGCTAAAGAATTTTCTCCGTACCTTTTTTTTATAGGAGCTACAACAATACCTGGTTCCTGCCAGGACTCGATTAAAGTAATTATTTCACTGTTTTCATCTAAATATATAACTATTGGTTCCGGATAAATTTTAATCGTTCCCCGGTAATAAGGCTCTAAATCCTCTAAATTTATTTCTATATCTAATGTATTTGCAATATTCTCCACCAATTGTTCGGGATTTTTAACTAATTTAGGAAATATTATTAAGGCATCCTGGTAAGTAGTATTTGTTAAAGAGATGCCGTTTCTATCCAGAATATCTCCCCGTTTAAATTCTTCCGCAGGAAATTGTTGAGTTCTGATCTCAAAGGATTTGCTGGCATAAGTAGGACCCATGATAACTTGCTCATAAAAGGCTTTACCCGTAATACCTAGAAAAAATAAAATAAACATAATTAAAATCACTAATATCCTTTTCTCCATCATGGCCTCTCTTAGGGATAATACATTTATTTTCTAAGAATAGCCTTACCAAATTTTTTTAATCATAAACAAAAAAGCCCTTAAAAAGGGCTTAATCTATAATATGAATTTCTTTCGGAAAGTTACGTAAGATTTCCATTACTTCTTTTTTTGTTTCCGGGGTAACGTGAACAACGATTAAACCTTTTTGGGCATTTATTGTTGTAACCGTTCCCAAACCGTCATAACCTTCAAAAATTTTATTAATAAAGGCAATATCCTGAGGTTTTACCTGCAATTTAATAGCTAAATCATTTTCAAATAAATCTTTATTCATCATTCATCTTTTCCTTACGCAGTAAATCATAAGGATAAACTTTTTGCCGTACCGGTATTTTTACTATTTGTTGAGGATGGGGAGCTGTTTCAATGTTATCTCCTTCTTCATCCCGCATGTTTTCAATAACCTGAACAAAATCATTTCCACGGGGCCCGAAAAATTCTATTTCGTCACCCACACTAAAACGGTTTCGTTGCTCTATTGTGGCTATCTGGTTATTTTCGTCATAATCCAGAACAACCCCAACAAACTCATAAGGTCTAATATAATTTGAGCTTTCTAAAGTTAAGGCATTGTCTTCCGGACGACCGAAGAAAAACCCGGTAGTATAAGGACGATGGCTGACTTTCTCTAATTCCTCCCGCCAGTACTGGAGGGGTTTTTCTATTTTTTCTCCAAAATAAGTATCAATAACCTTGCGATAAGCTCTGACCACAGTAGCTACATAATAAACACTTTTCATTCTACCTTCGATTTTAAAACTACTGATACCTGCTTCAATTAACTTATCCATATGCTCAATCAAACAAAGATCCTGGGAGTTAAAAATATAAGTGCCTCTATCGTCTTCAATAACAGGGTAAAATTTACCCGGCCGTTTTTCCTCAACTAAACTATAATTCCAGCGACAGGCCTGAGCACATTCTCCACGATTAGCATCGCGACCGGCCATATAGTTACTTAAAAGACAGCGACCGGAATAAGAGATACACATTGCCCCATGAATAAAGGTTTCTAATTCCACAGGAACTCTACGCCTTATTTCTTTAACGTCTTCCAGGGATAACTCCCTGGCTAAGATGATCCTTTCCGCTCCCTGTTCATACCAGAATTGGGCACTGGCCCAGTTAACAGTATTAGCTTGGGTACTAATATGTAAAGGGATAGAGGGGGCTGTTTCTTTAATTATTTTGATTACACCGGGATCAGAACAGATTATTGCATCTACACCAATCTTTTCTAAAGCTTTCACATATTCAGGCAAACCTTCTAAATCTTCATTATGAGGGAAAATATTAACGGTTACATAAACCTTTACTCCTTTTTCATGAGCAAAATTTACCCCTTCTTCGATTTCCTCCAGATCAAAATTACCGGCAAATGCCCTTAAGCCAAAGTTTTTACCACC
Organism: Peptococcaceae bacterium UBA3933; assembly: GCA_002385805.1. Classification (GTDB taxonomy): domain Bacteria; phylum Bacillota; class Peptococcia; order Peptococcales; family BICA1-8; genus UBA3933. The sequence continues at coordinate 16,828 of DGEF01000007.1, forward strand.
CAAGTAGACAGCATCGGCACCATAAATGACGGCAAATTTAAGTTTTTCCAAATTCCCTGCCGGTGCTAATAATTCCGGTTTTTTATTCATTTTCCTCACCTTTCTTCCAACAAAGAAGTACCCCGTCTCCCAAGGGGATAATACTGGTCAGATAATCCTTATTATTCTTTAATTCCTCTAAAAAATTACGCATCCGGTAAACCATAGTCTTTTTTCGCCGTTCGGGAAACTTTAAATCTATTACCCAGCCATTTATTAAAACATTATCAAAAACTAAGAGACCTCCAGGTTTAAGAATCTGTGGAGTTAGCTTAAAAAATTCGGGGTATTGACCTTTAGCTGCATCCAAAAAAATAAAATCATAGTTTTCCTGTAAATTGGGCAAAATTTCCCGGGCATCCCCATTTATGCTCTTAATCTTATCATGCAAACCGGCCTTCTGAAAATTTTTTAAAGCCTGTTTATACCTTCCGGGCAGTAATTCTATTGTAGTTATCTGGCTTCCAATTTCCAAAGCCCTAGCCATCCAGATAGTTGAATAACCGATAGCCGTACCTATCTCCAAAACATTTTTAGGTCTGGTTATTTTAATTAATAAGCTTAATAATTGACCAACTTCCGGCTCCACTATTGAAACGTGATTTTCTTGAGCATACTTTTCCATCTCTGTTAGCAGTAAGTCCCGCTCCGGCAGTAATGACTTTAAAAAATTCTGCAAATCAGCACCTAAAACATCTTTCATAAACATATCAGCCACCTAGATAGATTAAGGGTGGACTTTCCAGGCCACCCTTAATATTATACCTTATTTAGCAATATTAATAGCCTAATTTTTTCTTGTTTTGGTTATGTTCTTCTAAAGTACGGGAAAATACATGTTCGAAACTTCCGTCCTTACGGGCTACAAAATAAAGATAATCAGTTTTCGCCGGTTGATGGACTGCCTCTAAGGAGGCCTTCCCCGGACTGCCAATAGGCCCTGGAGGTAAACCTTTATATATGTATGTATTATAGGGAGAGTCTATTTTTAAATCACTCCAGAGGACTCTTTGTTTTCTTTCAGGCAATGCATACTGGACAGTTGCATCACAATCTAATTTCATCCCTATTTTTAACCTATTTAAAAATGTAGAGGCAATTAAAGGCCTGTCCTTATCCACTACCGCCTCTAACTCTACCATGGAGGCCAAGATAACTACTTCCCGCATAGTTAAATCAGTAGTATTAGGTGGTAACTCATTATAAACTTCTTCAAAACGCTTGAGCATCATTTCGATAATTTGTTTAGCACTCATCCCTGCAGAAACAACATAAGTATCAGGGAATAAATAGCCCTCTAGGCGTTTTTCATCATTAGGTATTCCCTTTAAAAACTCAAATTCCTCAAAAGGTTCTTCTTTTACTACCTGCCAGAATTCTTCTTCCTTCACTAAGCCTTTATTAACAAGAACTTGGCAAATTTGTTCTAAAGTATAACCTTCCGGAATTGTAAATTTCTCCGTAATAACTCTGCCCTCTTTTAGCTTAGCAGCTATTTCAGCAATGGTCATGCTGGGACTTAATTCATATTCCCCTGCTTTTAATTGCCCATCCATCTTGTTTAACTTAACATAAAATTGAAAAACTTGAGGATTACTAATAATTTGTTCCTTTGTTAATATTTTAGCAATTGACGAAGTGGATAACCCAGGTTCTATTTTAACAAGGTATGTATCTGTATTGGCAGCATCACAAGGACCAAGTAAATTATTAAATAAAAGCAAAAGTACCGCCAGCACTAACAATAACATGACTGCTACCAGAAATATCAACTTTTTAGTTTTGTTGACTTTCCTGTAGGTGAGAATTTTCATCCCTACTCCCCTTTTTTCGCTATGATATGTAATTATACAATAAAAGAAAAAGAAAAACCAGCTTTCCCAGCTGGTCGCTTGTTTAATTAGAAATTACAATGATTTTTTCAACCGGAAAATAAAAGTCTCTGCTGATGATCTCATGAATGATTATCTTATTTTCTTTATTTCTAATTATTCTCTCTACCCGAACCACAAAACCGGGGGAGCCTTCCTGTTCCACGACGATATTCCCTTCAGCTTCTAATTTACCTTTTTTTACTATTGTATCGGGCGGAACTGTCTCTTCTATGATGGATTGCAGTTCAATTTGAACTTCTTCGTCTCGTGAGCCAAACAGCTTAATAGTTAAGCCACCTTGCCAAACATAGGTCTTAATTAAAATATGTCCTGGAGTATTGTTAATGAATTTTAAATCTTTAATGCCATAAACTACTGCTGCATCCATGCCCTTAGGAACATAATGAACTGGCAGGGTATGAGCATGCCTCTCGGTAACCGGTAAATTGGCTCTTAATAACACATTATACAAAGTAGATGAAACTTGACAGACACCGCCTCCTACCCCTTGGGCAAATCTGTTGTTTAATATTATGGGGGCTTCATTGTACCCGGCTTCTTTTGTCCGGGGACCGACGATATCATTAAAAGAAAACTCCTCATTTGGTGGAAGCAGATAATTATCCAATGCTTGGGCGGCCAATTTAATATTATGGGAACGATTTTTTTGCTGAGGGTTAAACCAGGTTGTAAATTGACCTAATAACTTTTCTATCTTTAACTTTTCAATATCTTTTTGCGTTACCTTAGGTTGTACTTCTTTTAGTTTTACCCCAATACTTATAGGCCCCTGTAATTTTAATTTGTTTTTTAAATCAGCTATCATTAGCTGGGTATCAGCACAGAGGCCGAAAGAATCCGGCTTAATTTCTATAGTATTATCAGGATGTACTACTAATTTGGCATCTACAGGTTCTCTGACCAGGCTTTGGGTAAGATTAGAAATTTCTTGTTCAGCAACTTTTTCATCAATGCCTAAAGTTAAGGGGATATCATAGCCTTTAGTCCTTCCTTTAATTTTTTCCCACCAACGTTTGCATAAATTACCTTTATTTCCTTTAGCTATCCCCTCGTTCAAGGCTTTTTCCAAGTTGCACTTTATACCCATTTTTTTGTAATCGGTGAGCCAAATTTTTTCTTCAGCAGGAGAAACAAGGATTACTTCTTGGCTTTCAACTTTTTCTACTAATGGTTTTAATTTTTCCTTCGCTTCGGCAACCGTTAAACCTTCCACGTCAATTCCGTTAATAGTAATCCCTTTAATAAATGTTGGGGATTGTACAGAAGGAAAAAAAGTAATGAAACTAATAAAGCATAATAACAGTATAATTTTTTTCAAAAGATTTTCCTCCCGCAAACAAAAATATACCTTTTAAAGGTATATTCCTGAACCCCCAAAAATAGGCATAAAAAAGTCATTGAGAAAGAAACCGTATTCCCAATGACCTTAAGAAAAATTATTCTTCTTCTTCGATTAATTCTTGCCAAGCATCGGCAACTTTTTCCCATTCTTCATCATCTTCAATATCGAAGAGAATGTCATCACCGTTTTCATCTTTGCCGATTTTTAAAATTATAGCTTCCTCAGACTCTTCCTCATCATCCAAAATAGGAGCAAGAATCGCATATTGCTGCTCATCTACTTCGATAGAATCAATAAAAGCAAAATCGTGTTCTTGTCCCTCTTCATCCACTAAGGTAACAACACCAATCTCTTCCTCATGGTTATTAACCAAAATTAACACCTCTTTTCTATAAAAGCTATTGCCATTGTAGCCGTTTTACCATACCTTGTCAACTTTTTCCTAATAAGAGTATGCCCTTTTTTTAGCCTATATTATTCTATCCAAATAGCTTTGTAAAATTACGGTAGCTGCCAGTTTGTCCACAACTTTTTTACGTTTTTTTCTGGACACATCACCGGCTATTAATGTTTTTTCGGCTGTCACCGTACTTAACCTTTCATCAAGAAAAATCACATTAATATCCCGTGCTTTAACCAGATGGTCAATAAATTCTTTTACTTTTTGGGCCTGAGGTCCTAAAGTACCGTTCATGTTTTTGGGTAACCCCACCACCAGTTTTTCTACTTCATATTCATCCATTAGCTCAAGTAGGTATTGTATATCTTTCTCCAAAGACGTTCTTTCTAAAGTTTGCAAACCTTGAGCCGTGATTTTAAGAGGGTCGCTAATAGAAATACCTATTCTTTTGTCACCGATATCTAAACCCATTACCCGCATAATTTAACTCCTTTTTATATAACTTTAATCGCAAAATAAGGACAAACACCGGCGCAGTAACCGCAGAGAAGACATTTTTCTTTTTCTACTTTAGCCCGGGCTTCAATAATCTGTAAAGCCTTTTGGGGACATTTGGCTACACAGGCCCCACAGCCTTCGCAATAATCTTCAATTAGTAAGTAACGAACTTTGTTTTTTACGATTTCCAGGTCTTCAGGATCCGGTTCGCGTCCTTCGGCCAAGGCCAAATTAATATTTACTTCAGATATAGACTGCATTCCTACCGCAACCGCATCTAATTCCGGTCTTTGCAAAGCCCAGGTCAAAGCCTTCTCAGCCTCAGCTAATAAATTTCCTCCTCCGATAGGCTTCATCCCATAAATCCCTTTACCCATACTTTTCCCCTGTTTTAATAAACTTAACATTTCATCTCTGGTTCCGTCTAAAATTCCCAGACCCTGATAATTAATCAAGGGATGAATGATTTCCATTTCCGGTATTTCCAGAGCCCCTTTAACACCTGCTACAGTATGTGTAGATAAGCCTATGGCTCTCACCAGGCCTTGAGCCTTCGCCTTTAAGAGATACTCTACCGCCTGCCAGTGGCCTTTAATTGTTAAGATACTTTCCTGTTCGTGTAACAGAAAAATATCAATAACATCCCTGTCTAACTCACGCCGGGCTTTTTCCAAGCTTTCCTTCATCACGGAAGCTTCATAGGCATAAGATTTAGTGGCAATTATTACTTCCTTTGAATAACCTTTTAAAGCTTCCCTAATATAAGGATATGTATCATAAATTTCTGCTGTATCAATGAAATTTACACCGCGTTCCAAAGCATGTCTGATGATTTTTGAACCCTGTTTTAGTGACAAATTAGCTTGTAAAGGTCCGATAGTTAAAGATCCAAAACAGACTTTGGAGACTTTTAGGTTAGTTTTACCTAAATAATTATAATCCATATTATTCCCACCTGCTGATAAATGAAGATAAGCCCCACCATAGGGCGGGGCACATTGAATAGTCAACTATTCCATTTAGCTAAGTAATTTTTCAATAACTCTTCTAAAAGCTCATCCCTTTCCAGTTTGCGAATAAGATTACGGGCATCCTTATAACTGGTTATATAAGCCGGGTCTCCGGAAATTAAATAACCAACCATTTGATTAATAGGATTATAACCTTTTTCCTTTAAAGCTTCGTAAACACTTACTAAAATGTCCTTAGCCGAAACATCGTCATCACTATTTATTTTAAAATACATGGTACGATCCAGGTCAGCAGACATCCAGATCAACTCCCTTAGAGCTAATATAATATTTCCTATTGTTTAGTAGTTCTCTATAAAATTGGGAATTCCTTTAACAGACATCTAAATTTTTTTATTTTAATTGTTCACTAACCAGATTTTCTACCAAGTCTAAGGCAGCCTGCAATTGAGTAACATCTTTGCCGCCGGCCTGGGCCATATCAGGACGACCGCCGCCTCCTCCGCCTGCCTTTTTGGCTACTTCCCTTATAATATTGCCTGCATGAATACCTTTTTGGACTAAATCCTTGGTTACGGTAGCTACAAAGTTTACTTTGTCCTCATTCTTAGTTCCCAAAACAACCACACCAGAACCTAATTTATCCCGGAACATATCGGCTAAAGAGCGTAAATTATTCATATCAGAGGCGGCTACCTCTAATGCTAATACTTTTACCCCTTTTATATCTTTTACTTTATTTAGTAGTTCATTTACCTGCTGCTTAGAAATCTGGGCATTTAGCTTTTCTATTTCTTTTTGATTTTCTTTAATTTCCGCCAATAAATGTTCTATTTTTCCTACAAGGTCATTAACGTTTACTTTCAGAGTTTTAGCTGCTTCATCAAGTAGTTTTTCACGTGAATTAATGAACTCTAAAGCTTTTTCCCCGGTTACCGCTTCAATCCTTCTTATCCCTGCGGCTACGGCTCCTTCGTGGATTATTTTAAAAAGCCCTATTTCACTAGTATTTCCTACATGGGTGCCTCCACATAACTCTAAACTAAAATCACCGGCTTTTACACAACGGACAACATCACCATATTTCTCACCGAATAAAGCTACTGCTCCTAATCTTTTTGCTTCTTCCAAACCGGTCTCAAAGGTTGAAACAGGATGGGCAGCTAAAATTTCCTGGTTAACCCTTTTTTCAATTTCTTCCAGTTCTTCTTTACTTACCTGACTGAAATGAGAAAAGTCAAAGCGCAAACGATTAGCTTCTACTAATGATCCGGCCTGATTAACATGCTCTCCCAAAACCTCTTTTAGCACTTTATGCAATAAATGAGTAGCCGTATGGTTACGGGCTGTGGCTTTGCGTTGAGTAGAAGTAACTTGAGCTTTTACCTTGGCATCTTGGGTAATGGTTCCTGAAACCTGACCTTCATGGATAATCTTTCCGTCAGGCATTGCCGTTGTATTCATAACCTCTATTTTACCGGTTTCACCATAGATGAATCCTTGGTCACCCACTTGTCCGCCGCCTTCAGCATAAAAAGGAGTTTGATCTAATACCACAAAAACATAATCTCCTTCATTTGCCTCAGATACCTTTTCTCCGTTATTAATCATCCCTAGGATTACCGAATCTGTTTCTAAAGTATTATAACCAACAAATTTTGTTTTAGGTAAATCACCTAAATGTTCATTAACGGTTAAAGCTAAGTCCCAGGCGCGAACATCTTTTTGGGCGCTGCGAGCTCTTTGTCTCTGCTCCTCCATAGCCTGATTAAAGCCTTCTATATCTACAGCTAGACCGTGTTCAAAAGCTATGTCTTGAGTTAAATCTAAAGGAAAACCATAAGTATCATAAAGGGTAAAGACCACTTGGCCGGGAATTTCCTGACCGCCCTCTTTTTTAATCTTTTCTATTTTTTCATTTACCAGTTTAATACCTTCGTTCAATGTTTCGTGAAAACGTTCTTCTTCTGCTTTTATAACTTTTTTAATATACTCTAAATTGTCATTAATCTCAGGATAAATATATCCCATTAAATCATTTACCGTAGAACTTAACTTATAAAGGAAAGGTTCATCTATTCCCAATACCTTACCAAATCTTACCGCACGTCTTAAAATTCTTCGTAAAACATAACCTCTTCCTTCGTTACTGGGCAATACACCGTCCCCAATTAAAAATGTACATGAACGAATATGATCAGCCACTACGCGGAAGGGGAATCCTTTTTCATTAGGTTCATATTTTTTTCCACAAAGCTTTTCTACTTCCGTAATCAAAGGTTTAATTAAATCTGTGTCAAAATTGCTGTCTACATTTTGGACAATTGAAGCTAATCTTTCCAGTCCCATACCTGTATCAATACTGGGTCTGGGTAAAGGAGTAAGGACTCCCTGTTCATCCCGGTTGTATTGCATAAATACCAGGTTCCAAATTTCCAACCAGCGGTCACAATCACACTTACCAATAGCACATTCAGGGGCATCACACCTTTTATCTTCACCCCTGTCAATTAATATTTCACTACAGGGGCCACAAGGTCCTGTATCACCCATTGACCAAAAATTATCTTTTTCCCCTAAACGGATAATCCTTTCCG
>DGEF01000007.1:24774-45537 GCA_002385805.1 Peptococcaceae bacterium UBA3933
CCAAAGGAGAAATTACCTAACATTTCAAAAAAAGTATGATGCCGTGCTGTTTTACCGACTGTTTCCAGGTCATTATGTTTACCGCCCGCCCGTACACATTTTTGCGCGGTTACAGCTCTTTTATAAGGACGTTTTTCCAGACCTAAAAATACATCTTTAAATTGGTTCATACCGGCATTAGTGAATAATAAGGTAGGGTCATTGTGAGGAACTAAAGAAGAACTGGCCACATGGGTATGACCTTTACTTTCAAAAAACTTTATAAATTTATCCCGTAATTCTTTCCCGGTTAACACCTTTTCTACCTCCTTAACTACTGGTGTATAAAAACTAACTCCTCTTTCCCACACAGGGAAGAGGAGATTCATTCAGAACCGGCCCGATAATCAGAGATTCATTAATCACTTTCTAGGCTAATACCTCTAATATATTATACTATACTAGATTAGCCAAACGACAAAAACATATTAGAACCTCCAGATGGGGTAAAAATCATACAAAAAATATGTAAATCAATGCCTTAATTATACAAAGTAAGTTTTTAATTGTCAAATCTTATTAAAGGACTATTTTTCGTTATTTATAGCTCCATAGTTTTTTTAAAAATAAATGAAAGCAAAACCTTAAGAATTCCGGTAACAGGAACTGCCAATATCATACCCGCAATTCCGAAAAGATGGCCACCGGCTAATAAAGCCAGGATGATAATTATAGGATTTAAACCTAAACTTTTACCGAGAATCCTAGGGGAAATTATATTACCTTCAATCTGTTGCACGGCAATCATTATGAGCAACACATATAAAGCCATTTTCTTCGATTCTAACAAGGCAAAAGATACGGCAGGAATTATTCCAAAAAGAGGTCCAAAGTAAGGTATAATATTAAAAACTCCGGCGATCATACCCAAAACCAGAGAAAATTTCATCCCAATGAGACTCAAACCTATACCAGTTAAGATACCTACAATTAAAGCCACAATAAAATGTCCACGGAGAAAGCTTTTTAAAACTTTGTCCATTTGTTGTCCCAATGTGATTAAATCTTTATGATAGGCAACAGGTATGAGGTTTAATAAACTTTCTTTCAATCTATCAAAGTCTTTTAAGAGATAAAAGGCTAAAATTGGAGCTAAAATTAAATCAAAAACTTTCGTAAAAACATATACAATGCCTTGAGCAATAGATTGCACAATATTTAATAGATAATTTTCCATTTCTTTAATTGTATCATCAATGATCAGGCGGATACTTTCCGGGATATCAACCCGACTGTAATTATCCTGAAACATTTTTATGAAATTTTGAATTTCCCTGGTATAAATCGGTATCGCATCTGTTAAATTATTAAGTTCATTAATAATTTTAGGTACCGCAAAAATAATAAATATAGTTATTATACCGATTAAAGTAAGATAGATTAATAATATCCCCCATGTTCTGTTAATCCCTTTAGCCTCTAACATGTCAGCCACCGGGTCCAACAGATAGGCAAGGATAAAAGCCAGAAAAAATGGCGTAAATATAGGAAAAATCAAAACTAGGAAATAAATAAAAATAAGTGCTAAAAACACTAAGATACTTAAACGCAATATTTTCCTCGTATTTACATGCACTTTTTTCAACCCCTTAATTATAAAAAAAGCAGCCGAAGCTGCTTATCCTTTCTGCTTATTTTTTCATCATTTTTCTTACTTCTTTAGTAACACTTCCCCACATCTTTGAGGCATTATTGGTTATGCTTTTTGTTTTACCTAATAGTTTTTTTCGTTGCGGCTTCATCTTACCATTGGTTAATAACCCAACTAATGCTCCCAATAAACTACCTATGAATACTCCATTGAAAAAACGCCGCACTTTTTTATCACCTCCTCCTTCAGGTTAAGCTGGCGTCGACAGTGGCTATCTCCGTTTCCGGTAAATTAACATCTACCAAAGAACCATCTTCCGCTATGTCATAAATTTTCACTTGATTACCGGAGACATTGTACTCAACAAAACAATCCCAACAATAAAATTGATCAGTTCCTACTCTACCAATGGCTCTTCCATTACAAATCGGACAAGTAAACAAAATACATCTCTCCCTAAACCTCATTTATTACTATAGTATCTTCACCATAGGTAACAATTTGGTTAATGGATATGGTGTTTCTGCCGGCCACTAAATCTTTTATCAATCCGTCGGATACTTCATAATCTTGAATCAGGCCTGTTTCATTGTTAATTATAATTTCACCCAAAGAACCTATGGTTTTACCGGATTTTGTAATAACCGGAACACCTAACATTTGTTCCGGTAAAAATAAAGGGGCTTCCAGCGGCAATTTTAATTCTTCCCACAATTCATCTAAATCATCAGTTTCTGTTTCCACCATAACTGCATCCTGACCAAGGGAAACAATTTTCTCCCAGGGCAAAAATTTATTTTCTCCGCAAATAACACCCAGTACTGAATCTTTGCTTGCATCCAAGACCAGGTTTTTAACTATAGCTACTTGTTGGCCTGAGGTTAGGTTAATAACAGGCAAATTAATAATATCGGAAACTTTTAAAAACATTCCTAACCTCCCTTTAATGCTGTTACTAATTATTATTGCCAGAAAATAAATAAAACATGCGCCTTTAAGACGCATGTTTTAAAAACCTTTAACAATTGTTCCTCCGCCTAAAACATAATCACCTTGATAATAAACCACCGCTTGTCCTGGAGTAATAGCCCTTTGTGGTTCCTCGAATTCTACCCAGCAAATTCCTTCTTGTTCGGGGTAGGGTTTTAGAATGGCCTTAGCAGGTGGAGCAGTATATCTGATTTTAGCCGTAATTTCAACTTCCTCTTTTAATTCATCTATTAGGATAAAATTATTTTTTTCCGCTAGTAAATTCTTCTGGTATACTGCATTATCCCTACCAACAATGACTGCGTTTTTTTCCGGGTCTAATCTCACTACATAAACAGGATAACCTAATGCTAAACCTAAACCTTTACGCTGGCCAACGGTGTAATTTGGTAAACCCTCATGAGTTCCTACTCTGTTGCCTTCTGTATCTAAAATAGGACCTGGTTCAAATTTTTGTTTACCTACCCGTTGTTCTAAAAAATTCTTGTAGTTATTATCAGTAACAAAGCAGATTTCCTGACTATCCGGTTTATTGGCTACCCGTAAACCTAATTCGGCAGCTATCTCTCTTATTTGAGGCTTAGTATAATCTCCTAAAGGCAGTAAAGTATGTGCCATTTGCTCTTGAGTAAAATTATATAAAGCATAAGTTTGATCTTTATTTTTATCCTCCGCTATTTTTAACACATAACGATTACGTTCCGGCTCGAATCTTATTTTTGCATAATGACCGGTAGCTATATAATCAGCACCTAAAGCCCTAGCTTTTTTTAAAAAACCTTCAAATTTAATTTTTTTATTACACATAATACATGGATTTGGCGTACGACCTTTCAAATATTCGTCAGTAAAATAATCAATGACTTCCCTTTCAAAAAGATCCCGAAAGTTCATTACGTAAAAAGGAATGCCAATTTTATCAGCTACTCTGCGGGCATCGTTTACTGCTGATAAAGAACAACAACCACCTACATTATCTCTTTCTTCATCAACAGGCCAAATTTGCATGGTAACACCGATAACATTATATCCAGCTTGTTTGAGAAGATAAGCGGTAACGGAGCTGTCTACTCCACCGCTCATCCCTACCACTACGGTACCTTTTTCAACCATTACTACACCAACCTTATTATAATAGTGGCTAGTTATTAGTGGCTGTTGGCTAGTATTTCAATGACTAGTAACTGGTGACTAGAATCTCGCCCACTCGCCCACTAATAGACTTTGAAAGTAGCTAGCCTATTCTATTTAATTTTGAGTGTTTTTTTGCATATTTTGCTTATAATTTTCAATCGCTTTGTGTAAAGCATCAGCGGCCAGATTGGAACAGTGCATTTTTACCGGTGGTAAGCCACCTAAAGCTTCAGCCACCGCTTTATTAGTTACTTTCAATGCTTCATCAATGGTTTTACCTTTTACCATTTCCGTAACCATACTACTGGTAGCAATTGCTGCACCACAACCAAAAGTTTTAAACTTAATATCTTTAATAATACTATCTTCCACATCTATATAAATACGCATTATATCTCCACATTTAGCATTACCTACTTCACCTATACCATTAGCATTTTCAAGTTCGCCTACATTTCTGGGATTCATAAAATGATCCATTACTTTTTCTGAATACATTTTGAACACTCCTCTTAATTTTCTATTTTTCCGGAATTATACAGAGGGGACATTGACCTTAATTTGGCAACAATATCCGGTAATACTTCTAAACAATAGTCAATATCTTCTTCTGTATTAACTTTTCCTAATGTCATCCGTAAGGACCCATGAGCAATTTCATGGGAGATTCCCATAGCTAATAAAACATGGGAAGGATCCAATGAGCCTGAGGTGCAGGCAGAACCGCTGGAAGCGGCAATACCTTTCATGTCAAGCATTAGTAGCAAACTTTCGCCCTCTACATAATGAAAACTCACGTTAACATTATTAGCCAACCTCTGTGTTGGATGACCGTTAAGCTGTACATGAGGAATTTTTTCCAATATGCCCTGGATTAATTTATCTCTTAATTTAGTTAACCTCTCATTTTCTTGCGCCATTTCCTTTCCGGCTAATTCCGCGGCTAAACCAAAACCTACAATTGCAGGAACGTTTTCAGTTCCAGGGCGACGTTTACGTTCTTGAGCCCCACCAAACATTAAAGGCTCTACCTTAGTCCCTTTCCTTAGAAATAAACAACCGATTCCTTTAGGCCCATAAATCTTATGGCTAGAAGCGGAAAGTAAGTCTATATTCATTTCATTTACATCAATAGGAAGCTTACCAAAACTCTGTACTGCATCTACATGAAAGACAATCCCCTTTTCTTTGGCCAGGGCACCCACTTCTTTTACCGGTTGAATTGTTCCTACTTCATTATTAGCATGCATCATTGAAATTAAAATAGTATCATCTCTGATAGCTTCCTTAACTTTTTCTACACTAACCAAAGCATTCTTATCAACAGGCAAATATGTTACTTCAAAACCTAGTTTTTCTAAATGGTGACAAGTTTCTAATACTGCATGGTGTTCGATTTGAGTTGTAATTATATGTTTACCTTTTTTTTGATTGGCAAAGGCCGTACCTATAATAGCCATGTTATCTGCTTCCGTACCGCCACTGGTAAAAAATATTTCTTCCGGCTGGGCCTTAATTAAATTGGCAATTTGTTCCCGGGCGGTTTCTAATCCTTTTCTGGCCTCCCGACCAAAACTATGAACACTGGAAGCATTGCCAAAATTATTAGTTAAGTATTGATTCATTACCTCAACCACTTCAGGTCTTACCGGAGTGGTAGCACTGTGATCTAAATAAACCTTTCTCATTTGTTCACTCCCCCAATATTAGATGTAGTACCTATCTCCTTGATATTTACGTTTCTTTTCTTCTCTTCTTCCACCATATCAGCTAAGGTTATGGAGTCTAAAACATCGGTAACACTGTCTCTAACTTTTTCCCAAATGGAACGTGTAATGCAAAACTCCCATTTACTACAGGGTTCTGGTTCTTCCTCATTAACACAATCCACCGGGGCTATTGGACCTTCCAATACCCGAATAATATCACCGATAGTAATATTCTCCGGAGGTCTACTTAAAATGTAACCGCCTTGAGCACCGCGAACACTTTTAACAAGACCTGCTTTACGTAAAATTGCAATTAATTGTTCTAAGTAATATCCAGAAATATTCTGTCGTTGAGCAATGCTATTTAAAGGAATAGGCCCTGTGCCATAATTTTGTGCTAAATCAAACATCGCTTTTACTCCATAACGACCCTTAGTAGATAATTTCATTTCCTCACCTCGAGTCTAATTCCTACTAAAATAGTAGGATATCCTGAAATAAGAATAACACATTCTTTTTTTAAGGTCAAGAAAAATTCCGACTACTTTACTATGTTTTGTGCAATAGCCTTAATAACTATTATTTATAAAAATGCTTTTAACAATGCTTACATTAACAGGCTATAGTGAAATGTTACTTATTGGAAAATAAAAAACCGGTATTAACCGGTCCCAAAATTTTTAATCACGTATAAAGTACTTTTTGTCTTTTAATATATCCGGTAGATACTGTTGTTTAACATAATGCCCCGGAAAATCGTGAGGATAAAGATACCCCTGGCCGTGGCCTAATTTTTGCGCACCTGGATAGTGACTGTCTCTAAGGTGTAAAGGAACAGGCCCGATATTGCCATGTCTAATATCTTTTATGGCTGCATCAATACCTTTAACTACTGCATTACATTTAGGTGCTAAAGCTATGTATAAAGCCGCTTCTGCCAAAATTATTCTTCCTTCGGGCAAGCCAACAAATTCTAAAGCTTGAGCGGCAGCCTGAGCTACCACTAAAGCTTGGGGGTCGGCTAAACCTACATCTTCTGCAGCATGTATTACTATACGCCGGGCAATAAAACGCGGATCTTCCCCGGCCTCCAACATTCTGGCTAAATAGTGTAAAGTAGCATCAGGATCACTGCCCCGCATGCTTTTAATAAAAGCAGAGATTACATCATAATGTTGATCACCTGTTTTATCGTACAATATGGCCGGTTTTTGAATAGACTCTTCCGCTGTCTTTAAATTTATCTGTCTAAAACCTTGATTATCAGGTGGTGTGGATAAAACTGCCAACTCTAAACCGTTTAAGGCAATCCGTGCATCACCTTGAGCCGAATCGGCCAAATGCGAAAGAGCCTCTTCCGTGATTTTTACTTTATAACTTCCTAAACCTTTTTCTTTGTCTTCTAAACTTCTCCGAAGTAACTTAATAATATCCTCTTTTTGTAAAGGATTAAGCCGAAAAATCAGAGAACGGGATAATAAGGCGGAATTAATGCTAAAATAAGGATTTTCAGTGGTAGCTCCGATTAAAATAATAATTCCTTTTTCTACTGCAGGTAATAAAGCATCCTGCTGGGCTTTATTAAAACGATGAATTTCATCAATAAAAACTATAGTCTTTTTTTGATAAAGATTGAGAAAGTCTTCCGCTTCTTGAATGAGTTTGCGCAAATCCTGAACACCTTGAGTAACTGCATTTAATTTGGCAAAATTTCCTGAAGTCCTCTTTGCTATAACATTAGCGATGGTAGTTTTTCCCGTTCCCGGAGGTCCATAAAAAATCACGGAAGTAAGGCGGTCAGCTTCGATAGCCCTCCGGAGTAATTTCCCGGGTGCTAAAATATCCTCCTGGCCAATAATTTCTTCTATTTTTTCCGGACGCATGCGGTCAGCTAAAGGAGCATTTTTTTTCAAAAAGTCTTTTTGGGCATTTTCGAATAAATTCATTTAAATCACACCCACCGAATATAGTTATTTAGCCATCATAATTTTACTCATTACTTGTAAAGTATAATCAATATCTTTATCACCAACATCCCGATGGGTAACAAATCTTACTCTTTTCTCCGAAATAGCACTGCTCAAAACCCCTTCATCTTTTAAAATATCTACTAATTGAGTACTGTTAAGGTCCTCCCGAACTATATCTACCATTAAAATATTTGTTTGGACAGTATCAAGGTCTATATAAAGCCCGGGCAATTCAGCCAGTCCTTCTGCTAATTTACGTGCTAATAGATGATCATAGGCTAATCTTTCTATATTGTTTTCTAAAGCATAAATACCTGCTGCAGCTAAAATACCGCTTTGCCTTAATCCCCCACCTAACATTTTACGATACTTTCTGGCCTTTTCGATAAATTCTTTGCTCCCCACTAACACACTACCTACAGGTGCTCCTAATCCTTTGGCCAGACAAAACATTACAGAGTCAACTCCTTTTACCAATTCCCGTACAGGTACTCCTAGATAAACAGCCGCATTAAATATACGTGCTCCGTCAAGGTGAACCTTCAGCCCATATCCATGAGCGACATCGGTTAGCTGATCCATTTCTTCTACACTGATTACAGTACCGCCTCCAAAGTTACTGGTGTTTTCTAAACACAACAAAGTGGTCTGGGGAAAATGAATATTTAGGGGACGGATTGCTTTTTTTAGTTGTTCCGGAGAAATTTTTCCTTTATTACCTTCTATTAGTTTAGGTAGTAAACCACCTAAAACAGCTAAGGCTCCTACTTCATAGGTATAAATATGAGCATTAGCTTCTAATATTATCTCATCACCTCGGGAAGTATGGGCCAAAAGGGCCACCTGATTTCCCATGGTACCACTGACAACAAATAAGCCGGCCTCTTTCCCCATTATCGCTGCGGCCATTTCTTCCAGTTGGCGCACAGTAGGATCTTCGCCATAAACATCGTCGCCTACTTCCGCTTTGGCCATAATTTCCCGCATAGCTAAACTTGGTTTAGTAACCGTATCACTTCGCAAATCAACTATTTTCTCCAATTTTTATCAACTCCTAAATTTAGTGATTTATTACTCAAAAAAAATCTTCATAGACAGTAGTTTTTTTGTTAGTTTTATTATACATGAAATACTTTTATATAGTTTTATCTTTTTTAAAAAGCAAAAAGGAACCGAAAAGGTTCCTTTTTGTAATTTATAAATTTTCTTCGATGGTTTTGGCTAATTCTGCTTTAGGCCGAAAGCCTACAACACGAGTAACTTCTTTTCCGTCTTTAAAAAGAATTAAAGTTGGAATACTCATTACACCATATTTTTGGGCAATGCTACCGTGTTCATCCACATTTAATTTTCCGACTTTAGCTTTTCCGGCGAAATCTTCTGCTAATTCTTCTACAACAGGAGCAATCATTCTGCAAGGTCCACACCAGGCTGCCCAAAAATCAACTAAAACAGGTTCGTTGGCTTGTAAAACCTCTTCTTGAAAATTAGTTGTGTCGAATGTAAGTACATTAGACATCAGAAAACCTCCCAAAAAATTATTTTATTTTATTATTTTATAAAACCTGTAAGAACCTTCATCAAATCTTCTATTACCTCATCTTTTGATTTTTCTTCTAAAGATCCGGTGAGACAAGTTCGGGCATGATTTTCAAATATTAAGGTTCCTACTTTATTAACTGCAGCTCTTACTGCAGCAATTTGTATTAATATTTCTACACACGAAGACTCTTTTTCCACCATTCGTTGAATTCCCTTTAGTTGGCCTTCAATTCTTCTTAATCTTCTAATGATTTTCTGTTTTTCTTCATTGCCCATGGTCTTTCACATCCTTCCCTATACCTGGTAGGGGTATTTTTATTATATATTAGGTGCTAGAAAGATGTCAACAAAAATTATAAATATTTTTCCTTATTTTTAGTTTTTTACAAGAATTTTATGCACAAAAAATACGCAGCAAAACTCACTGCGTATTAACCCCCACATATGCCGTGGTAGCTGGTGTTTTGAACCTGCCCCCGGCAGGTGGGTGCCCTCCTGTTTATTTCATAAGTCCTCTTTAAAGAGGCATTTACTACGTAAACAGAGTTAGGCTCCCTTCGTAATATGTGTTGGCTCAAAACTTGCCAGCTCCCCCCACGGGCATCGTAGGGAATTATTCGGTTTTCGGTAATTTTATGTTAACATAATCACTGAATGTCTTCAAGGGATGGAAAAAATTTTCTTTACTTCTTAACTAGATTATCCAACTTAATATGCAGCTCTTTTAACTGCTTTGGAAATACTTCAGAAGGAGCATCTGTCATCAGATCTGTAGCACTTTGTGTTTTTGGAAAAGCAATAACATCTCTGATTGTATCCTTTTTAGCCATTAGCATTACCAACCGGTCTATACCAAAGGCAATTCCACCATGGGGAGGAGTCCCATATTCAAAAGCTTGTAGAAGGAAGCCAAACTTTTCTTGAGCTTCTTCCTGACTTAACCCTAAAAGCTTAAACATTTTTTCCTGTACTTCCCGTTGGAAAATACGGATACTTCCGCCGCCTATCTCAATACCGTTTAAAACCATATCATAGGCTTGAGCTCTTAAACGGGCAGGATCTTTTTCCATTAAAGGAATGTCTTCTGCTACCGGGGATGTAAAAGGATGATGCATAGCCTGGAATCGTTTTTCTTCTTCATCCCATTCTAATAAGGGGAAATCTATAACCCAGAGAAAATTCAATTCTTCTGAATCAATTAAACCAAGCCGTTTACCAAGTTCTAAACGTAAATGGCCTAAACTGTCATTAACAACAGCAGGTTTATCGGCTACAAACAACAACAAGTCGCCGGGTTCTGCCTCAAGTTTAGCTAAAATGTTATCCAGCTCTTCTTGAGAGAAAAATTTAGCAATAGGTGATTTAATCTCATCTTTGTTGATAATTAAGTAAGCTAACCCTTTAGCACCGTAAATATTAACAAATTTAGTTAAGTCATCAATATCTTTTCGGGAATAACCGGCACACCCCTTAGCATTGATGCCTTTAACCATTCCGCCCTGAGCCACGGTTTGGGCAAATACCTTAAACTGGCAGTTCTTAACAATATCAGTAATGTCTTTTAATTCTAATCCAAACCTTAAATCCGGTTTATCGGAACCGTATTTATCCATGGCTTCTTGATAAGTTAACCGTGGAAAGGGGGTTTTGATGGTTTTCCCTAAAGTCTCTTTAAAAACAAAAGCAATCATTTCTTCCATTAAGGTTAAAACATCATCTCTGGTTACAAAAGACATTTCCACATCCAATTGAGTAAATTCCGGCTGCCGGTCAGCCCTCAAATCTTCATCACGGAAACAACGGGCAATCTGGAAGTATCTTTCCATACCTGCTACCATCAGTAACTGTTTAAAAATCTGAGGAGATTGAGGCAAGGCAAAAAATTTCCCTGGCTGTACCCTACTGGGAACTAAATAGTCTCGCGCACCTTCCGGTGTGCTTTTAGTGAGAATCGGCGTTTCGATTTCCAAAAATCCATGCTTATCTAGAAAATCGCGAATAGCTTTAATCGTTTTATGCCGCAGGATAATATTCCTTTGCATTTCAGGTCTCCGCAGATCTAAATACCTATATTTTAGTCTAATGGTTTCATCTACATCCACATTGTCACTAATATAAAAAGGCGGTGTTTTAGATTTATTAAGAATCACTAATTCTTTAGCGTTAACATCTATATAACCTGTAGGCAGGTTAGGGTTAATCATTCCTTCTGGCCGGATTACTACCTCTCCTTTAACGGCTACTACGTATTCGGAGCGGATTTTATCAGCTGTTTCAAAAGCTTCCTTATTAATTTCCGGACTAAATACCACCTGAACTATTCCTGAACGGTCTCTTAAATCAACAAAAATCAGGCCTCCATGATCGCGCCGCTTTTGTACCCAGCCCATTAAAACAACTTCCTGTCCTGCATGTTTTTCACGTAAATCATTACAGTTATGAGTTCGCTTTAAATCGCCTAAGATATTACTCATTTTTTTGCAATCTCCTTTCTAAAAAATCTTCAATTTCTGAAATAGAAATTTCTATCTGTTCACTACCGGCCATATCCCGTAATAATACTTTTCCTCCGGCCAGTTCTTTTTCTCCTAAAATAAGGGTATATTTTACCTGAAAACGGTCAGCAGTTTTCAACTGAGCCTTTAAGCTTTTATCCAGGTAATCTTTTTCAACGATAAATCCTTTTTTTCTTAAATCTATGGCTAATTTGAAAGAGGCTTTTTGAGCTTCCGCGCCTATGGAAGCAATAAAAATATCGGGAGTTCCGGATTCGGGCAGGGACTTTTCTTGTTGATTTAAAGTTAATAACAATCTTTCCATACCTAAAGCAAAGCCGATTCCCGGGGTTGGTTTCCCACCGCACTGTTCTATTAAACCATTGTAGCGACCTCCCCCACAAAGAGCACTTTGAGCCCCTATGCCTTGTACCAGTATTTCAAAAGCTGTGTTTGTATAGTAATCCAATCCACGGACCAATCTCGGGTTAATAGTGTACTTAATCCCAATTTCCGTTAAGTATTCTTGTACCTGTTGAAAATGGATTTGACATTCCGGACAGGCTGAACTTAGGGTGGTGGGTGCGTTTTCACTCAATTCCTGACACAGAGGACTTTTACAGTCTAAAATCCGTAAAGGATTTTTTTCTAATCTCCCTCCACAGGTTTCACACAATTGATCTTTCTTATCTTCAAAAAAGGCAATTAAACTTTCCTTATGTTTTTTTCGACATTCAGGACAACCTACCGTATTAATATGAACTTCTAAATTGTCTAGGCCTAACCTTTCCAAATAATCACAGGCTAAACCTATAACCTCCGCATCAACACTAGGATGATTAGAACCAAAGACCTCTATGCCAAACTGGTGAAACTGGCGGTAACGACCTGCTTGAGGACGATCATACCTAAACATAGGTCCGATATAAAACAACTTGGTAGGTTGAGGTTGGGCATACAATTTATTTTCCAGAAACGCTCTTACCGTTGGTGCTGTACCTTCCGGGCGTAAGGTAATGTTTCTTTCCCCTCTATCTAAAAATGAATACATTTCTTTTTCTACAATATCGGTAGTTTCACCTACACCCCTTAAAAACAGTTCAGTGTGTTCAAAAATAGGGGTTCTAATTTCGTGATATCCGTATTGTTTACAGACGTTTCTGGCTAATTCCTCTAAATATTGCCATTTTTCAACTTCACCGGGTAAAATATCATTAGTTCCCCGGGGTCGAGTTGTTAACACCCTAATCACTCCTTCTATAGACAGTTTCAATATTGAAATCTTAATAAAAAAACCCCGTCCCCAATATTTTTGACATATTTGGGACGAGATTAACCCGCGGTACCACCCAACTTGAACATAAATCGTTATGTTCCCCTCATTGCAGATAACGGATGCCCCGGATGTTCTTTTGAAACATCAACTCCAAGGTGTCTTTCCGCAAGTTTTTTTAAAAACTACTCTCAGTCAAGGTAGTTTCTCCCTGTTAAAAAAATCCTTGCGTACTTTCCTCTTCAAAGTTTTTACCTCATTGAATAATTTTAGCCAAGCCCTTTTATTTTGTCAACTTTTGCCTCGATTATTTCTTCTAACCGTTCGTTATATAAAATAAGATCCTTGGGATTATAAGAGTTCCGAAAAGTACCGTCCTCCCGATTAATAATTTTCGAACCTGCACCTACTCCCAGCCCTAAAATAGTCTGCCGTTCTTCAATCATTTGGATATTATAGAGGCAGGGGAGTCCGGGTAAACAATAACCGACATTCTCTAAATTTCCTAAAATTAGTTTTTGCCGATAAAGATAATAAGGACGGTAATTTCTATCCAGAGCCCATTTTTCAAAATAAGTAAACATTTTCTCCACTTCGCAACCGGGAGTAAGATTTTCGGTATTTTCCCTTAGTTTGGCTGTCCGTTTAAGAGCTAAGGAATGAAGTGTCAGATTTTCCGGTTTTAAAACTTCAATATTATCTAGAGTATGTTTAAAAATCTCTAAGTTTTCACCAGGAAGCCCTACTATTAAATCCATATTAATAACTTTAAAGCCGATTTTGCGGGCTAATTCCATGGTGGTAAAAATATCTCCTGCCGAATGGTTCCTGCCGATTTTTTTTAGGGTAGGTTCCCACATGGTTTGAGGATTAATACTGATTCGCTCTACCTCAAAATCCTTTAAGGTTTTTAATTTGTCTTCATTAATAGTATCGGGGCGACCGGCTTCTACGGTAAATTCTAACGTTTCACTTGTACGTAAACAAGAATTAATAACCTCCAGCAAATTGCCCAGTTGGGTTGCTGTTAAAGCAGTAGGGGTCCCTCCCCCCATATAAATAGTTTCTACAGCAATATTTTGCTCTTGTAAAGCCAGTCCCACATTCTTAATTTCTTTAATCAGGTTAAGAATATATTGTTCAACATGATTCCCCCATTGGTCCATGCTGAAAGAGGGAAAAGAACAGTAATGACAGCGAGTAGGACAAAAGGGAATACTAATATATACACTGACTTTTGAACTATCAGTTAAATTGGCTATATAAGGTCTTTGTAACTTAGTTATGGTAATTAATGATGAAATTTTTTCCGAAGAAACAGCAAATTTATTACGCAAAACACCTTTGATTTCTTGTTCTTCTAAACCCTGATCCCATAAACGATGGACGATTTTAGTAGGCCGTATACCGGTAAGAATCCCCCAAGGACTGCCTTTATGG
Organism: Peptococcaceae bacterium UBA3933; assembly: GCA_002385805.1. Lineage (GTDB taxonomy): Bacteria > Bacillota > Peptococcia > Peptococcales > BICA1-8 > UBA3933. Next base: position 38,958 of record DGEF01000007.1, read on the forward strand.
TTCAAGACTTTTTGCAGTAATTTATATACGGCTAATTTTATAGTCCTTTTTACCTCATTAGGTTCATTATCAGTGATAGGCTCAGAAAACCATTCACCTTCCGTAAGTCTAACTAGCACCTGAGCAGGTAAAACCTCAATTTCCATAAGAACTGTTTTTCCATCTGTTTCCCCCATTAATTCCTGCCAGGTGAGTTCCGGTTGAAAAATTTTCACAACATCAAAAACAGTCGAAGCATATTCCCGGGATCTGGGAATCAATGAAATTTTCATAATACCCCTCTTACTTTAAAAATGGATTTATAGCTTTTTCTTCGGCAATAGTTGATTTTGGTCCATGACCAGGGTAAATTGTAACGTCGCTGGGTAAAGTAAGAAGCTTATCGTAAATGGACTTAATTAAAGTAGCATAACTGCCACCGGGTAAATCAGTTCGGCCTACTGAACCGTTAAAGATGGTATCGCCGGTAAAACATACTTTTTCCTCTTGACTATATAAGCACATACCACCCGGAGTATGACCTGGAGTATGCAGGACCTTTAAATTTATCTGACCGAAACTAATTACATCCCCGTCTTCTACCAGTTGATCGGCAGCCGGTTCCTTTGTAGTGGAACCAAGAAACTTTGATAAATTATGAACAGGATCAGTAAGCATTTTAGCATCTTGAGAATGGATAACAATAGGAGCACCGGTAGCTTCTTTTAATTCTTTATTGGCTCCGATATGATCATGATGACCATGGGTATTTACAATATATTTTATTTTAATTTCCATTTCTCTAATAACCTCTAAAATTCGTTCTCCTTCATCACCAGGATCTATTACAATTGCTTCTTTAGTGTTTGGGCACCATACAAGGTAACAATTGGTTTCCAAAGCTCCTACACTTAAAACTTTAATTTTCATCAGAGAATAACCTCCTAAAAACCTTTTTTACTATCTAAAAGCATAGTTACAGGCCCGTCGTTTATGATTTCTACTTCCATATATGCTTGAAATACTCCTGTTTCTACTTTAATTCCTTTCTCCACCAGTAATTTATTAAAAACTTCATAAAGTTCTTTGGCTTTTTCCGGGTGGGCAGCATCGGTAAAACTAGGTCTGCGACCTTTACGACAATCACCATAGAGGGTGAATTGAGAAACAGATAAGATTGCACCACCTATATCTAGTAAAGATAAATTAAGTTTTCCTTCCTCGTCTTCAAAAATTCGCAGATTGCATATTTTCTCCGCCAGGTATTTGGCATCTTCATCTGTGTCATCATGAGTAACTCCTAATAATATTACTAAACCGGTCCCGATTTCACCTACCCTTTTCCCTTCAACTTTTACTGATCCTTTTTTTACTCTTTGAATTACAGCACGCAATTTTTATCACCTGACTCCATCTTTTATTCTTCTGGGGGTAACCCTCCGTACCTCAACAACATCTTTAATCCTATAAATTTTCTCCACAATAGAATTTAACTGTTCTAAGTTATTTATATTAATTTTTAAATCAATAACCGCAGTTCCGTTTTTCTTTATTCGGGCATTAATAGCTGTAATCTGAATTTTTGCATCACTAACAGTATTAATAATCTCCGAAGTCAATTTTGCCCTATCTACAGCAGTAATCATAATTTCTACCTGAAAAGTATTACTATCCGATTCATCCCAAGCAGCTTCAACTAACCGTTCAGGTTCTAAAGCTAAATAAGAACAAACATTAGGACAATCCGCCCGATGAATAGAAACTCCTCTTCCTCTGGTGATATAACCTATTATTTTATCACCGGGCAAAGGATTACAACAACGGGCAAAACGGATCATTACATCATCTACGCCTTTTATTCTTACACCTTGAGAAGAATTTTTTAATTTGGACTTTTTCGTTTCTTTCGGTAAAAGGTCATGCTCTAAATCAATACTGACTATTTTATCCTTTTCATAGACTTCTTTTAATTTTAAAACAACCTGTATAGGTGTGATTACTCCATCACCAATGGCCACCAATAAATCTTCTGAAAAACTAAAACCCAGCTTCGGCGCAATATTATTTAGACGATCGGTGCGTAAATTATTTTGCACTTCCAGTCCATGTTTGCGCAGCTCTTTTTCTAATAGTTCCTTGCCTCTATTTAAGTTTTCTTCCCTTTTCTCCCGTTTAAACCACTGTCTGATACGATTTTTCGCTTGAGAGCTTTTAACGATTTTCAGCCAATCACGACTGGGTCCGTTTGCCTGCTTGGAAGTTAATATTTCTACTATGTCGCCGGTTTTCAATGTGTAATCTAAAGGAACTAATCTATTATTGACCTTACTGCCGATACATCTGTGTCCTATTTCCGTATGAACCCGATAAGCAAAATCTATGGGGGTGGACCCGGCAGGAAGTTCAAAAACATCGCCTTTTGGAGAAAAAACAAAGACTACATCAGAAAACAGATCGATTTTTAAAGTTTCCATGAATTCCTTAGAATCTTGTAATTCACTTTGCCATTCTCTGATTTGTTTTATCCAGGTTAATTTTTCATCTATCCTGGCTTTTTGTTTGGAGTTTTCTTTATAGAGCCAATGAGCGGCAATACCATACTCGGCAGTATGATGCATATCCCAGGTCCTAATTTGAATCTCAAAAGGTTCCCCCCGGGGACCTATTACCGTAGTGTGCAGAGACTGATACATATTAGGTTTAGGCATCGCAATATAATCTTTAAACCGTCCGGGAATAGGTTTCCATAAGGTATGGACAATGCCTAACGTTCCGTAGCAATCCTTAACACTATTTACTATAACTCTCACGGCAATCAGATCATATATTTCATTTAAATCTTTATTCTTTTTTTCCATTTTAGTGTAAATACTATAAAAATGTTTAGGTCTGCCGCTAATGTCTGCTGTTAAATTAGCTTTTTTTAATTCTTCCCTCAAAATTTCGATTACTTCGTTTATATACTCCTCCCGCTCTTTCCTTTTCATTGATATTTTCCCGACCAAATCATAATATTTATCAGGTTCTAAATACCGAAAAGAGAGATCTTCCAATTCCCATTTAAATCTAAAAATACCTAGTCGGTGGGCTAAAGGAGCAAAAATTTCCAAGGTTTCCTGTGCCACTTCCCGTTGTTTCCAAAAATCATGATGTTTTAAAGTACGCATATTATGAAGTCGATCAGCCAGTTTAATTAGAATTACCCGTATATCTTTAGCCATAGCTAAGAACATTTTACGATAGTTTTCTATCTGCCTTTCTTCTTTAGAAGAATACCCTATTCTGCTCAGTTTTGTTACCCCGTCTACCAGCAAAGCAATTTCTTGACCAAATATTTTCCTAATATCCTCCAATTTTTTCGGAGTATCTTCTACAACATCATGTAATAAACCTGCAGCAATAGTATTATCATCTAACCCTAACCCGGCTAAAATTTTGGCCACAGCTAAAGGATGGGTGATATATGGTTCCCCTGAATTCCGCAGTTGTCCTTCATGAGCCTGTTGGGCAAAATTATATGCCTTCTCTATTAAGTCCAAATCAGCCTTGGGATTGTTCTTTTTCAGCTCTTCTATCAATTCCGTTAGAGCCATATCCACCCTCCTTTCTCATTAATATTTCATCAGTGAAATTACATCATAGCCAAATAAATTCTTGCGGCCCTCCAGGTAAGAAAGTTCAATAAGAAAACCTAAACCTAACACTTCGCCACCTAATTTTTCTACAAGGTTAATGGCAGCTTTAATAGTGCCTCCCGTAGCTAGCAAGTCATCTGTGATAAACACTTTTTGCCCTGGTTTAATTGCATCCAAATGAACTTCTAATTGGGCAGTTCCATACTCCAATTCGTATTCTGTACAAACCGTAGCAGCCGGCAATTTTCCTTTTTTCCGAATTGGAACAAAACCACAACCCAGTTTATAGGCTAAAGGACCTCCTATAACGAACCCACGAGCTTCCGGACCCACTATCAAATCTACCTGTTTATCTTTTATTTTTTCCGCTAAGCTGTCAATAGCATAACTAAAAGCTTTACCATTAGCTAAAAGAGGCGTTATGTCCTTAAAACTAATTCCTGGTTGAGGGAAATCAGGTATTATCCTAATATATTCTTTTAAATCCATCTTTTCGACTCCTTTAATTAATTTTATAGTCATTTTTTTGTAAGCACACCAAAAGCAATTTTTTGATATTCCTGAAAATCCAGTCTCTTCCTAACCCCTTCTAAAAAAAGAGGGGATTGTTCTAATTTAACCTTTGCCGGGTTAGGTGCTAAAATGATTACCCGCATACTATCTTTTATTTCTACCTCTAATAATTTTAATTCCTCCAGTATTTTTAACCAATGACAGACATCGGAAACTGATAACAATATCCGGTGGGATTTTGCCAAAGAAACAATTTCTTTATCATTTAGGGTTATTTGTAAATCTTTGTTAGCAATCTTTTTTAATAATAGATAAAAAAGAACTAATTGTTTTCTTCCCGGGGCTAATCTTCTAAGTAGATACAGGTTTTTAGCTTTATCTTTTATTCCATATAAAAAATGAACCTTTACTGAACAATTACATGTACAAGTTTTTTGCAGTAATTTTTCATATTCTGCTTTGGAAAAACAAAGGTTGTATAAGACAAGATGTTTAAGGTGAGGAGTTAAAATTTCCGAGTAATTAATTCCACCAATTATTACTCTATAGAAACCTTTCGCGATTAATTTACCAATTTTTTCATATTCCTCTTTAGAAAAATCGCCTTTATTAAAAAGAATTTTATCTTTTAATTCAGGGTCAGCTTCCAGTTCCCTGACCAAATATTTAGCTTCCTTTTGACTGTTAACATAGATGGCCGTAAATTCTCCGGCCCGCAACAAGTTTTTTATATAACCAATTTTATCATTACAACCCCGATAGTCAATTATTTGAATACTGTCCTTTGGAAACGATTCCAAAAGGTTAGGAGGACAATAAGGATTATCTATTTTATTGTTAGGTTTAATATCCTTTAAAATTAGCTGAAGGGAAGTTGTACCGTTCCACTTATTCTCATCTAAGGTAAAAGCAAAATCCAAAGGTTCACGACTTGCAGCTATTTCTGAATAACCGGCCATATTAAACCCAATTGCGTCCCAATATGTATCGTGAGCCTTGATTGTCAATTTTAAATGTTCTCCATTGCTGCCAACCTGGCGATAGTTATGAACCTCTCCATTCCGATAGACTAATACAGGTTCAGGATTTGCTGCACCAAAAGGCTCTAATTTTCTAAGTTCTTCTAAAAAGTTAAAATCTACGTCCGCCAGGTCAATCTCCCCATCTAAGGCCAGGGAAGGAATTAAATTTTCCTTTTGGAGTATTTTACGGGCAATAAAATTTATTTTTTCACAAAACCGGAAAAGATTCTCCTCTCTTAAACTCAAACCTGCGGCCTGGCTATGCCCTCCAAAACTATGTAAGTATTCTTGGCATTGTTGTAAAGCTTGATAAAGGTGAAATCCAGGTATGCTACGGCCGGAACCTTTATAAAGACCGTCTTGTTTTGTCAGGAGAATAGTTGGCCGATAGTATTTTTCCACTAATCGTGAAGCCACAATCCCAATAACTCCAGGATGCCAGTGGTCTCCGGCCAAGACAATAACCGGATTTTCGTTTAAATCGATCTTTTCCGTTAAAAGAAGGGCTTCCTCCATTATCCTTGCTTCAATACTTTGTCGCTCCTGATTGGCTTTATTTAAATTTTGTGCAATTTCTTTAGCTACTTCTTCCTTTTGGGACAATAGTAATTTTACCCCTAAACCGGCATGACCAATCCGGCCACAAGCATTTAACCGGGGGGCTAAAAAAAAGCTCACCTGTTCTGAAGTTATTTTTTGCAAATCAACACTTGCCGCTTCTGCTAAAGCCTTAATGCCCAGCCTTTTTCCCTTAGACATCTTTTCTAAACCATACTTCACCAGCACCCTGTTTTCCCCTACTAAAGGAACAATATCAGCAATAGTACCTAAAGCCACTAAATCCAAATACTGATAGGCTTCTGATTTTCCTCTTTCACTCCCCAGGCTAGATTCTAATAAAGCCTGGGCAAGTTTAAAGGCAACACCTACCCCCGCGAAAGGGGTACTACCTTTCTCTAATAAAGGATTAATTATAAGACAAGGAGGCAAAATCTCCGGGGGCTGATGGTGATCAGTAACAATAAAGTCCAGCCCAAAAGCTTGTCCACTAATAACTTCTTCAACAGAACTTATTCCGCAATCAACAGTGATTACTAAAGGTTTTTCCGGAACTATTTTTTCTAAAGCCTGAAAACTTAAACCATAACCTTCCTCTACCCTATCCGGTATATAGTAATCCACCTGACCGCCTAAATCTTGTAAAACTGCCACTAATAAAGCAGTGGCGGTTATCCCGTCTACATCATAATCACCGTAAATAACAATTTTTCTTTTGTTTTTCAAAGCTTCCACAATTGTTTTAACGGCTAAACCTACTGCCTGCATTTTAAAGGGAGAGCTTAAATTTTCTAAACAGGGGTTTAAAAATTCATTTGCTTTTTTAGGATCATCATAGCCTCTATTCACAAGCAACAAGGCAAGAGTAGAAGA
>DGEF01000007.1:45802-51920 GCA_002385805.1 Peptococcaceae bacterium UBA3933
TAAAAGATTCTCTTTAAAAAGAAGCCAAGCTACACTTCTTTATTAGTAGCTTGGACTATCTGTTCATCTTTCTCATCTGCAGATGAGTTTTGATTGACAAAATTTAAATTTTCCATTCTTTCTCTTAACTCTTTTAATTCAGCTTCTAGCTCATTGACCTGATTGGTTAAGTGTCTATTTTTTCCTTCTAGCTCCCGTTGTTTACGCCAAGATTCGAAATTTTTGAAGGAACCTAGTAAAAAAATACAAAGAGCACCTAGTAATGCAGAACCTAAAATAACTAACACTAAGGAAGTATGAAATTTCCACATCAAAAAATTAATCACAACCACAGTAGTGTTTTGAATAGCAAAAATGGCAACTAACAAAGCAAATATCAAGGCACTTACTAAATAACCTTGCATTGTTCCCACCTCTCTTTCTAGAGTATAATTCGGTAAATATTCATTATTTCCTTCTGATTATTAGTCTTAGGAAAGAGAGGAAAGGTTACTTATGAATTTGCTTCAGTTTTTTTCATTTCATACCATAAAGGACTGGCTATAAATATTGAAGAGTAAGCACCTGCGGCAATACCGATTATAATAGCTAAGGCAAACAATCTTGTGGTCTCCCCACCAAAGAAAAACAATGCTATTAAAACAAACAACGTGGAAATTGTAGTATTAATCGAACGGGTCAAACTTTGCTTGATACTTTGATTAATTAAAGGGATAAGTTCAAGCTTTTTCGACTTTTGCATCCTTAAATTTTCCCTTATCCGGTCAAAAATAACAATAGTATCATTTATTGAATATCCAAAGATAGTTAAAATTGCAGCAATAAAAGTACTATCTACCTCTAATTGAAAAATGGAGAAAATACCTAGGGTAACCAAAATATCGTGAACTAAAGCGATAATACCGGCTAAAGCAAACTTAAATTCAAACCGGATGGTTATATAAACAATCATCAAGGGAATAGCAATACTTAAGGAAAGAATACCGGCGTTTCTTAATTCTTTACCGATTGTAGGACCAACTTTTTCACTACGAAGGATTTCTAAAGAACCGATTTCTTTTTCTAAAGTATTTACAACTTGGTCCTGTTGTGACTCATCCAAAACACTTGTTTTAATTATAAAAGTATTATCCTCCGAAGGCTGAATGGCACTGTCTTGTAAATTAATTTTCTCTAAAGCAGTCCTAACTTCTTCTATAGTAGTTTCGTCCTGGAATTTCACTTGTAGCAAATTACCGCCTGCAAAATCTATACCAAAATTAAAACCTTGCACAGCCAAGGAGAAAAGGCCAGGAATGATTACCAACAGCGATAAGAAATACCATATTTTTCTTTTACCCACAAAATCCATTTTATCTCCTCCCTCCTAGGCCCCAAATAATTTATTATTTTTAAAAGCATATGATAAAACAAACTGTTTTAATAAAAACCTAGTAAAGGTTATAGCAGTAAACATACTAACTAAAATACCAATCATTAATATCAAAGCAAAGCCTCGAATAGTTCCTATACCAAAATACATTAAAACTATAGCTCCAATCAAAGTTGTTACGTTAGAATCAATAATTGTCCGAAGAGCGCGGGAAAAACCGGCGTCTAAAGCTGCCCTTAAAGTTTTGCCATTCCTTAATTCTTCTTTAAACCTTTCATAAATAATGATATTGGCATCCACAGCCATACCTACTGATAAAAGAAAACCGGCTATACCAGGTAAGGTAATAGTTGCATCAATTGCTATCAAGATACCCCAAAGAATTATCGAATATAAAATCAGTGAAACTCCGGCTACAAATCCCGGTAAACGGTAATAGAATAACATGAAAAGTAGTATAGCTAAAATACCATATATACCAGCAACTTTGCTTTTATCCAAGGAATCTAATCCTAATTTTGGCCCGACAGTTCTTTTTTCAACTATTTCCAATTCTACGGGTAAAGCACCGGACCGAAGTAATACAGCTAAATCATGAGCCTCTTCCAGTGTGGCAAAGCCCCCGGAAATCTGAGCTTGTCCATGGGTAATGGCCTCACTTACAAAAGGAGCGGAAAGGAGCTGGCCATCTAAAATAATTGCAATAGCCCGATTGGGATTATATTCATTCGGTTTTGTCGGATACTTATTTACTAAGTCCCTGGTAGTCTCCGCAAACTTCTTAGCTCCCTCGGGATTTAATTTTAAGCTAACAAAGTATACTTTATTAGGATCAGTTTCATTAGGGTTCATACCTTCTTTAGCATCTTCTAAATCCTTACCGGTGATAACCGTCTCCATGGTATCTACCCTTTTAAACTCTAAAAGAGCTGTTTTCCCGATTAGGGAAATAGCTTCTTCCGGATTTTCCACACCCGGGAGCTCCACAAGAATTCTATTATTACCTTCTCTACGGACTTCCGACTCAGTTAATCCCAAACCATTTACCCTATTTTCAATGATTGCAATAGCTTTGGCCATATCCTCATCTGTTGCATCTGCTGGAGCTTCTAATCTAACCAGAACTCCGCCTTTTAAGTCTAAGCCAAATTTAATATTTTCTTGAAAAGGTTCAAGGGCAAAAAAAGTACACACACCTACTATTGTTACAGTTAACAATATTATAAACAGTCTTCCCCAACGCATGGATTCTCCTCCTATTCTTTTAAAACACTGTATAATTATATACCTCTAATAAAAAAAATTCAATTAAGTTGAATTAACAATTATTAAATCGTTTAACACCACCGAAAAAAAAAGCCCTGGGAAGGGCTTAAGCAGTTATTATTTATTTTCAATATCCATTTCTGTATTTTCCTCATTTTCAATCTCATCTTCATCATCGTGTTCCGTAAGAACTTGTCCGATTGCATTTTTCAAAACGGTAACATTTACACCCTTGGCTATTTCGATAACTACTTTATCATCTCGTAAAGCTTTAATGACTCCGTAAATACCGCCGATGGTGACTATATCATCACCTTTTCGAAGATTATCCAGCATTTCCCGTCTTTTTTTCTGCTGTTTTTGTTGGGGTCTGATCATCAAAAAATAAAGAAGAGCAAAGAACAGAATAAGTAACATAAAACTATCCATCAAATACCTCCTATAGTTACTAGAAAAATTTGTATAGGTACATTATACAATAAAAATTATTTTAATACAGCCTGTTTTCTTCTAATCGTCCCTATAATGTTCATAAAATTCTTCCCTAAACTCCAAAAATCTATCTTCTAAAATTGCTTCCCGAATTTCTTTAACTAAATTAATCAAAAAGTAAAGATTGTGGATGGTTGTTAATCTCAAACCAAGTATTTCATTAGCTTTAATCAAATGACGTATATAAGCCCTTGTGTAATTCCGACAGGTATAACAACTGCATTCACTGTCTAAGGGGCGGAAATCTCTGGCATAAACAGCATTTCTAATGACCAGTTTTCCTCTTTTGGTAAATACAGTACCATTTCTGGCTATTCTCGTGGGCAGAACACAATCAAACATGTCTACCCCTCGCATAATGCCCTCTACCAAATTATCCGGGGCACCTACCCCCATTAAATAACGTGGTTTTTCTTTTGGCATTAAGGGAGTTGTATAATCTAAAACCTCATACATTAACTCTTTAGGTTCACCTACACTTAATCCTCCAATAGCATACCCAGGTAAATCTAAAGCGGTAATTTCCTTTGCACTTTGTTCTCTTAACTCACGATAAACGTTGCCTTGAATTATCCCAAATAAAGCCTGGTCTTCCCTTTTATGAGCCTCTTTACAACGCCGGGCCCACCGGGTGGTTCTTTCCATGGCTTTTTTTGCATACTCAAAACTACAAGGATAGGGAGCACATTCATCAAAAGCCATAATAATGTCAGCACCTAAAGCATTCTCGATTTCCATTACTTTTTCCGGACTAAAAAAATGTTTAGAACCGTCATGATGTGATCTAAATTCCACTCCATCTTCCTGAACGGTTCGTAAATCCCCCAAACTAAAAACCTGGAAACCGCCGCTGTCTGTTAAAATCGGTCTGTCCCAATTCATAAATTTATGCAAGCCCCCGGCTTCTTTTACTAAATCATGCCCCGGTCTTAGATAAAGATGATAGGTATTACTTAAAATTATTTGAGCACCAATAGATTTCAATTCTTCGGGACTTAAAGTCTTAACGGTAGCCTGGGTTCCTACCGGCATAAAAACCGGTGTTTCAATTATTCCATGGGGTGTATGGAACCTCCCTACTCGGGCTTTTGTATCTTTACACTCTTTAATTAATTCAAACTCAAAGGCCACGACAAAACCTCCTATATAATTAACATTGCATCCCCAAAACTAAAAAAACGGTATTTATTATTTACAGCTTCCTGATAGGCTTTCAGGATGTTTTCCCTGCCGGCTAAAGCACTAACCAGCATAATTAAAGTAGATTTAGGCAAATGAAAATTAGTTATCAAACCTGAAATCACCTTAAATTCATACCCTGGATAGATAAAAATATCAGTCCAGCCCTGGCCGGAGCTTACCTGACCATTCTGATAAACACTTTCCAGGGTACGAGTGGAAGTGGTGCCTACGGCGATAATCCTTCTTCCTTCTGCCAAAGCTTGATTAATTTCTGCTGCGGCTTCAGCGGTAACCTGATAAAATTCTGCATGCATCTCATGTTCTTCAATGTTTTCTACTTTAACCGGTCGAAAAGTACCCAAACCTACATGGAGCAAAATTTCAACTACTTTAACTCCCTTTTTAGATATTTTCTCTAATAGTTCATTTGTAAAATGAAGCCCCGCAGTAGGCGCAGCCGCCGATCCAGGATGTTTGGCATAAACAGTTTGATAACGGTCTTTATCCTTTAAATCTGCAGTTATATAAGGAGGTAGAGGCATTTGCCCCAATTCATCTAAAATTTGATTAAAAACACCTTGATAATAGAATTTTACTATTCTTCCCCCAACCCTGGTTACGTCTAAAATCCGTGCCTTTAGTCTTCCGTCACCAAAAATAATTTCCGCCCCGGGTTTTACTTTTTTCCCGGGTTTAACCAATGTTTCCCAACAATCCTCTTGGTCAGTGGTTTTCAAGAGTACCAATTCCACCTTAGCCCCTGTATCCTTTTTCGACCCGATTAACCGTGCCGGTATTACTTTACTATTATTAAGAACCAATACATCGCCAGGTTTCAAATAAGATAAAATGTCTGAGAATTTTTTGTGCTGAATATCCCCGGTTTCCTTATTTAATACTAATAACCTGGAATTATCACGCTGTTTTAGAGGGTGTTGAGCGATTAATTCCTCCGGTAAATAAAAATCAAAATCGTTAAGCTTCATAATATCTCCCATTCCATCTTTGGTTAATTTTTCAACATAACAAGTATAACTTTCTAATCAGTCAGGTGCAACAATTTCCTAAAAGATCATTTTTAATCATATTTTAAACTTCATGCAAATATTTATAACCTTTAGTTAAACACATGGTAATTACAAAAGAAAAAGTCCGCTAACCGGACTTTTTACATAGACTTTAATTGCTATTTTTAAATTTTCTTTTAGAATTAATTTTTTCATCTTCTCTTTTTTCATTTTCCTCAGGTAAGTTTTCTGAATCATTTGTTTCATCATTTTCTACTATCTCTTTTTGTTCACTTTCTTTTTGTTCTTTAGTTTTTTCTTTTTCCACATTTTTTTCTTTTAACTTACCTTTTTTATCCTTTAACTTATCAATATCTTTTAAAAAACTGTCCTTCCACTTTTCTTTGTTTTTATCTTTAAGCTGTTTATTTATAAACTCTTTTTTAGAATTCTTTTTAATACTATCCTTTTTTTCTTCCTCTTCCAATTTTTCGTTTTCTTTAAGGTCACTGAACTCTTCTTTTATCTTGTCCTTAACGGATAATTCATTATTGTTTTTCCAAATAAAATTTCTCTTATTATTTTTTAACCTATCAAAAAAGGATTTCTTTAATTGCTCAATATCATTTTGAGAAATTCCTTCAACCTTTTCTTTGCTGAAAGACCTAATATTTTCTTTTTCCAAATCAGTTAAAAAATCATCTGTTTCTTCCAAAATTAAGCCTTGTTTTTGACTATTACTTACATCTAGTTCGTTTATTTGTGGACTTTCCCCTGCTGTTGGTGGTGTTAATTTTAA
>DGEF01000007.1:52173-61084 GCA_002385805.1 Peptococcaceae bacterium UBA3933
TTGGCCTAAGTCCCCTCCTGCTTCTTCAATAGCACTTACAATGCTTTTTTCTTTCACATTTTCAGGAGAAATCTCTACACCTTCATCCCAAGCCTCTAACATTAATGTATATTTCCCAGGAGTTAAGCCCAGTTGTTTAGCCTGATTTCTGACTCTAGGACTAACATGAATAATTTCCACTACAGCTTCTTGTTGATTACGTTGAACAACTTCCATTACTTTTCTCTGAAGCATTTCTTTTTTCTGAAGCTGTTCTTTTTTTTGTATTTCCCCCGGAACTTTATCCGGAGCTTTAGTAGAAATTAAAGAATCAGATGGTGCATTTTCTAATGTTTGCACTTCTTGGGAGTAAACAACTTCCTCACTTTTTTCATTATTATTTTCCCTCTCATTATGAACAGGTTCATTTAAGCTATAGCTAATTATTACCGCATTTTTCTTATCCTGGGTAATATACTTTTCTTGAATAGCTACTTCGGTAATTAATTCCAAAGCTCGGTCAACTGGTAATTCCTTTAAATCTAATTTTTCCAATATTTTCTTCCCATCTTCGTTTAAGGCATTAGCGGCTACAACCCTGTCTTGGATATTTAAACCTAATTCCAGACTAGGATTTATATCTACTGTTACATAAGCCACCACTTCCTGGGGTATAGCGGTTAATTGCAAAACAAATAATGGAATTATAATAACAAGTAATAAAGCTGCAATACCCGTCATACCCCATACTTTCCAGTTGAATGAACCTTCCTTAATGTCAATTTCTGAACCAAGCTCGGGAGGCTCCCCTTTGTATGACTGTTTTAAAAAACGGCCATCCCTGGTGAGTACAACCACATTGTTTTTGTTTACTTCCAAGACCAGCCCTTTTTTTAGATTGCTCAATACCCTTATCCCTCCTTTCCTAAATGATTAATATATGATCTTAAATGTTCAAAATTCCTTTCGCCTAAAATCAGTACTAAAGCAATAATATATTTTCGCTGCCTTTCCAGGGTCTTTCTACTTACATCGACCTGCTCTTCTATTTGTTTAAGGGGCAAAGCCTTTTTATTCCATAAGTAATCTAACAACTCTTTCTGACCCACAATTAATTTTGCTACTTCATAGGCACGCTGCCGTGCATCATAATGTTTAGGAGATATTTTTACTAAATCCGTTAAAGTAATATCGAAACTAGCCAAAGCATTGGAAAACTCGATTATTTCTTGCTTTTTTTCAAAGCTTTCCTCTTGGATCTGAAATACTTTGGTTGCCTCTGATATTTCAAAAAATTTTTCTTGTTCCTGATTTTCTTCACCGTTGTAATTATTTAAAGAAACAGTATTTGATGTAAATTTATTTTCACGTCGGTAATAATCAGTTAATCTCCTTTTTATTACTACTTCACTAAAAGTTAAAAAATTTGCTCCTTTGTCAGGGGCATATTTATCTATAGCTTCATTAAAAGCTAATAAACCAATACTAGCTTCATCATCTTCACCCATATTTAGAAATTTTTTACAAAAGTTAGAAGCAACTTTTAAAACATAAGGCGTGTACTGTTTTATTAAGTATTCCCTTACCGCCTCGTCACCTGCTTGTGCCTTCAAAACCAGTTCTGTAAGATCATCTGTTACCATGTTTCTTTTCCGGAAGAGAAACCCCAAAAAGTTCACCTCGCTTATATAAAAAAGATTCGTTAAAATCCTATAAATCTTGCGGGTATAGCCAATTAGCGATTAAAAAGGTTTAAGATAAGAGTTAATAATAAACTGATAATTATACAGGTGACAATGGGAAAATAGAAAGTAAAATTACCCTTTTGATAGTATATATCACCGGGAAGGCGGCCAATACTTAACAGCTTACCTAAGCCTAACAAAATCAAACCCAGAAAAAAAATAAAGAGACCCATCATTACCAACATTTTGCCTAAACTTGACCAATCTCCCACAGGTAAAACACTTCCTTTCTTGCTGTAATTAAAACTACTTATCTTCAAATAAAGAGCCTTGTTTTATCTTATCCAATTTTATTCCTAAATGTTGATAAGCAACCTCAGTACATACTCTGCCCCGAGGCGTTCTTTTAATAAAACCTAACTGCATAAGATAAGGTTCATATACATCTTCTATAGTACCGGCTTCTTCATTAAGAGTTGCGGCTAATGTTTCCAAGCCGACAGGTCCACCGTTAAATTTTATAATAATAGTCTCCAACATTCTCCTGTCAATTTTATCCAATCCTAATTGATCTATTTCCAAGAGGTCTAAAGCACTTTTCGCAATTTCCTGGGAAATAATACCATCGCCTTTAACCTGGGCATAATCTCTCACCCTTTTTAATAAGCGATTAGCGATTCTTGGGGTTCCTCTGGAACGTTTACCAATCTCATAAGCACCTAAATCATCAATGGGTACATATAATATTTCTGCCGCCCGTTTTACCACTTTAACTAATTCTTCAACAGTATAAAATTCCAAACGATTAACAACGCCAAACCTATCCCTTAGAGGACCTGTTAACAAACCGGCCCGGGTAGTAGCTCCGATCAAAGTAAAAGGAGGGAGATCTATTCTAATAGAACGAGCACTGGGACCTTTACCGATGATTATATCCAGGGCAAAGTCTTCCATTGCCGGATAAAGTACTTCCTCCACACTACGGTTTAAACGATGAATTTCATCAATAAATAAAACATCATGGGGTTCTAAATTTGTTAAAATTGCGGCTAAATCGCCGGGTCGTTCAATAGCCGGTCCGGAAGTAAGTTTAATCTGAACATTCAACTCATTAGCAATAATATTAGCTAAAGTAGTTTTACCCAGGCCGGGAGGGCCATACAACAAAACATGATCTAAAGCTTCACCCCTGGCTTTTGCCGCTTCAATGAAAATGGATAAGGTTTCTTTAACCTTTTCTTGTCCAATATATTCGGCCAAGGTTTTTGGTCTTAAACTGGTTATTTCCTCATAATCCTCATTTTTATACTGAGGTGAAATTAGTCTTTCTTCCATAACTTGCCTCCTAATATTTGGCTAGCAATTGTAAAGCTTTTTTGATTAAAGTAGGTTCATCTGCATTGGGATTTTCCTTTAATAAACGGGGGAGAATTTTATTAATTTCCGCAGTTTGGTATCCTAAAGCATTTAATGCCGCAAACAAATCATTTTCTACAGGTGAATCAGAAATAGTTTCTGAAACTTCTGCTGGAAGGAAAGTTTGTACTTTTTCCTTTAACTCAACTATCAATCTTTGGGCTGTTTTTTTGCCAATGCCGGGCAGCTTGGTTAGAAAGTTTAAATCACCCAGAGCAATGGCCTTTTGTAATTGTTCCAAAGATCCATAAGACATAATAGTCAAAGCACCTTTAGGACCTATGCCGGAAACACCCAATAATAACATAAAAAACTCTTTTTCTTCCCAGGTAGAAAATCCGTATAACTGCAGAACATCCTCTTTTACCTGTAGATATGTAAACAGTTCTATTTCTGTTAAATTTGAAGGTAATCTGGTTAATAAAACTGTCGGTACAAATACTTCATAACCTAGCCCATTTGCGTTTATTATAACACTATTTGCTGTTTTCTTAATGAGTTGACCTTTAATATAACTAATCATAACCAACTACTCCTTAAAAATGTTTGCCTGAAGTGTGCGTGACAAATAGCTACAGCCAGAGCATCAGCTGCATCATCGGGTCTAGGCAGTTCTTTTAAATTCAAAAATGTTTTTACCATATGTTGAACTTGTAGTTTTTGGGCTCTACCGTAGCCAACAATTGCCTGTTTTACCTCTAAAGGAGTGTACTCCCTAATATTCAGCCCCTTTTGGGCACCTGCCAATAAAATAACTCCTCTGGCCTGGCCTACACTTAAAGCAGTACGGGTATTTTTATTAAAAAATAGTTCTTCTACTGCCAAATCAACAGGCTGAAATTTTTCAATTAATTCTAAGGTATTTAAATATATCTTTTGCAAACGTTTTTCTAATCTCCAATCGGCATCAGTATAAATACAACCATATTCTAAAGCAGTAAATTTATTGCCTGTTACTTTTATAATCCCATACCCACAAATTGCAGTACCCGGATCAATTCCTAAAATAATCATTTCATACACCCCTTTAATTTTATATAACTTCTATACAGAATACAGGTTTTCCTGCAGTCAACTTATGTTAAAAAAAATACCAGCCACTGGCTGGTATCTTTTACAAATATTCACTAAAACTATCTAAGGTAGCTATTATTTCTTCCTCATTATAAAACTCTATTTGACCGTTTTTAATTTTGTCTTGATACTTTTCCGGTAAATCTTTTACCTGAATTTCGCTAATCTTAAATATGCCTCCCTCTTCTTTTACCACACTAGGTCCATAATATACAGTAACATAATCTCCTGTAGCATTTAATCCCAAATGATAAATTTTTTTATGTTCCGGACATAAACCTGCTACTCTTTTAATAAGAAGAATACTATTCTCACTGTGTTTTTCAATCTGCCAAGTACCTTCAGGGTATAACCTTTCCAGTTCAGCTAGAGATAAACCATTTAAATCATTTCTTACCTGTTCAGCAATATTACTGTTATAATCTTGACATTTTAAACCGTACTTTTCACATACTTCAAATCGTTCTTGCAAAATTATTTCTGTATTTTCATTAATAATAAAATTTTCAGGTTCGTTTGGTTCCTGAATAGTAGGAATGGGCGGTTTTTCTTGGGGCTTGTTATTTGTCATTAGATAAAAAGAAAGTAACCCACTAAAAATAAAAAGAAAAAATAAGGCAAAGTAAAGGTATTTAAACCTGTGCCAGTTCAAAAACATCTACCTCCAAGTTAATCCTTCTTTGCCTTATTTTTCCCATGTGTATTATTTTTTATACAAAACAATTTAGTCTCTATATCTAGCTTTATATTCTTATCCAATCTGTTCCATTATTTCATCTGGTATCACAAAATTTGAAAAAACATCTTGAACATCATCATGCTCTTCTAAAGCATCCATTAATTTCACTAACTTTTTCGCCTGTTCCAAATCCGTAACTGTAACAGTATTTTGGGGAACTAAATCAATTTCTGCCTCACTGAACTTAAAGCCTTGTTCTTCTAAATTGGTTTTTACTTTTTCGAAATCTTCAGGTTGAGTATAAATTTCAATTAAGTTGTCCTCAATTTTAATATCTTCTGCACCTGCTTCCAGTCCTAAAAGGAGTATTTCATCTTCTGTTAAATCGACACTTTCTCTGTCCACAGCTAAATAGCCTTTGCGATCAAACATCCAAGACACACAACCGGTTTCACCCATATTCCCACCGTTTTTAGAAAATAAATGGCGTATTTCTCCGGCGGTACGATTTCGGTTATCAGTCATGATTTTCAAAGTAATCGCAACTCCCCCGGGGCCATATCCTTCATAAACAATTTCTTCATAATTTTCAGCTTCGTTACCGCCAATACCTTTTTGAATTGCCCTGTTTATATTTTCATTAGGCATATTATTCGCTTTAGCCTTTTCAATTGCAATCCTTAAACGAAAATTTGCATCAGGGTCGCCACCACCCTGTTTAGCTGCCACAATAATTTCCCTGGCCAATTTAGTAAAAATCTTCCCTTTTATTGCATCCTGTTTTGATTTTCTATGCTTAATATTAGCCCATTTAGAATGACCGGCCATAACTATCAACTCCTCTCCATAAAAAATCCTTTATAAAAAATCCTTTGATATTTTATCATAAAATTACTGTCGTATTCCATCAATTATTAAAATTTAGGAGGTGAAAGAGGTAATTGTCGTTTGTGTTCTGAAACACGATGCAATCTTTCAATTATTAAGCGTTCCTTTTCAGGAATCTGTTTGCCTTCTAAAAAATCATCTATTGTCTCATAAGTTATGCCCAATTCCCCTTCATCAGTCTGATTTGGCCATAATCCGGCAGTAGGGGGTTTAGAGATAATATCTTGCGGCACTCCTAATTCCTTAGCCCATTCACGCACTTCCCTTTTTGTTAAATTGGCTAAGGGCAAAATATCTACCCCGCCATCACCATATTTTGTAAAATAGCCCGTATAGTATTCAGCTTTATTATCTGTCCCTACTACTAAGTAATTTAAAAAATTAGCTATAGCATATAAGGTGCTCATTCTCAATCTTGCTTTTAGGTTTGCCCTGGATGACCGGAAATTGTTTTCAAGTACTCCTTCGGGGGGTATTTCATCTTTTATTTTAGCAAATAAATCCCTGTGGATATCAGTAAGGTCAATTTCCATTTTTCTTAAGTTACAGGCATTAATCACTTTTAAAGCATCTTCTTTATCCCTGGGATCGCTTTCACAGGGTAAAATCACTCCTAAGGAATCCTCAGGAAACGCCTCTTTTATTAAAAATGCACATAAAGCACTGTCTACTCCCCCGCTTAAACCAACCAGTAATCCACTAGCACCTGCTTTTTCTACCTGTTCTCGCAACCAGTTAACAGTTAGAGAAATCTTATTCTTATTAACCACTATGCTATCTACCTCCATTATTCCAGGATATATACACGCACTGTTCTTAACCCCCAGTCTAATGCTTCCTGCCTGGTTTCCATAAATAAATCTATTCTGTTACCTTTAATTGCACCACCGATATCCTGAGCTACTCCATAACCATAACCGTCAACATATAATTTGGTTCCTAAAGGTATTATATCAGGATCTACGGCTACTGTACCTCTTTTTGGAAAGGTACCTGTGGCAGTTTTATTTCCGGTATGAGTATAAGCACTGGCCTTCATTATTAATGTTTCTTTAAAACTAAGATTTTTTCCTCCTCTTTGCACCACCTGTTTACTACCGATATGAATTATTTCATTAACAGGTTTGCGTAACATCACTTCCTCCTTTAATTTCCTGGCTACTTCTTGATTATTATGATACGTTATGACAAATGTTTTTCTAGAAAGTCCATTTTTCCCTTTTTGGATAATTTTACTTTCACCTTTTGCTAAATCAGGAACTTCTATTCTTTCTGTCTTAAAAGGTATTTCTTCCTCAAGCATAACGACCTCTTCTTTTACACGGGTAATATGTATAACTAAATTATCTGTTATTGGAGTAGATTTGTCTGGAGTTACTATGTCAAAAGGATCTAAAACGATTTTATTCAGACTTAAAAATTCTTGTACATTTTGAGCAGGAGTAATAATCTCTTGAGAAACTCCGTCTATATGTAATGTTACGTGATGAGCTCTATTTATTCCCAGTACTTTTACATTATCATTAAAAGGTACTAAGGGATATGGATAAGCTATTTCTACCTTTCTTAAAGGGAAAATAAATGTTATTATTAAGGTCAAGGTACAACATATTCCTAATAGCCATTTATGTTTCATTATTTACACCCCAATAAAATCCTTCAGAATAAAGTATATATTATAATATTAATTCGATAGTGTAAAATGAATACCTTTGGTAACAAAACCATCTTTTTATGGTATAATTAGAAGAATTAACCATATAATTAATAAATTAGAGGTGATAAATATGTTAATAACAACCACATCAATAATTGAAGGGAAAAAAATAAAAAATTATCTAGGTATAGTAGCAGGTGAAGCTATTATGGGTGCAAATGTTGTGAGGGATATTTTTGCAAGCATTACTGATGTAATTGGTGGCCGCTCAGGTGCTTACGAAAGTAAATTAAAGGAAGCTAGAGAAATAGCTATTGAAGAAATGAGTGAAAAAGCATATAAATTAGGTGCAAATGCAATAGTAGGTGTTGACATTGATTATGAAGTAATAAGAGATGGTATGCTAATGGTTACAGTATCCGGAACAGCTGTGAGAATAGAATAAAAACATATAACGTATATAAAGAAAACACAGGACTTTAAGCCTGTGTTTCTTCTATATTATCCATCATTTCCTTAAACTTTTCCAGTGCCTTAGTAAATTCAGCGTTAAATGCATTTAATAAATTTTCATCACCGGTTTCACAGTACTCAATTAATTTTACATAAGTACTAGCTAAACAACTTAAAGATTTAGAAATTTTTTCATTATCCAGTTCCTGTGCCTTAACACTATACTCAGTCACTTTACTCCATGTTTCCCTGGCTAAATTAACATCTCTCGTTGAGATAGCTTTTTCGGTATCATCGACCACTTTTTCAACAAGTGTAGGAATAATTTCGCTATCAAATCCTTCCCCACTACATCCGGAAGAAAAAGTCAAAATAGAAAAAATAAGCACTAGAATTAATGCTCTATGCAACTTACTCATCTCTCCACTCCCCTGTTTCAGAGAAACATATAAGTATAAATGATTATATTCGGCAAAATATAATAAAAATCCTGCCCCCAAAAACAAACTAAAAAAAATTCTTGTTAAAATAATACTGACTGTTTAAAAATAAGTATGGGAAACTTTACAATTCTTTGAGCTGATTTATTAATTCATCAAAGGTAAATTCATCTTTATTTAACATCAAGACAAAACCATCATTATTTGCTGCTCCCATTTCCATCGAATGTATCTTATTTGGAGCATCACTCAAAGAGCTGGAGTATACAATAGCATCCACAGGATAATTTAATTCATCCACTCCCACAACATTATACCCTAATTCCCTTAGTTTTTCAGCAATTTCATGTAATCCTTCCTGAACGGCGATAGTCTTAGTCAACATAATCACCTCAAAAGAAATTATTATCAAAGAATAGTATTACCCAAATTAAATAATAAAATTACTGCTTTGAGGTGACTTTTAGAAAAGCATCGGCTTTGGGGTCATTTTTTGAGGATGCATCTACTTACGGGTCAAGCTTTGCTGATGCATCTGCTTTGAGGCTACACTATACTGATGCATCTGCTCTGGGGTAATTTCTTGGGATGCATCCCGGAATGAATCCTAAAATTAGATGCATCATGCATTTTAACCCAA
>DGEF01000106.1 GCA_002385805.1 Peptococcaceae bacterium UBA3933
ACCAAAGCCACGACCGGTTAATGGCCCTTGTCCTCTTGGCCCTGTACCGTCAAAACCTGGCATTTGCTACACCTCCTTTCTTTTACCAATGTCCTTCTTTATCCGGACCCTCTGCTTTATTTAATTTGTTCTCCTGAAATTTTTGAATGGCTTCGTTTACGGTGCCTTTTTTTATTAAGTAAATATCAATATCCGCAGCTTTTAAGGTTTGGTAAGCCTTAGGCCCCACATGACCGGTAATTACGGCATCCACCCCTAAATTTGCTACATTTTGAGCCGCCTGTATTCCAGCTCCTTGAGGCAAGTTTAAATTTTGACGGTTTTCAATTACTTGAAAGTCTTTTTCTTCTGTGTCGTAAACTAAAAAATTTTTAGCTCTTCCGAAACGAAAATCAACAGGACTATCCAAGGAATTACCTACGGTACTAATGGCCACTTTCATCCTTATCCTACCTTTCTATTTTAATCATATGCTCATTATCAATATTACTCTTATTATGAACATATGTCAATAATTTATACAAAAAAAATAAATAAATTTTTCCGGTTAATGATATAATTGTGATTAAAATATATTGACTAAAGGGAAAGGGTTGAAAGAATTGACTAAATATATTTGTGTTTATTGTTCATCCAGTTGTGCAATTGATGAGAAATATTTTTCGGTGGCAAGGGAGCTGGGCAGGGAAATGGCCCGTAGAAATATAGGTTTAATTTTTGGCGGAGGAATGGTAGGCCTTATGGGTGAAACGGCCAGGGCTATTCATGAACACCGTGGTGAGGTAATTGGGGTTATTCCCGAAGCCTTGAACCTGAAAGGCATCGCTTATGAAAAATGTGACCAATTAATAGTAACCAAAGACTTAAGAGAGCGGAAAGCCACTATGGAAGAAAAAGCCGCCGGCTTTATCGCTTTGCCCGGCGGCTTTGGTACTTTAGAGGAATTATTGGAAATTATTACCTTAAAACAATTACGTTATCATAATAAACCGATAGTTATCTTCAATGTAGACGGGTTTTATAATGGTTTAATCGAAATATTCGAGAATATAATTAAGTTAAACTTTGCGAAGAAAGAGTCGCGGGATTTATATTTTGTAGCCGATAACGTAACTGAAGCCCTTGACTATATTGAAAACTACCAACCGAAAGAAATAGCTTCCAAATGGTTAACCCATGTTAATCAAGATTAAGCTTCACTTCTGGATTCACAATATGGGTAGGTCTTTTGCCTGCGAAAAAGTCTTGGATATGTTTTACACAGGCCTGAGCCATAATTGTTCTGGTTTCCAAGGTAGAAGAACCGATATGTGGTGTTAACACCACATTATCCATTTTTAATAATTCGGCACTGACTTTTGGTTCAAACTCAAAAACATCCAGGGCTGCTCCTTTTATTTCCCCTTTTTCCAGTGCTTCGATTAAAGCTTTTTCATGGATTACAGGGCCTCTGGCCGTGTTAACTACTACGGCAGTAGGCTTCATTAATTTAAATTCCTTTTCACCTAACAGGTGTCTGGTTTCCGGAGTTAAGGGGCAGTGCAGTGAAACAACGTCAGCTTCCTTTAAAAGCTCTTCCAAAGGTGCATACCTAATGTTTAAAGTCTTTTCTACTTCCGGGGGATAGGGTTTTCTTTTTTGGTAAATAACTTGCATGCCAAAGGCCTGGGCCAGTCTGGCCGTGGCCATACCTATCCGCCCCATGCCTACAATCCCCAAGATTTTTCCTTCCAAACTTGTTCCTAAAAAGGATATGGTTGTTCCCCAGTGCTCATAAGAATCTTTTCTCACCAGACGATCAGTTTCGGTGATTCTCCGCATTAATGAAATCATTAATCCTAAAGCCAGTTCTGCAGTGGCCTGAGTAACAGTTTCAGGGATATTGGTGACCATTATGCCTTTTTCAGTGGCATATGCAATGTCCACATTATCAAAACCTGCCCCATAATTACTGATAATTTTTAAGTTTCTTCCTTGATCAATAATTTCCTTATCCACCTTAAAGAAAGCGGGGATTATCCCCTGGCATTCCGGAATTAATTCCAGAACCTCTTCCCGGGTAAAAGCGCGATCTTTTGGGGCGATTACTTTAAAATCAGGATAAAGACCTTTTAAACCTTCCTCTGGTAAAAGATTAGTTACCAAAATTTTTTTCTTACCCAAAGCAGATTCCTCCTGAAAGATTATTTTCATATATTACATGTGTTATTAATATTTCTAAAAATAAAGAGTTAATTCCTGCTTTAAACAATTACAAATTTTGTGAATTGTTTATTGACGGTTGTGGGTTTATATGCTATTATCTCATTAATATATTTTTACTTTGCCATGGTAAAGTAATAAACGGAGGGGTAAAAATGCCCTTAAGTTTCGAAAAGCCTCCCGGGACAAAAGATATTTTACCGGAAAAGGTAAAACTGATTCAAAATGTAATAAATTCAGCTAAAGAGTTAGCCCAAGATTGGGGATATCAAGAAATCGTAACTCCCATCATTGAATACCAAGAAACCGTCGGTCTTTATTCGAAAATTGATGAAGAAAAGCTAATAAAATTCCTGGATTTTTCAGGAAAAACGGTTATCTTACGTCCTGAATTTACTACACCCATTGCCCGGTTTGTTTCCTCTGTTTATAAAGACGTAGATTTCCCTATCAGGTTAATGTGTCAGGGCCATGTCTATCGTAACTTGGGGAATAAAGGAATTCAGGAAATAAATCAACTGGATGTGGAACTGATCGGGGTTAAAGACTTGGCTGCAGATGCCGAAGTAATTGCCCTGGCGGTGAAAATCATAGTTAAGGTTATCCAAACCAATTTTAAAGTAACTATCGGTCACACCCAGTTTTTAA
>DGEF01000089.1 GCA_002385805.1 Peptococcaceae bacterium UBA3933
CCTGTTTTTATCGCCTCTAACGAATACTGGGCTAAAAAGTTCCAGGATAAAAATATTCCCATTATAGGCGATGATGTAAAAAGTCAAGTAGGTGCTACTATTATCCACCGTACCCTAACTAAACTATTCGAGAACAGAGGAGTAATCTTAGATCGCACTTACCAATTGAATTTCGGTGGAAATACCGACTTTTTAAACATGCTTAACCACAATAGGCTTGCTACGAAAAAGAAATCCAAAACTCAATCAGTACAAGCTGAATTGAAAGTTCCTTTAACCCCAGAAAATATTCATATTGGACCCAGTGACTACGTTCCCTGGCTAAAAGATAATAAAATCTGCTATATCCGCATGGAAGGCAGAGGTTTTGGCAATATGCCTATTAATTTAGAGCTTAAGCTTTCCGTGGAAGACGGCCCTAACAGCGGAGGAGTTATGATTGATGCCATTCGCTGCATGAAAATAGCTTTGGATCGTAAAATCGGCGGAATATTATATTCCATCTCAGCTTACACCATGAAATCCCCGCCAATTCAGTATACTGATACGGAAGCTAAAAGAATGGTGGAAGAATATGTGGCAGGCAGGAGGGAGCGTTAATGAAGGCTGTTATCCTGGCAGCCGGTGAAGGTAAGAGGCTAAGGTCTCATTTCAACAGACCAAAGCCTCTTGTCAGTTTATTGGGAGTTCCTTTAATTGAGCGAAATATTTTAACCTTAAAGGAGTGTAATATTAAAGATTTTACCATTATCACCGGTTGTTATGAACGGGAAATCAAAGAATATTTAGGTAATGGGGAAAAGCTGGGGGTAAACATTACCTATTTACATAATCGGGACTGGCAGCTGGGAAACGGTGTATCTGCTTATACATATCATAAAAACTACCGGCAAAATGAAAAATTCATTTTACTGATGGCCGACCATCTTTTCCAGGAAGAAGTAATAAAAAATTTCCTCAAACAGGCGCCTAAGATTAACCAAAATGAAATTTTCCTGGCTGCAGATAAAGATTTAGATAAGGTTTATGATGTAGAGGAATGCACAAAAATCAAAGCAGAAGGGAATTTGGCCAGGGAACTTGGTAAAGATTTGCAAGATTTTAATGCAGTAGACTGCGGTCTGTTTCTAGGCACAAAAGCACTGTTAAATGCCCTTTCCCAAGCTATTTCCCAGAATCAGTACACTCTAACTGCCGCAGTAAATCTAATGGCAAAACAAGGAAAGGTAAAATTACATTTTATCAAGGGACACTGGATTGACGTTGATGACCCGGAAAGCTATAAGCAAGCGGAAAAAATACTTCTCCAAGCTTTAGTACCGCCTAAAGATGGTTTTATTTCCCGCACAATTAACCGTAAATTTTCCTTAAAGATTACCAAAAAATTAGCTAAAACCAAAGTAACACCTAACCAAATCACTTTACTTTCTTTTTTTACCGCAGTGGCTTCCTCCCTTTTTTTTG
This sequence comes from Peptococcaceae bacterium UBA3933, assembly GCA_002385805.1. Lineage (GTDB taxonomy): Bacteria > Bacillota > Peptococcia > Peptococcales > BICA1-8 > UBA3933. The sequence goes on from DGEF01000089.1 coordinate 1,465, forward strand.
CCGGATTACATCCTTTTTGGGGCGGATTATTAGCCCAAATTACTTCCATTCTGGATGGGGTGGACGGGGAAATTGCCCGTCTAAAATTTTTAAAAAGTAAATACGGAGGTCTTTTTGATTCAATTCTGGACCGTTATGGGGACTTTATAATTGTTATAGGCATGGGCTATGCCTGGTATTTTACTGCGGAAAGCCTCCTAGCACTTTTAATCTGTGCTGCTGCCCTTAGCGGAATCCCCATGTCCATGCTTTTTAAGGAAAAATTTCATACCATAGCCCAGACCACCTATCTTCCAGAAAAACATGACGGGCTCTTTCGCTACCTTCCGGCAAACCGCGACGGTAGGTTGTTTATTATCATGTTAGGGGGAATTTTAAATTGGATTCCTGCCACTTTGATTATTCTGGCAATTGTTACTCATTTACAAACCTTGTTTAGACTTTTTAATGTTCGCAAATTTCTCTAAAATCATCCATAGGGAACTGCCCGCCTTCTATTAAAAACATGGTTTTTCAGGTTCAATTCCTGTAAGATCTGCATGGCCTCATCCAAATAGCCTCCTAGCTCCGAAAGGTTGTGAGCATCAGAACCAATGGTAAAAACTTTAATACCTGTTTCAGCGGCTAAGGCTACTATTTCTTTGGAAGGATGAAACTCCTCTATCCCCCTACGCCGACTGGAGGTATTAATTTCTATACCCATCCCCCGGCGGGCCATTTCCTGAAAAATAGGTTCTATTCTGCCTTGATGGATAGTATAAATTTCATCCCCAAAAAACTGTAGTCCATAGCGTACATAAATGTCTAAATGAGCCATACAATCAAAAAGACCTGACTTTACCGCATCTTCCAAAACGGTAAAATAGTCATTAGCAATTTGTTCTATACTACGATTTTTATAATAATAGGGACTTTCATTTTTCGAAGAAATAGCAATATGCTCAAGACAATGGATTGCTCCTAAAACGAAATCAAAAGGATAACCATCGGTAATTTTTTCTATAAATTTCTCCATCCCCTGACTGTAACCCACTTCGATTCCTGCTTTTACCTGAAGCCCTGAACTTTTAAATTCCCTCTGGACATCAGCAATTTCTAAAAAATAGTGATCAAGCCAGGCTTGATCAAAAACAGATACTTCTTTACCCTTAAAAATCACATAATTATCCAATTCCTTCCTAACAGGGTCAACTTCTATATGGGTGGTAAAACATATTTCCCTTAGCCCTAATTCCAATGCCTTATAACAGTAATCTTTTATTTTATATGGTGATGCATCCGGCGAATAGTCGGGATGGACATGATAATCTGTTTTTGCCAATTCCATATCGGACGCTCATCCTTTCTTTGACGAATGCTAACTTTTTTGAAAATATGCCTATTTTAGTTTATCTATTATTTTAACATATTTTCCAAATTTATTTTTTACATATAAATATCTTCAAGGAACCTTTTTAATATCTAAACCGTCTATAAAATAACTTTCAAGCAAGGAGGTAAAATACATATGCTAAACAAAAAAATTATGAGCATTGTTCTCACCGGCTCAGTTCTCATTGGAGGTTCCAGTATTGGTTGGGCTGATACTAATGCAGCTAACCTGAATACACCGGAAAACGTCATCCCTATTTCCGCCCCAGTAAAGGAAAGTGATTTATTGGAAACTTCCTTTGAAACTAAATTTACAGATATAGAAGGACATTGGGCCTATGAAGACATAGTTAAGCTAGAATCTAAAGGAATTTTTGATGTCTTAAAACCAGGAAACTTCGAACCGGGCCAAATCGTTACCAAAAAAGAATTTACAACTTATCTGGATAAAATCTTTGCTTTACCCGGTATAATTGTTGATTCAGAGCAACCGGTTACCAGAATTGAAGTAGCCAAAGCTATTGAAAAATCCTTTTTAGACAAAAAATTATCCGTCATCATGACTTTAATGTTCCCTGTTTATGCTGATACGCAAGATTTGCAACCTGAAGAATCCAGTGCTTTATCTTTCGTCTTTAATACGGGAATAATGAAAGGTCGCACAGAACAGGAATTCGCTCCTAACGCCAGCCTTACCAGAGCCGAAATGGCCGCAATTCTTAACCGAACTCTATCTACTATTGAATTAGCTCAACCTATGGAAGAAAATCTTAATCCTAATGAAGAGATACAAACAGAATTAACCATGGAAGGGGTTATCGGTAAGGTAATCGTTAATGAAGATAATTCAATGACAGGTATCCTTGTCGAAAATCAAAACCCGGAAATCCCCAGCTATGATAAAGTTGTTTTTTTAATAGCCCCGGAAACTAAAATTTTCAAAGAAGATACAGAAATAAATTCATTAGAAATAGGCCAATCTGTAAAAGTAACTTATTTAGACGGTCCTGTTGCGGATATTTACCCGGTTAGAATCGAAGCTAAAGTTATTGAAGTAATTAATAATTAACTTCCTAAAATTGCAAAATAGCTTCCTAACTTACAAAAAAAGTTGGGAAGCTTATTATATTTAAAGACCATTTTTCCTTGGAGAGAAGGATTAATAAAAAAACAGAAGAATTAGGTATAAAAATAAAATTTTAACTGGGGAGAAGGTAACGATGCAAATTAATGCTAAGGAAATAATAAATTTGTTACTTACCGGTCGGTTAAGTCTTATGGATTTCCCTCCAAAAGAAAGCATAAATCCTGAGAATAAAACCGACCGGCAATTACCCCCAAAAGAAAATAACACTCTTACTCTGCCTCTTCATAAAAAAACCCTTGTTCAAGTTCCTCTGAAAGAAGTCCTAAAAGAATTAGGAATAAAAGTAACTGAGGAAAACCTGTTGATTCTGGAAAAACTTATCACCGCCAAAAAGAGCCTTTCCCCCAAAAAAATTCAATTAGCTTCCCAGCTAATCAATGAATACCCATTAATCAAAGAAGAACTGCTAGAATTACTCTTTAATCCTTTTTGCCACTTGATTCTTTTTAATGAAGAGGAAAAAGAAAAAGCTTCTTTCTATGTTAAAGAGGAAAAGGATAAAAATGAAATAGAAGTGACCATACTATTTCAGCACCCCAAAACTGAGGACATCCTAATTAAGATCCACTGGTCCATTCAACCGGTTATCAATATGTATTTTAATAACGAAAGGATCAAAGAATTATTCACTGAAAAAATTAAGCAATTACAGGAACAATTAGAAATTAAATGTTTTTTTAATTGTTACTACGAACCCCAAATAATTCGGACTAATAAGAAATTCAATTATTATAAATTAGACCTTAAAATATAAATTATATAAAAAGGAAGGATTTTATGAAAAAAGCAGCCGCCCTTCGCTATAAAGAAGGGGATAATGCCCCCAAAATAATCGGACTCGGTAAAGGGGAAATTGCGGAAAAAATAATAGCAATTGCCCGTGAAAACAATATTCCTATTGTAGTCAATCCCCCTTTATCGGAAACCTTAACTTCCCTGGAATTAGGCCAGGAAATTCCTCCTGAATTATATAGAGTTGTTGCAGAAATACTTGCTTTTATTTATAAAACAACTCAGGAAATACCCTGAGTCGTTTTATAAACATATTTAACTAGTTAAACAAAAAGCTGTACTCGCCAAAATCATCTTTAGTAAATATTTTGCCAC
>DGEF01000119.1 GCA_002385805.1 Peptococcaceae bacterium UBA3933
CGGTTTAGCATCCATGTTAATGGTGTGACCGGAGCCGGTCTTTGCCTGAAAAAACATTTTTTTCTGCCAAGTAACCTTTGCTTCCAAAAAAATACCTCCCTTATTTTTGTCAAATTATTTCTTTATTAATATATGTTTTTCCTGCAAATTTTAGGTCCTAATCAAAATAATAAAGACTTTAAACAAAAACTTTTAGTTTTAGTTATGAACAGATCTTTTTTAAAAGTAAAAAACAAGGATTTAAGAGGATTGCTGTTTTTTCCAAAATCAAAATGCGTGATTACAATGAAGACGAGTTAAAGGAGAGGAGGTGAAGAGAATGCCGGTAAATGCTCTGCCGGAAGATTCCAGGCTTCGCTTAACATACAAAATAGGTGAAGAAATGGATGGAACTCCCATTTTAAGGACGCGTACTTATAATCGTCTAAAGCCGGAAGCCAGTGATAGTATTGTCTATCAATTTGCAATAATTATTGCCGATTTACAAAAATTTAGTTTATATGGGGTCAGTAGAGTAAATGAAGTCAAATTAGAGGAGGTATAACATTTAATCTATTAAATTTAGGAGGTGATAAAGATGGAAGAAACCAAGACTCTGCAGATGACTTTTCTAAATGAAGCCAATGGTCGGGTAACAATTAGCGTGGCTGACCCCAAGGATGATCTAACTGAAAACGAAGTGGAAACTGCCATGAACAACATTATTATGGCCAATGTAATTAGCTCCAACGGAGGAGACCTAGTGGAAATCGTTAGTGCCCGCATAATTACCCGTCAGGTTGAGGATATTTTAGTAGTATAGAGGTTAGTTGTCCCTATCACATTACTCGCCCGGCCTTTAATCAAGGGCCGGGCAATTTCAAAAGGGAGGAATAATTAAATGAAAACATATGGTGTAGAAATACAAAGTTTTCAGGTGCCCAAAAAGTGCAAATGCAATTTATGTGATCGTTTAGAAAAGATAGATAAAAGGCTGGTACTCTGGCATGAAAATCAGGTGGTTGGGGATTTATTATTATGTAATCCTTGTTTAGAAGTTTTTGAAAAAATTGTACGTGGAGAGGAACAGGTTATCCAGGAATGGAACTTCCAAGGAGGTGTAGTTTAGTGGAAAACTTGTTGCAACAGATAAGCAACTATGGCTTCCCTATGGCAGTTAGTGTTTATCTACTGGTAAGGGTAGAAGGAAAGCTGGAGTATTTGTCTCATTCCATTATGGAACTTTCCAAGGTAATCGAAAGCCTAAAAGGTATTGGAAATAGCAGTTGACACCGAACAAATGTTCGATTAAAATATGGTTAAAGAAAGTAGGTTTCGGGTTTAGGGGAGGTAGTTTTAATGAATTTTGAGTTTGAAAAACATTGGATAAATCTAATATGTTTAGTTCCTGTTTATGATCAGGATGGAGGCAATAGTACTGAAATTTGGTTAAAGGGAGGAGAGAAAATTTTAATCCCCAAAAAGACAAGAACGGTTTTAAAAAGGCTGGCTAAAGTTTTTGCTTTAGACTTACCTCAATTAAAACGCAAGTTTGGAGTTCTGGTTGGTCGTAAATCCTCAACCCCTTTGCCTTTTCACCCCAATTTAATCCTTGTTCCGGTTAAGGTGCGGGAGCCTCTGGCTAAAGATGACGGTTCCTGGGGGTATGTAGTTAAGGACCAGGTCCATTCCTGTATTCCTCTTGGAAATACAGAGATGGAAATAAAGTTTTTTGATAGTGAACTTCCTCTAAGGTGTTTACAGTCTGCCGCCAGTTTTAACTTAGCTATGGCCCATGCGGAAATTATTACCCACGAATGCTATAAACATTGGAACATTATCCGGGAACGAGAAGAACTTTACCAGGTGGTAAGTACTCTTTTATCCTCTTTAAACAAAAAGAAAAATTCCTCTTACGAATGCAGATGTTTGTAATTATTTAACAATCAGTTTTGGCTGGTAGTAAACATTCTTAGATGGTAGAATTGTAGTTGGTTATTAGTAGTTTTACGGTTTATTAGTTGATGGTAAATTTAAATATTGGATTGGAGGAGAGATGTTGTTGCAAAATAAAAGAGTCTTGTTTATTTTAATATCATTGCTAATAGTCTTACCTTTGTTCGGATGTTCCCAAAATTCATCTGGTTTGAACGAATCCGAGGCTTTAGAAGGACAAGCTCCCAGTGAAGATCCTGTTTCTTCTCCAAATGAAGAAGAAACACAAATTGATTTAGCTGAAATAAAGGCTAATGAAGCAGGTCAAATTATGATTTTAGAGTGGCATGTTATTGGTGAAAAGGAAGGCCGCTGGTCCAGAACATATGATAATTTTCGTAAAGACTTAGAGACACTTTATGCAAGAGGTTACCGTTTGGTAAGTTTACGGGATGTGGCTACTAATAATATTGCAGTAGAGGCCGGTTATACTCCGGTGGTTTTGACTTTTGATGATGGAACGGCGGGACATTTTAGATACATAGAAAAAGACGGGGAGAGGATTATTGACCCTAATTGTGCAGTAGGAATCTTAAAAAGTTTTGCTGAAGAACACCCGGATTTTGGTTTAGAAGCCACTTTTTATATAAATTACTACACGCCTTTTGGACAAAAGGACTCCTGGCAGGATAAAATAAAAGAAGTAATTGATTTAGGGATGGATTTAGGTAATCATACAGTTAACCATAAAAAACTAAGTCAACTTTCCCAAGAGGAAGTGGCCAGGGAGATAGGTAAAATGGTACAAATGGTTGAGCAGATAGTACCTGGATATAAATTGGATACTTTGGCTCTCCCCCATGGGATTAATCCTAAAGATGTGAGCTGGGCGGTTAGTGGTGAGTATGAAGGTATTAGCTACCATAACAAAGCTATTCTACTGGTAGGAGCAGGTCCCATTAAATCACCGGTTGTTAAGGGATTTGATGCTACTAAGCTTCCACGGATTCAAGTTTTTCAGGAAGAATTTGATAAATGGTTAACTTATTTTGATAATAATCCAGATAAAAGATACATTAGTGACGGTAATCCTGATACAATTGCCGTTCCGGCTGCACAAGCTCATTTAGTAGATGAAAGTAAAATAGGTGATAAAGAGTTAATAATTTATGAATAAGAGAGCTTAAAATTAAAAAACCGGCATTATGCCGGTTTTTTAATAAGCAAGACCGTCGTCTTCTTCTGGTTTTTTAATATCAAACTCCACGTGGTCTTTAACCATAGGGTCAATAGAGTCATCTAATCCAAATATATGATAGAAAACAACACCGCCTAAAATAATTAACACTACCCAACCCAGAACATTCATAAGCATGCCTCCCAATACTATCTACTTAATCCTAATATTATCATAATATGTGGGTCCGGTGGGCTAAATTTTTTAAGTTTTTAGAAAAATAATTTATCAGAGTAGTGGTGAAAATAATCGAGCAATTGATTCCAATAACTTCATGGTCAAGGGACGTTTTACGTAGTCAGTATAGGTAATTTCTTTACTTTCTTCTAAATCTAATAAAAAGTCATTTACTAATCGGTGAGCAATCTTTTGACTGTACAGAAAAGCATTAACCTCATAGTTAAGGTTAAAACTGCGCAAATCCATATTAGCTGTACCCACAGAGGAAATCAAACTATCTACTACCAGTGTTTTACTATGGATAAATCCTTTTTGGTATTGGTAAATTCGGACCCCAGCTGCCAATAAATCTTTTAAATAAGATAGGGAGGCCCAAAAGACGAACCTGTTATCCGGTTTGCCCGGTAAGATAATACGAACATCTAAACCACTTAAAGCCGCATTTTTTAGAGCCATTAGGATGCTTCCATTAGGAATAAAGTAGGGTGTTGTTAAATAAATAGATTCTTGCGCCGTAGTGATCATGGAAAAGTACATTTGCATAATCTGCTCCCAGGGGGAGTCTGGACCACTTGCCGCAATTTGGATTAATTCTTCACCTATATGTATTTCTAGCTTGGGAAAATACCTATTATCGGTTAGCTTTTCTTTAGTTATCAAGTACCAGTCTTGAAGAAAAATACATTGTAGGATCTTCACTGCATCTCCTTCAATTTTTAAATGGGTATCTCGCCAGCCACTAAAATTTTCACTAAATCCTAAATACTCATCACCAATATTGATACCACCTACAAAGCCAATTTTACCGTCAATGATTAAAATCTTGCGGTGGTTGCGGTAATTGATTCTGTTATTAAAACCTATTGGGGAAAAACAGGCTGTTTCGATTCCACTTTCTTGAAATTTTTCAAGAAAAGATTTTTTTAGATGTCTACTTCCGTAACCGTCATAAATCAGACGGACCTTTACTCCTTGAAGGGCTTTTGCTATCAGCAGCTTTTGCATTTCTTTTCCGATATGATCGTCACGAAAAATATAAAATTCCAAATGGATGTGTTCCCGGGCTTCTTTTATAGCCTGGAAAAAGCTTGTAAAGGAATCTCGGCCTGTATTTAAAACCTGAGTTATATTATTAATAGTTAAAGGAAAACCAGTTGTATTAGTCAATAAATTTATAAGATTTTTTCTGCAAGTTAAATTTTTTTCCATAAATCTTTTCCCATCTCTTATTGAAGGAAAAACTAACGTTGTTACTATTTTAGACAGATCTTCCCGATTCCTCATTCTTTGTTTTTGGAAATGCTTATTTTTTCGGTATTTACGTTTAAAAAGGATATAGAAGGAAAAAAACAGTATAAGTAAAAAGATGATAAAAAACATTAATAATTCCTCCCGGTAAACGATTATAATATCCCCTTTCTTTCCGATATCAATACATGCTTGACCTAAAAGGGGTAGTAAAGTAAAATAATGGATGAAAGCTAAAATTGGGAGGTTTGCCTATGTGTGAATGTTGTAGCGGAGCAACCCATGTCCATACCGATATTTTAAAAGTTGAAGGAATGTCTTGCAGTCATTGTCAGACGGCTATTGAAAAAGCCGTAGGTGGTTTGGGAGGAGTAGAAAAAGTAGCGGTAAATCTGGAGGCAAAAGAGGTTAAAGTTGAGTATAATCCTGATTTAATAACCTTAGATGCTATTAAAAACACTATTATTGAGGAAGGTTATCAAGTTAAAGAATAAATGAATAATTTTGCCAGTAAAGTCCAATACTAAACTGGAATTGGACTTTATTTTTTGCCAAAAAAATATTTAAGAGGTGAATTAAATTGCGATTAGGATTACTACCTAAATTAATTATTGGTATTATAGCCGGTATTTTAATCGGCAGTATTACCCCTGAATGGTTTATCAGGATTTTGGTTACCTTTCGGGATATTTTCGGTGCTTTTCTGAATTATGTAATACCCTTAATCATTATTGCTTTTGTGGCACCTGGTATTGCCGAATTGGGTAAGGATGCAGGAAAACTATTAGGAATTACCACAGGACTCGCATATTTGTCAACTATTATTGCCGGATTTTCTGCTTTCACAATTGGCAAAGCTTTATTGCCAAGTATAGTTACTGCAGGTTCTGCGGGTAATCCGGAAGAAACTGTACTAAAGGGATATTTTGAAATTCAAATTGACCCGATTATGGGAGTAATGACCGCTCTGGTAACTGCCTTTTTATTGGGCTTGGGCATGGCCGTAATAAAAGAAAAATATTTGTATCACATTATGGTAGATTTTAAGGATATTATTGAGAAGGTAATTCAAAGTATAATAATTCCTTTATTACCCTTTTATATTGCCAGTGTATTTGCCAATATGACTTATAGTGGAGAAATTGCTCAGACTATGCTTACTTTTATTAAAGTGTTTGCTTTAATTATCATATTTCACATTTGTTATTTATTATTTCTATATATTATTTCTTGTTCAGTCACTGGACGTAATCCATTCAAAACATTGAAAAATATGTTGCCGGCCTACTTTACGGCCATAGGTACTCAGTCTTCTGCAGCTACCATTCCAGTTACCGTAAGACAAACTAAAGTTAATGGAGTAACAGATGAGGTAGCAGATTTTGCCGTCCCCTTATGTGCCACAATTCATTTGGCCGGGAGTACCATAACTTTGGTAATCTGCTCGATGGCAGTTATTCTAATCTCAGGACAAGTACCGTTGTTTAGCCTCTATTTACCTTTTATCTTCATGTTAGGGATAACAATGGTTGCTGCACCCGGAGTGCCTGGTGGAGCGGTTATGGCGGCTCTAGGGTTGTTAGAGATTTATCTGGGCTTTGATGAAGTAGCTAAGGCATTAATGATTGCTCTTTACTTAACTCAGGATAGTTTTGGAACTGCTTGCAATGTTACCGGTGACGGGGCTATTGCTATGCTGGTAGATAGGTTTAACAGGTTGTTTAAGGGTAAACCTGTGACCAATTAAAGTTGAGTTTAAAGTTGGGAAATACTCTGCTAAGAAATGACCTCTTTTATGACAATGACTAGCTAGAAATTAAAGAAGCCGCCCAATGGGGCGGTTTCTTTAATTTCTACCAGGTTTTTAGTGTTCTTTGATTCGGTTAGCACCGGAATTTTGTAAAATCTGTTTTGCTTTTTGGACTTTGTTTTCACTACATTCTACAGTTATTAAAGTATTGCCTTGCCTTACTTCCTCTTCATATTGTCTGCTTTCAGTCTCAGGTATACCCATGTCAATTAAAGCTCCACCTAAACCTCCGGCTGCCGCTCCGGAAAGAGCTGCGGCAATTGGTCCTGCAGCGATTATGGGTCCTAGACCGGGAATAGCTAATGCTCCGGCACCTAAGGCTAATCCACCTAAGGCACCCCAGGTAGCACCGGTAGCCGCACCGTCAGTAACAGTGTCCCCTGTTCCCATATCCATAAAACTCTGGTCATTATTTCTCTGGTTGTTGTCTTTAGTAACTACGGATATTTCCTGTTCAAAACCATTTTGTCTCAATTCATTAGCGGCTTTTTCTGCCTGTTCTCTGGAACTGAAAACTGCAACTATTTTTTTACTCATATTTAAAACCCCTCCTTAATAAATCTTAAAAAAACAAACAACAACCAGTAGCAATCTTAGTATTTGTATATTTTTTAAAAAAATTCTGCAGGAAAGCTAGTAAATTTAGAGAATGTAAAATTAGAAAGCAATAGTACGGAGGTAAAAAATGGATAAATTTATAGCTGAAAGGGATGGGTATGCAATCAACAGCAAAGTTAAGGAGATAATAAATAAGGAAGGATATGTAGCTTTGCGGATTATAGATAAAGAAAAAATTAAAATATGTGAAGCCTGTCCTGTAAATGCAGGTTCTGTTCTGCCTC
>DGEF01000065.1:0-6187 GCA_002385805.1 Peptococcaceae bacterium UBA3933
CGCATGCCTGGCAAGGACGAAAGTTGAGGTCGTTCAAGCGGATTATTTCAGTTTCTCGTCCGGCTTTTGATGCTCCGTCGACGAAAGAGTTTAAAACTTGTTCGCTGTTGCCTCCCTTTCGTGGGCTCGCAGAGATGGCAAGTAGAGCCAAGGGCAGAACACCTCCTTTTGGCTTGTCCTTTTTTTATATATTCTGTTAGCCAGACAGGGATCCTGCATTTAATATTTATTAGTTGAAATTTTCTCTTGACATTTATTGTTGTCGGATGATATAGTCTATTAACATATTATACTCTGAGGCACATAATACAGGGTATAGTTAAAATAATTTTAAGGGGGACTTTTATTGAATAAAAAGGCGCTGTGGAACATAAGTTATGGACTTTATATCATTACCTCAAAAAAGGAAAATGCTTTTAACGGCCAGGTTGCTAATTCTGTGATGCAAATTTCCAGCGACCCGGCAACCCTGCTGGTAAGTCTTAATAAGAAAAATCTGACTAATGAATTTATAAAAAGCAGCAAGCGACTGGCAATTTCCGTGCTTAGTCAGGATTTTCCCCTATCACTTATTGGAAGGTTTGGTTTTAACTCCGGCAGAGATATTGATAAGTTCGAAGGGGTAAATTACAAACTTACCGATGGCGGTCTGCCCTATATTACAGAGTCAACCCTAGCTTATTTAGAGGCAGCGGTCGTTAATGAAGTGGACGCTTGGACCCATGATCTCTTTCTTTGTGAATTAACCGGCGCGGAGGTTATAAAAGAAGGCCTTCCCATGACCTATGCCTACTATCAGCAGATTAAAAGCGGAAATATTTCTCAGAATAGTATCTCCATTGAACCTAATCTGAAAAAAAAGGAGAGTAAAATGGACAGGTATATATGCACTACTTGCGGATATGTGTATGACCCTGAAGTAGGGGATCCGGAAAACCAAATCCCGGCCGGCACATCCTTTGAAGATTTGCCTGATGACTGGATGTGTCCCATATGTGGCGTCGGGAAAGACGAGTTTAAGAAAGAGGATTAATGCACTGCACCGGGGACGGGACCCCAGAAGACCAGTCGAAGTAGTCATTAACTAATATGTAATAGGGTATTGCAACTTTATTTTTAAAGGCATTACCCTTTTTTACCATGTTATAATGAACAGTTGTAGGGGATCTCCGGTATGACAGAATTGTTTAGGGCTGCTTTAGTGCTGCAGTAAATAAGCCAGATAATATGGTGACAATTATATATAAAGTAATAGAAAAGGGCCGTTTTATATGAATGTGGAATTATCCAATGTAATTTTTGCTTTTTTCTTAACATTATTTGCCGGTCTATCTATCGGGATCGGCAGTACACTTGCTTTGCTGACGAAAAGGACAAGCCCCAAGTTCCTTTCTATAGCATTGGGCTTTTCAGCCGGCGTCATGCTTTACGTTTCTTTTGTTGATATACTTGTGAAAGCCAACGAATCCTTGGCGGTTTCTCTTGGGTCTGCAACCGGAGCATGGGCAGCAACAGGGGGATTCTTTTTTGGCATATTGTTGATCGGGGTCATTGACAAAATGATACCTGAAATGGAAAATCCCCATGAAGTACACACAGTGGAAGAAATGGACGGCAAAAGCGAAGAACACAAGTCAAAACTCATGCGTATGGGATTATTTACAGCATTGGCCCTGGCAATCCATAACTTTCCTGAAGGGCTGGCAACCTTTATGGCGGCCTTGAGTGATCCCATGCTGGGCATCTCCATTGCCGTCGCCATTGCTATTCATAACATACCGGAGGGCATTGCGGTAGCAGTACCGGTATTTTATGCTACAGGAAGCAGAAAGAAAGCATTTATAATATCCTTTTTGTCAGGATTAGCAGAGCCACTTGGTGCTTTTGTAGGCTTTTTGATTTTATACAGGTTTCTAAGTGGTACTATATTTGGGCTTGTCTTTGCTTCTGTTGCAGGTATTATGGTTTATATCAGCCTGGATGAGCTTCTGCCGGCTGCCAAAGAGTATGGTGAGCACCATCTAGCCATTTATGGGTTGGTTGCCGGAATGGCAATCATGGCCTTAAGTATCCTGGTGCTTATGTAATACTACCTATAAGAAGCAGATTAAATATTGCGAGAAAAGAGAAGAAGTGTAAACGATAAAGGAGCGTGTTAAAGTGAAAAAACAAGTAAAAAATAATGTATTTTGGGTTGGAAAGGTTGATTGGGAACTTCGGAAGTTTCATGGAGATGAATACTCAACACATAAAGGATCAACTTATAATTCCTATTTAATTCAGGAAGAAAAAACCGTCCTAATTGATACGGTTTGGAGTCCCTTTGCAGAGGAATTCGTTGAGAATCTGGCGAAAGAAATTGACTTGAACAAAATTGATTTTATCATTGCCAACCATGGGGAGGTCGACCATAGCGGTGCTCTTCCTGCTCTAATGAAGCATATACCGAATAAGCCCATTTATTGTACGGCAAATGCGGTAAAGTCTTTGAGGGGACAATATCATCAGGACTGGAATTTCCAAGTCGTAAAGACCGGAGATAAAATTGATATCGGCAATGGGAAAGAACTTATCTTTGTGGAAATGACGATGCTGCATTGGCCGGACAGCATGGCAACCTATATGACTCAAGACAATATACTATTTAGTAACGATGCATTCGGGCAGCATTTAGCCACAGAAAAACTGTTTAACGATCAGGTCGACCAGTGCGATCTATTTAATGAATCCATTAAGTATTTTGCGAATATATTGACCCCCTTCAACCCTATACTAAGAAAAAAACTGGGTGAGATTACCGCACTGAACCTTCCGATAGAGATTATTGCGACAAGTCACGGGGTCATTTGGCGAGACAATCCACTACAGATTGTTGAAAAGTATGTGCAATGGGCAAATGATTATCAAGAAAATCAGATTACCATCATCTATGACACCATGTGGAACGGAACAAAAAAGCTTGCTGAGAAGATAGCGGAGGGAATCGGATTGGCCGATCCTGATGTGGTTGTAAAAGTGCATAACCTTGCCAAGAGCGATCAAAACGATTTGATTACCGAGGTTTTCAAATCTAAAGCTGTAGTTATCGGCTCACCGACATTTTCAAACAGCATATTGCATTCAGTAGCCGGGTTTATTCATCTCATGAAAGAGCTTAAGTTCAAAGGTAAAAAAGCTGCGGCCTTTGGCTGCTATGGTTGGAGTGGAGAATCTGTAAAAGTAATAAACGAATTAATGGCAAATGCAGGTTTTGAAGTTGTGTCAGAAGGCTTTCGGCACCAATGGTATCCTGATGCAGATGCACAAATATCAGCAGTAGAGTTCGGCAAAACAATTGCTAAATTGTAAAAAACAGAACCAGAGTGACAGGTGTTCAGGTTTATGGAAAAAATTAACTTTCTTTAAAAAGTAGCACAAACCTGCTTCTTATAAGCTTCTTTCCTTAAGAATGTCGCGAATTTCTTCCAACAGTATTTCTTCTTTAGATGGAGCTGGAGGCGCATCCGGCTCCTTCTTTTTCCTGTGCATGGAATTAATCAATTTAATGATAAGAAAAAGAGCAAAGCCGATGATTAAGAAATCAATAATTGACTGTATAAAATTGCCATAGTAAAGTGCAAGTTCTGCAGTTTCACCGTAAGCTTCTTTTATAACGATTTTTAAGTCCGTGAAGTTAATTCCCCCAACAAATATACCAAGGATAGGCATTAAAACATCGTTCACTAAAGATGTGGTAATACGGCCAAAAGCTGTACCAATGATAACCGCAATGGCCAGCTCAACGACGTTACCTCTCAAAATAAATTTTTTAAACTCTTGCAACATTGAGAACACTATCCTTTCCTAATTAAATTAATTCTTCCTTCTCTCAAACGGTCATACTGGCTTTTTCTCTACCACAACGTTTACTGATCCGCTAATACCTTGTAAAGGAGCAAGGTCGCCCTTTACCTTTCCAAAAACATTGACAGGACCGGCCGCCCTGATCTCGTGCCCCCTGCTGGCAGGCGTCGGACCATAGAAAATACAAAAAGCCTGCATATTCGGCCAGTAGCCGAGCTCGCCTGCTTCTAATACTTCCCTGGCACTCTCCCCAAGTGGCGCTTTGACCGGAGTAGAAAAGTATATTTCTTTCCCCCAGGTGCTCCCCCTACCCTCTATAGGCAACGCTTCATATATTTTGTAAGCTGTATCGGTGTCATTCAGTTCTGCGTGAAGCTCTATTTCTTCTCCGATTTTAATAATGATTTCCAACTGTTATACCTCCCGGAATACTTTTTAAGACTATATAATTTTATACTAGGTAACTATCCCGAAAATAGCGCCATAAAAATTTTTCATCTTTTGATGGTACCTCTTTTTTGTTGGGGCATGAGCGTCTATCCTGTAAATAACTCGTACCATTTACATTCATTGAGTGTGAAGCGCGTCTTCATGAAAGTCTAACTACAATCTTTATCATTCGTCATAACAGTGCCATTTTCCTTTTTGCTAAGAAAACCCTCCTTAATCCTTAATCCTTTTTATATTGGATGTTATGACAGGACCAATGGGAACCTGTCTTATTCGATTCCAGGAATCTTCAAAGATAAGCTCTAGTTCTTGAGAAAACATCATCATATCCCTGGGGTAAAATATCCTTTCTGTATGCACCTTAAAGATAACAGATCTATCCCCAGAAGAAAGAGGCCTGGTTATAAATTCTTCAATTACTATTTCTTTGCCATTTTTTAGTCTAATAATCATCTCCAGTCTTGGAGTAATTGGATGAGTGTCAATTTTTTGATGATATTGACCATCACTAAGAGCGCTTAATATTGGTTTAATTAACTCTTTATCTGTAATGGTTATCGTATTCGAACCTTCATCTGAATAATGTTCTAAAGTTATTTCTTTTACCTGATCCGTTTTCAATTTAACAGGAACTGGATTAGTGAAAACAAATTCTATTCCTAAAAAAATAATTAGAAAGAAGCCGGCAGCTAATATACTTAAGATATGACGCTTTAACCTTTTTTCAAATTTCCATTCCATATATGCACGGAAGATATATAATACAGTTAACCATACAAAAATAAAATAAACTTTAAAAGCAGCGGGATTTATAACAAAAAAGATGAAAAGGCTTATTATCCATGCTACAAGGAGATAAATCTCAGCCTCTTTATGAATTTCATTAACATGCTTATATCGGGATAGAATTTTAGTTTCAATTTTAGTTTCTATGTTAAGTTTCTTGCTAATAAGCCAGGCTGTTACTAAATAAATTAAAGACAAAAAGACAAGGAACAAATATTGAATAGTATGCAAACCTCACACCACCATAGAAAGATACTTTATCAATCCCCGGTCCAAAAATACATAATTCCCCTTTTCCCATTTTCCAGCTCCACAAGATAACGCGCATACTGCCCTTCAAAATCTTTCAGGTAGATTTTTTCTCCCCGGTTAATAGAAATTTTTTTGTTTTCATCCCAACTCAGACTGGCAAATAACTCCGTATCATTTTCCGTCTCTTTAAAATAAGCATGAAAATCTTTTTTAATCTCATATTCTTGAAACAACATATTTCTGTAATCTAATTTTGTATGTTCTATTCTTTCTTCCTTTATTTCCCTAATACCTAAAATAATTTCCGGAGAGAGAAAATCAACAATATCGCTGGGCGAGAGGATCCTTCCCCTCCCGTCTATTTTGATAATACCATAATATGGACCTCCGCTAACTTTTAAACCTTCGCCCTCTACAATATCAGGGCTCTCTTCAACCACGCCTCCTAGAGTGCCGCCGACCCATCCAAGCTCAATTACTTCGTCCCCGTTATACCGGTAAAGATTTATTCCCGAATCGCCGCTTGGCCCATCATCAAATACTACCAGTTCTTTAAACCTGTCATCCTCGTTAAAATCAATTACATAAACCCCCCGTGGGTTATGAAAAAAGGCTTCAATTTCTGAATCGTTCACCCTTATTTTCGAAAGTTTGTCAGTTTCTCTGCAATAAGCAGCAGAAAGAGCCTTAAAAAATACTTCAATTATATCTGCTGCCCCATCAGAGTTTAGATCATATTTTCCCTGGACCATGTACGGTTCTCCCAGCTTATTCGGATCTCCCTTTATTATTCCAGGATCGTATTTAAATAACGTTTTTGAAATAAAATTCCCCAACGGCTCAAAGTCATTGTAAT
>DGEF01000065.1:6432-6989 GCA_002385805.1 Peptococcaceae bacterium UBA3933
TCTTCCGGAACTTTGATGGGATAGTCGTACAAGCGGTATTCCTGCTCGATTGCGTCACCCACGATATAGCACACCTCGATTTTTTCCGGCTTTTCATCTAGAAAGTGAAACTCAAGGTGCTTGCCATCCAGCAATTTATCGCCATAAATAACTGAACCCCGAATTAGATACTCATTAAAAACAAATCCTGAAAGTTCGTTCAGTTCCTCAAGCATTTGCTCTTTTTCCATCTGCCTTCCCCTATCAGTTCCGTATTCGCAGCCGTGTGGAGCATTAGAAGCAGTCATGATATAAAAATTTTTGTCAAAATATCTGCTAAATTTGGCATCATCACTATAGTAATATCTAATCCCCAAGCAAACTAAACAAATACATAACACTACACTTAAAAGATACAGTAACTTAATATTATTCTTCATGTCGGCCTCCATATTTCCCCGCTTATGTCCATATTTTGAAAAGCCCGGCTCAAAAAATCGACAGGCCAACCCAGTGCGGCACCAGGAGGCACAAAATAATAAGTATACTGATACAGCCAATAGTAGAAATAATTTTCA
>DGEF01000011.1 GCA_002385805.1 Peptococcaceae bacterium UBA3933
GATTAACAAGCTCCCTTACTTTCACATTATAAACATGTTTTTCATTAAGTGCAAGGCCTCCGGTTTGCAAACAGGATACCATTTAGGGCTTATTTCCTGTACAGACAAAACCTTAATTTTTAATTTGTTTAAGACAGGTCAAATAATGTAAAATAGCCAATAACTAAAATCCCCAGTACAATCCTATACCAGCCAAAGGCTTTAAAGTCATTGGTTTTAATGTATCCTAATAAAAAGCGAATGGCCAGTACTGAAACGATAAAAGCTACCACCATTCCCGTTGCTAAAATGGCCATTTCCAATCCGGTAAAATCAAAGCCAAACTTAACCAGTTTCAACCCACTGGCTCCAAACATTACCGGAATAGAAAGGAAAAAAGAAAATTCAGCAGCTATATAACGTGATGTCCCTAAAATTATAGCCCCAAGAATGGTAGCCCCGGAACGTGACGTCCCAGGAATCAGTGATAAGACCTGGAACATTCCAATGAGGAAAGCAGTCATATAGGTTAATTGTTCAAAACTCTGCACTCGTGGTATTCTACCTTTATTACGATTTTCAATAATGATAAATAAAATTCCATAAACAATTAACATTACGGCAACAGTCTGATAATTATAAAAGTGTTCGTTTAACCAGTCGTCAAATAATAACCCTAAAACTGCCGCCGGAATAACACCCACAATTACTTTATACCAGATTTGCATAGTTTCAATTTTTTCCAGTCGAGATTTTCTAGGGGAAAAAGGATTTAATTTATAAAAATATAGAAGAACAACAGCCATAATTGCCCCTAATTGAATAACTACAAAGAACATTTCTTTAAAGGCAGCTGATGCATTTAACTGAATAAACTCCTCCACCAAAATCATATGTCCGGTACTGCTTATGGGCAACCATTCGGTTATACCTTCCACTATTCCTAAAAATACCGCTTTTAGTAGTTCAATTAAGATCATATTTTTTCCTCCATTTAACTTTAAATAAAGAAAGGATTTACCTAAACTAATATACTACTTTTTACAATGTCCTAGCAAGACCAAAATAATAAGACCCGCCAAAAACAGGTCTTACAAACATTCTTTAAATATAATCTTCGTTAATATAGGATGCTTTAATTTCACCGTAGTATAATACGTGATAATCTCCTTGTTTGTATGCAGTTCCTTTGATTTCAGGGATAAGTAAAGACGGTTCCATGGATTGTTGATAAACTACTTTACATTCAAAATACCGACCACACCCGTCAATAATGGGAGTTTCCATGGTTTGAGCAGGCAAAAGGTTCAGCTTAGCTTCTTTAATTTTATCCATATCCCTGCCGGATTTAGTGCCACAAAGGGCTAATTCCTTCTTAAAATCATTTTTCAGGGGAATACTTATCGTAAACTCTTTCGCCTCTTCCAGTAATCGGTATGTATGCCGGGAATGACGAACCAGTACCATAAAAACAGGCATTTTCCAGATATAACCCACAGTACCCCAACCGATAGTCATAGTATTTAATTGCTCTCCATTTTTTACGGTCAAGAAAGCCCCTTTGGGAAGCTGCTCTAAAACCTCCTTCAGGTACTCATTATAGCCTACGTTTTTCATCCAAATTCACTCCTTAATCTACATTTACTAATTTTTTCTATATCTATGGTTATGTTACCATTTCCCACCAACATCCTCAACAAAAATCTTTCACTTATCCTGGCTTCTACAGAAATATTAGCCCAGAATTAATAATTAAGCCCTTATCCATCTGTTATTCCTGTGCTTACAGCATAATTGCAAATGGACATAAAAATAAGCATACCGGAAAAATATAATCGAATTAATAATTATAATTTCAATTTCTTGGTTAAAAAAGCGTCATTTCATTATTTTCTCTCTTAATCAAATCACTTGTATTGTTACTAGGATTATTTACTTTAGTTGAAACCTGGTAGTAGGATAAACGATTATTTGAGTTATTTTCTAATATGTTTAACAATTGGTTTTTATCTCTAAATTCAGGATTAATCCAGTCCAACTCACTCTGTGAGTTTAAGATAATCGGCATTCGATTGTGGATATGAGCAATATTTTCAAGAGCATCAGCCGTAATAATTGCGCAAGAATTAATTAATTCATCACCGTTTTGCCAAAGGGCTCTAATGCCGGCAAAAGCAAAAATTTTGTGGTTTTCCAACAAAAAATAAAAAGGTATTTTTCCCTTGCCCCTCTTTTGCCATTCATAATAGCCATCAGCAATTATCAAGCATCTGTTGTTATAAAAAGAATCCCGAAAAGAGGGCTTTTCAGCAATTGTTTCCACCCGTGCATTAATCAATTTATTACCAATTTTCTTATCTTTAGACCAGTGAGGTATTAATCCCCACTTATGATAATCAAAACATAGCTGCTTACCCTCACAATAAATTACCGCTACTTCCTGCGACGGTGAAACATTATAATTTTCAGCATATATTTTATTGGAAATATCTATGATTTCGCGATTAAATCTTTTTTGGTATTCTTCTAAAATATCTTTTTTCTTCCGTGTTAATGTAAATCTACCACACACAGATACTCACTACCTTTACCTTACTACACCAAATATTGCTATCAGGGTATTTTTTAGACCCTTTTTCGTTAACTTCTCAAATAAGGTTTCCTATCCTTACTGTTTCTATACACTTCCTCCTATGTCCTCTTCAGAGCAAGAAAAAACTCGTTTTTTTCCAAAGCAATATTACGCTAACTCTGCCCTATCCCTGGCTACTACAAAAATATTAAGCCATAGTTTATAATATAAGTCGTTATTTATACTCAGGAGAGGATGCTTAAATGCACACTGGCAGAAATGGGAAAATACGAAAACAGAAACAAGAAAAAAACATGGCCAAAGTATTATGG
>DGEF01000016.1:0-155 GCA_002385805.1 Peptococcaceae bacterium UBA3933
CATCAAACAGGTCCCGAAGGTAAAGTTGTTAAACGTTTATTAATCGAAGAAGGCTGTGATATTAAAAAAGAATATTACCTGGGTCTTGTCCTGGACCGCTCCCTTTCCCGCATTGTTTTAATGGGTTCTGAAGAAGGGGGAACGGAAATTGAAGA
>DGEF01000016.1:405-8852 GCA_002385805.1 Peptococcaceae bacterium UBA3933
AGACGGTTAGCTTTTAACATTAATATACCTGCTGAATTAGTCAATAAAGCAGCAAAATTTATGCTAGGTCTCTATCAAGTATTTGTGGAAAAAGACTGTTCTATTGCAGAAATCAACCCTCTGGTCATCACCGGAGACGGACAGGTACTGGCTTTAGATGCGAAATTAAATTTTGATGATAATGCTCTTTACCGACATAAAGACATTCTAGAGTATCGAGACTTAAATGAAGAAGATCCCAAAGAAATTGAAGCAAGTAAATATGATTTAAGCTATATCGCTTTGGATGGAAATATTGGGTGTATGGTGAACGGGGCCGGATTAGCCATGGCCACCATGGATATTATTAAGTATTACGGCGGGGAACCGGCTAACTTCTTGGATGTAGGCGGTGGTGCAAGTGTCCAAAAGGTTACTGAGGCCTTTAAGATTATCCTAGCCGACAGTAAAGTTGAAGGAATTTTCGTAAACATCTTTGGAGGCATTATGAAGTGTGATGTAATAGCCGCAGGTATTATAGCCGCCACCAAACAAGTTGGTTTAAATCTTCCTCTTGTAGTTCGCCTGGAAGGTACTAATGTAGAATTAGGCAAAAAAATGTTAGATGAATCGGGATTGAATATTATTACTGCCGAATCCATGGCTGACGGAGCTCAAAAAATTGTTTCACTTTTACAAAGAGAAGAAAGGTGGGCATAAAATGAGTATTTTGGTAAATAAAGATACAAAAGTAATCGTTCAGGGAATAACCGGTTCCGCAGGTTTATTTCATACCCAACAGATGCTGGCCTATGGTACCAAAATTGTCGGTGGAGTAACTCCTGGTAAAGGAGGAACAAAGGTTGAAGGGGTACCGGTATTTAATACGGTTATTGATGCTGTAAAAGAAACCGGGGCCAACGCTTCAGTTATTTATGTACCTCCTGCCTTTGCCGCTGATGCTATTATTGAAGCAGTTGATGCTGAATTAGATTTAGTTGTATGTATTACAGAAGGAATCCCTGTATTAGACATGGTAAAAGTAAAAAGGTATATGGAAGGCAAAAAAACCCGCCTAATCGGTCCTAATTGTCCCGGTGTAATTACTCCAGATGAGTGCAAAATAGGTATTCAGCCTGGTTATATCCATAAAAAAGGGCATGTTGGTGTAGTATCCAGATCAGGAACCCTTACCTATGAAGCTGTAGACCAATTGACCAAAGCCGGAATTGGCCAGTCTACAGCAGTAGGCATTGGCGGTGACCCGGTCAATGGCACTAGTTTTATCGATGTCTTAAAATTATTTAACGAAGATGAAGATACATATGCCGTCATCATGATCGGGGAAATCGGGGGTACTGCCGAAGAGGAAGCTGCTCGCTGGATAAAAGAGAATATGACTAAACCCGTTGTAGCCTTTATCGGTGGGCAAACGGCTCCTCCAGGAAAAAGGATGGGCCATGCCGGTGCAATTATTTCAGGTGGCAAAGGTACGGCAGCGGAAAAAATCGCAACCCTTCGCAAAAACGGAATTAGGGTTGCCGAAACTCCGGCGGTTATGGGAGAAACCCTGATTGAGGTATTGAAAGAAAGAAGAATGCTGGAAAAATGCATGGCATAGTGTAATATCATACAGACTAGCCGACGTCCTGTCGGCTAGTCTGCTTTTATTACCTGGGCTTCGATAAGATTATTTAGCGATTTTTCATATAGCCACGCAAGTAAATGGCTATGGGGTTAAAATTTTGGGACGGCATGACGACTTTTGGGTTTAACTTGTGTGTCAGCATCTTCTTTTGGGATATACTGCGTGATGCATCCGATGTATGAAAATTTTTCGGGATGCATCCAATGAATGACATTTTTATACGATGCATTACTTCAAAGTGTTACACAGTAAATAATGCCTCAAGCAGATTGGCTCAATTGTAGATGCAGCCCTAAAGGTGGACTCAAAAGCAGATGCATTATGCAGTAAGCCCCCTAAGCAGATGCTAACCCAAAATATTTGCCCGGTAGCTGTAATGCGAACCCGTAAGCTTAGCCCTTTAGCCGTAATGCTGTAATTATAGTTTCTCGCCCACTCCTAGCCCCTTGCCTCCTACTTCCTGCCTCAAGTTATATCTACTTGAAAGCTTATCTTCCCGGCCACACCTGCTGCCATATCTTTACGCCAAGGCCTTATTTCCAGTGCATCCCGCAAAGCCTGTCCTACAGAACGGAAAAGGGCCTCCCAATGATGGTGACCGTGATTGTCTCTTCCTTTTAAAAGGTCTAAATGCAATGTAGCCTGAGCCCCTTGTACAAAACCTTCCCAAAAAGCCACCAGGTCCTCTGACTGCATACCTTCGGTAATTGAAGGAACAGGGATATCATTAAAATTTAGGTCTAGATAAGCCCGGCTCTCAAAACTGAGGACAGCCTGAGCTAATGATTCATCAATAGTGGCTAAAGCAAAGCCATATCCTTTTGCTCCTACCGCCTGTCTTTTCTCTAAGAATTCTTTTAATGCTCTGCCCAATGTGATTCCTACATCTTCACAAATAACATGATTAAGGAAAAAGTGATCTAATTCTACATTAACACCTATATTTAACTCACTACGCCAGACGATTTGTTCCAACATATGATTAAAAAAAGGTAACGGTGTCTTTAATTCTTTTTTACCCTGAGGGTCTCTCTCCCCGTCATCAACGGTTACCGTAATTATTGACTCCTGTGTCTTTCTTGCTACTTGAACTTTCAATTTTATACCTCACTTTCTATAGTGTCTGGTTATTGTCATGAAAATATTTACTTTCGCTAGGCTAGAACTCCAAATCGGAATAATCTAAGCTTGCTAGAGAATAAAAGCTGACCGTGCTCAATGGGCCGTCCCTGGCCCAATTCGCACTCTAGCTGACGTCCTGTCAGCTAGCCAGCTTTTATTACTTCGGCTTCGCTAAGATTATTTAGCCGATTCTCCGTATAGCCGCTCAAGTATAATATTTTCATTTACAACGATGCATATAAGAAGGGAATCGCTTCACCCGGCACTTAATTAACTGAATGTTTAGCTTTAAAGTAATTAAGTGCTGGGTTCGCGATGACATGAATCCCACTCCTACTTTTCTTGCCTCCTGTATCCTGTTGCCCACTGACTTGCAGATTATCCCTAGAGCCGTAATGCTGACCCATAAGCTAGACCCGAAAGAAGTCATGCCGTCATGCACTTTAACCCGAAAGCTGTCATGCCATAATTATAGTTTCTCGCCCACTCGCCCACTACTTTTGTGTTCATCCGTGGTTTAGTCTAATATCCCCAGAGCCTAGTCTCTATCAAGAATTGCTCGGGCATGGGTTTCGAAGCCTTCTTCCCTGGCAAAGCATACTGCTTTATCTTTGACTAATTCATAACCTTCCTTGGTAACGTACCCAAAGGAAGACCTTTTGAGAAAATCGTGGACAGATACACTGGAATAAGTTTTAGCAAAGCCTCCTGTAGGTAAAATGGCATTGGGTCCCAGTAGGAAATTAGCCAGGGTAATAGGTGCATTTTCCCCTAACAGAATTTCGCCGGCGTTTTTAATTTTAGGTAGTACTTCCCAGGGTTTTTCAGTCATAATTTCCATATGCTCTGGAGCGTAAAGGTTTACTACCTCTATGGACTGTTCTAAAGATTCCGTAAGGATGGCTCCCCCATATCCCTTTAATACTTCAGTAACAAAATATTTACGCTTTTCGGATAGTTTTGCTAACTGTTGAGGTATTATCTCTTGAACCTTAGAAATTAAATCAGGTACATGGGTAATTAAAAGGGCGGCGGAGTCAGGTCCGTGCTCTGCCTCAATCATTAAATCCAAAGCAACTTTTCGGGGATCGGCAGTTTCATCGGCTAATATTATGCCTTCACTGGGGCCCGCCGGAGTTCCCACGTCGATTACCCCGCTTAAGAGTCTTTTGGCTGCAGTTACATAGGAATTACCAGGTCCGATTATTTTATGGCAGGGAGGAATGGTTTCCGTCCCATAAGCTACGGCGGCAACTGCCTGGACACCCCCTACTTTATACATCTCCTTCACTCCCGCTACCTTAGCCGCCGCTAGAACACCTTCATCCAAGTTGCCCTGGGGGTTGGGGGGTGTAACTACTACTACTCTTTGCACTCCCGCTACCAGAGCAGGAATGGCCAGCATTAACAGCACTGAAGGAAAGCTTCCTTTACCCCGTGGTACATAAATAGCCACATCAGAGATAGGAGTGGTTTTTTCACCAACCACTACTCCGGGAACAGTTTCTACAAACCAAAAAGGCTGGGGCATTTGCCGGAGATGAAACTTGCGAATATTGGCGGCGGCAAACTCTAAAGTTTCCCGAAATTCAGGGCTTACCCGTCGGTAACCATCCTTTATTTCTTCTTCTGTCACTTTTAAAGAAGTACTGCTTAATTTAGCCTGATCAAATTTCTCTGTATAGTAACAAAGGGCCTGGTCACCCTTTTCTTTTACTTCATTAATTATTTCCCAGGCCACTTCCATTTGCTGAGTAATGTCTCTTTCCGCCCGGCGTAAAATTTTCCTTTTGGTTTTGTCATCAAGTTTACTCCATTCATATATATTCACCTTAACTCCTCCTTTTTACCAGCACTTGCAACACCTGGCGCAGGTGCATTTCCCTTTCTGTCAATAGCACCAGTAAGTGATAGATTAAATCAGCCATTTCTGAGGCGATTTCCTCAGGATTTTTGTTTTTAGCCGCAATAATAACCTCTGCCGCTTCCTCCCCTACTTTTTTTAGGATTTTGTCTAAACCTTCTGTAAATAAATAGGTTGTATATGATCCGGCAGGTCTTTCTTCAGCTCGTTTTCTGATTACTTTGCTTAACTCTTCGATTAAAGTTTCACTGCCTTCTTCAAAACAGCTTTCGCGACCTAAATGACAGGACGGACCTGTTGGCTTTACCTGGAGTAAAAGTGTATCCCGGTCACAGTCCAGGCCCCAGCTTACTACTTTTTGAATGTTGCCTGAGGTTTCTCCCTTGTGCCACAGGCTTTGCCGAGAACGACTAAAGAACCAGGTTTCTTTGGTTTGGATTGTTTTGGTAAGAGATTCTTTATTCATATAAGCCAGCATTAAGACCTTGCCTGTTAAATAATCCTGGACAATAACCGGTAATAAATTATCATTGTTCCATTTGATTTCTTCTATATTTAATTCATTCACTGAACTGCGACCCCCTTTGCTTTCAGAGAGGCTTTTATTTCTTGGATAGATGTTTCACGATAGTGAAAGATGGAAGCGGCCAAAGCTGCACTGGCCTTTGTTTGCAAGAATAAATCAAGAAAGTGTTCTTGGCTTCCGGCACCACCGGAAGCGATTACCGGCAGGTTAACAAGAGTACAGACTTCTTGGAACAAAGGTAAATCAAAACCTTCTTTCCGACCGTCACAATCCATGCTGGTTAAAAGCAGCTCACCTGCTCCCAGTTCTTCTACTTCTTTTGCCCACTCCAGGACTTTACGACCGGTAGGGCGGGTACCGCCATGGGTATAGACTTCCCAGGTGCCCCAGGAAGAGTTGAATTTAGCATCAATGGCAATAAGAATACGCTGACTGCCAAAAACCTGACCTGCTTTTTTAATAAATTCCGGATTTAAAACAGCGGCTGTATTTAAACTGACTTTAGCCACTCCTGCTTGTAAGACACTTTTAATATCGTCCAGGGAGTTAATCCCTCCCCCTACGATTAAGGGAATGGTGATATTTTCGGCTATTTTTTGAACAATTTTCAACCCGGTCTTACGACCTTCCTGTCCGGCGGAAATATCCAAAAGTACCAGCTCATCGGCACCGCACTGATCATAATAGAGAGCCAGTTCAAGGGGGTCCCCCGCCTCCTTTAAATTTACAAAGTTGACCCCTTTAACCACCCTCCCGTCTTTAACATCCAGACAAGGGATTATTCTCTTGGCAACCAATCTAATTTCCCCTTTCAATTTGGGCAATTAATTCTTTGAGATTAATATTACCTGTATAAAGGGCTCGGCCCACAACCGCTCCTTTAAGTCCTGCTTGGTAATAAGGAATTAAATCTAAAATATCCTGACCAGAACCAATACCTCCGGCAACAATAACGTTGCATTTTGTTTTTTGGGCAAGTTCCAAAGATTTTTCTATATTGGGACCGGTCAAGGTCCCGTCTTTCTCTATATCGGTATAAATAAAAGTTTTAATACCCAACTGGGCTAACCTTTGAGCGACCTCTAAAACTCCGGAGCTTGCCTGGGATAACCAACCGTCTGAATAAACCCGGTCCTTGCGACTGTCTAAGGAAACTATGATTTTTTCCGGGCCGTAAGTTTCCAGTAGCCTTTTCACTAAAGAAGGGTCTTTGAAAGCCACTGAGCCTAAAATAACCCTTTTTGCCCCCGCTTCTAAATAGGTTTCTACTGTTTCCCAGGTCCTAAGGCCGCCTCCAATCTGGATATTAACTTTTACCTGGTTGATTATCTCTTTGATTAAAGGCAAATTTTCAGGTTTACCTGTTCTGGCTCCGTCTAAATCAATAATATGCAGCCAACGGGCTCCCGCCTGGGCCCATTTTTGGGCAGGCTCCAAAGGGTTCATATAGTACCGGCTTTCCAGGTTATAATCACCTTGAAACAAACGAACACACTTGCCGTCACGAATATCAATAGCAGGATAAACAGTAAAACTCATTTTTTTAACCTCCTTACAGGCAATAGACACATTCATTCCGCTGGCAAAGCTCTTTCCAGTTTAAGGGCTAAGTTTTCAATAAGATTGTGTTTTAAATTATAGGTAGCCTGGTTAGCAATTAAGCGGCTGGAAATTTGAGCTATTTCCTCCAGTTCCACTAAACCGTTTTCCTTGAGGGTTTTACCTGTAGAAACGATATCCACAATATAATCACTTAAACCCAAGATAGGAGCCAATTCTACAGAACCGTTAAGTTTAACGACTTCCACCTGCTGTCCCTTTGCTCTAAAATAATCACCGGTGCTTTTAGGATACTTGGTAGCGATCCGGACCATTTCTCCCTGCTGAAAAATGGGAATAGGTTTACCGCAAAGGGAAAGGCGGCAAAGACCTATCTTTAAATCCATAAGTTCATAAACACCTTCTCCCTCTTCTAACAAAACGTCTTTCCCCACAATACCTACATCACAAACCCCGTATTTTACATATGTAGGCACATCTTGGGGTTTAGCTAAAATGAAACGAATATTTTTGTCGGAGCAGTCAATAATTAATTTTCGTCCTTCTTTAATATCTTCTTTAATTACTCCCGCCTTTTTCATTAAGTTATTGGCCTCTTCTAAAATTCGGCCTTTGGGAAGGGCAATCGTTAGCATTTCAGTGAACACTCCTTTACTGATAGTGGCTAGTTATTAGTGGCTGGTGGCTGGAATTACGACCTTCGGTCGTAAGGATTAAGGTTGAGGTTAAGGTTAAGAAATTGTTTCACCTTAATTTCAGACTGACGTCATCTGTGTCATCACGAATCCCGCACTTAATTGCTTCAAAGCTAAACAACCGGTAAATTAAGTGCCGGATGAAGCGATCTCCTCCTTTAACGCACCGCAACAAATGAAAATTTTACTTGAGCGGCTATACGGAGAATCGGCTAAATAATCTTAGCGAAGCCGAAGTAATAAAAGCTGGCTAGCTGACAGGACGTCAGCTAGAGTGCGAATTGGGACAGGGACGGCCCATTGAGCACGGTCAGCTTTTATTCTCTAGCAAGCTTAGATTATTCCGATTCGGAGTCTAGCTTAGCGAAAGTAAATATTTTCATGACAAAGGAAGATTAAAATTCCTCAACTTTAACCTTACGACCGAAGGAAATTCAAATTAAGCCCACTTCAGACTTGCCTTTTACCCAGACTTAACCTAAACCTTAACCTTCGCCGTTAGGCGAATTATTAGTGTTAATTCATGTTCATCTGTGTTTATCCGTGGTTATTGAAACTAGCCAACTAAAGTAATTAAATCCTCTATGTTTATGGCGAAGCCTGTGGCCGGGGCCGGTCGTCCAAAACTGCTTAATAATCCGTCATAACGACCTCCGGTGCAAACAGGCACAGGGCTACCTTGACAGTAAATGTTAAAAATCAGCCCTGTGTAATAATTTTGGCTGCCCACTAAAGTTAAATCAAAACCCACATTTTTTTGAATCTGGTAACTGCATATTTTTTCCCATAAGTTCGAAAAATCCTGAAAGACATTTTGCCACTGAGAAGTTTTAAACCAGTCTTTAGCCTCTAAAATGTTTCCTAATTCCCCCCGCAGCTTAAGTACCTGTAAAAGATAACTCTTGTACTTGTCAATTATATTTAAATTATTAACAACGTTCTTATAATTTACATAATCATTGTCTAACAGGGATTTATATAAATGATTTTGTTCTTTAGGTGGACACTTGATTTCTTCCAGTAGTATCTTTAAAAACTGGGTGTGACCGATAG
>DGEF01000038.1:0-15986 GCA_002385805.1 Peptococcaceae bacterium UBA3933
CGAGTGGGCGAGATACTAGTCACTAGTCACCAGTCACTAATCACTAAAAAAAGGAGCGTGATATTTTGCTCAAACAAGATCTGGAACTTTTACGCAAGGTAAGTTTCTTTAGTGAGTTAAATACTGAAATTTTGGAAGAAGTCTCTAAATTTATGCGAGAAAGATTTTATCCGAAAGGTACGATTATTTTTTTGGAGGGCGAACCAGGAAGTGCTGTCTATTTTATAAAATCCGGACAGGTGAAAATTTCCAAATCATCAGAATCCGGTAAAGAAATTATAGTTGCTATTTTAGGAGTAGGAGATTTTTTTGCGGAAACTACCCTGTTTAGAAAAGGGAGTACTTATCCGGCTACCGCTGAAGTAATAGAAGATGCAGTTGTGGGGATGGTAAGTAATAAGGATCTGGAGGATTTGGTACTTAAAAATCCTGAAATGGCTTTGGAAGTAATTAGGGCTCTAACGAGTAAATTAATGACCATACAGGACAGGATAAAACAGCTAGGCTCTAATGATGCGGTGGAGCGTACGATTCAAGTATTGGTAACTTTAGCTAATGGTCATGGACGAAAAACTGCTCAGGGTATTGAACTATGCGTAAAAATTACACGTCAAGATTTAGCCGGTCTTGTAGGAGTTACTAGAGAAACTATCAGCCGCATTTTGAGCAAGTTAAACCAAGCAAAAATTATCGATATTTCTGGGAAAAATATAATTATTAAAGATTTAGAGGGTCTTAAAAACTGGTAAACACCGGCTGTGGTTACTTTTTAGGGTCACAATGTTTCACTTTTTTTAAAAATTGAGGAGGTAGAGCAATTGAACATTAAAGTTATAACTAAGATTAGCTTAATTGCAGCAGTTTATGCTAGTTTAACCATTGGCCTGGCGCCTATTTCCTACAATTTTGTTCAATTTCGAGTATCTGAAGCTTTAACTGTTTTACCCTTTTTTATGCCGGAAAGTATCTGGGGTTTGTTTATTGGTTGTGCCCTGGCCAATATTTATAGCGGTTTGGGGATTTATGACATTGTTTTTGGTAGTTTAGCCAGCTTAGCTGCTGCTTTCCTTACCAGTAAAATGCCTTCACGATGGTTGGCTCCTTTACCTCCGGTTGTGGTAAATGCCATAGTAATAGGATTTATGTGGAGTTATTTTTCCGATATGCCTTTTTACTTAACAGCTAGCTATGTAGCCATTGGCCAAATCGGAGCTTGTTATTTTTTAGGTTTACCATTATTATTTTTCTTAGAGAAATCTGTATTATTTAAAAGATTAAGAGGTAATGAAAATGCTTAGTGAATTTTTTACTGTTCCTTATTTTAAAAACACACTTAAGGAAATTGAAAAAATCCTTCTTTCCCGCGGACTGATTCGGTGGGCGGTTATTAAAGGGAACAATTTGGAAACCCATGGAGAAGCGGGAATAGGTTTTTTTTATATTACTTTAGAAGATGAAACAACTATAAAAATAGATGCCAGAAACAGACAAGCGTTAGAAATCATTAGTAATTTAATTTTAGTTGAACTAAATGATTTAAAAGAAAAAATGCAGGAAGAAAGTCCTGTTTCGGAAAAAACTTCGGATTTGGAAAAAGAATCCGAAATGAAACTCTCCTGTGCCAAGTGTCAATTACCTTTGGAGTACTTGGGAGAAAAAAAATTAGCCGAAGATTTACCTGCCAAAGTATTCCTTTGTCCCGAATGCAAAAAGTTAGAGTTTTTTATGGCAAGTTTAGAAGATGAACATTTATAATTCGCCTGACGGCGAAGGTCGTAATACAAGCCACCAGCCACTAATAACTAGCCACTAAATCAAAGGAGGTAACCCATGCGCAGAAGTTTTTTACTAGTCTTAATATTGCTATTAGTTTTAAGTTTCGGTTGCAGTGATAAAGAAGAACAGCCCAGTGAAACTATAGTTCCTGCTGAAATTGAAGAACAGGAGGAAATTGAAGAAGAGGATTTAGGTCCTGAGCCTCTGGTTAAGGCAGAAAAAGAGCTGCCCGGTGCTTTTATGGTTTCTATCGATAATCATCCCAAAGCTAACCCTCAGAGCGGTTTAGATAAAGCCGACCGAGTATATGAAATGTTAGCGGAAGGTGGTATTACCCGTTATCTGGCTGTTTTCCATTCCAGGGGTTGTGAAAAAATTGGTCCCGTGCGCAGTGCCCGTTATTATTTTGCTGAAATTGCTAAAGGTCATGATTTCCCCCTGGCTCATGCAGGGGGTAGTACAGATGCTCTAAGTTTAATAAAAAAATTAAAGGTAAAAGACTTGGATGAAATTTATAATTCCGGTAGTTATTTTTGGCGAACTAAAGACAGAAAAATGCCCCATAACCTTTATACCAGCACTGAACAGTTACTGAAGGGAGCTCAGGTTAAAAAGTATGAACTACTTCCTTTAAAACCTTTACCTCAAGGGACTGTTACCGGCGGAAAACCCGTTGATTTAATTGAAATCACTTATTCTAATCAGCCTAATTTTTCATATGCTGTAACTTATGAATGGGATGGGGAAAGATATAAACGTTACATAAACGGCAAACCTCATGTATCTTTAGAAGGTGGGGAAATTGTTACGGAAAATGTTATTGTGCTGGCGGCAAAAACCAGGCAATATGCACAGAATAATGAACCGAAAACGGATATTGACATAATAGGTAGTGGACAAGCTTTATATTTTACAAAGGGACAGGGTTTTGAAGGAACTTGGGAAAAGAAGAAAGCTAATACAGAGATTGAGTTTTTCTATGAAGGTAAACCTATGGAATTTGTAGGTGAACATGCCTGGATTAACATTGTACCTAATTTGGATACAGTAAAAATGACAGAACCGGAGGTTCTTATTAATTAACTAGAAAAAATTACATAAATTTCTTCTAATTTGGCAAAATAATGCCATGGTAAAAAGGTACTTTATCTACGGAACATTAGGTTGGTTAATAGAAGTATTATGGACCGGTTTGGGATCCTTAATAAAAGGACAGTTGACCTTAGAAAGTCGTACATATTTATGGATGTTTCCGATTTATGGCCTGGCGGTATTTTTAGAATTCATTCATGATGAGATTCGGGAGTATAAGTGGTGGGTACGAGGGCTTGTTTATATGTGTTTGATTTTTCTTATTGAGTACTTAGCCGGTTATTTTTTAGAAGCGCTGGTAGGGAGGTGTCCTTGGGATTACAGCGGAAAACATTTTTCCGTTAATGGTTATATCCGGCTTGATTATGCTCCGGTTTGGTTTATGGCAGGGCTGATTTTTGAACAGATTCATGATAGGATAATGAATGAGTGGGTAAGATAATCTTAAAGGACTGTTTGCATCTATTCACCTTTTTTCCTTTGTCTGCATAGTCTGTTTGTGAAAGAAGAGACGAGGAAAGAAGGTGCTTTTTTTGCTTGAAAATGGAGCTTGGAATGATATTATTGTCCCACCTTTAGGGAACAGGCGCGGCAAACCGCGTCAGACAGGATTGACCATGGTTATTGACAAAGGTTTAGGACTTTCTGAAACAAAAGACTTATTAGAGACTGCCGCTGGGTATATTGATCTGTTAAAGTTAGGGTTTGGGACCTCAGCCTTTTACGACAAAGAAGTTTTGCGGGAAAAAATTTACCTAGCCCATCAGTATAATGTGGAAATCTACCCTGGAGGGACTTTCTTGGAGGTAGCTTATTGGCAGGGTAGGATTAATTCTTATTTAGAGAGAGCAAAAGAATTAGGTTTTCGGTTAGTAGAGGTTTCCGATGGTACCATTAATTTAAGCAGGGACGAAAGAAAGAAAATAATTGATTTGGCTTTGGAGAAAGGCTTTAAAGTTTTAACAGAAGTAGGGAAGAAAGACGCAAAAGCCAAGGTCTCTATTACTAATCTTTTTCAACAGGCCAGTTTGGATTTAGAGTGGGGTGCCTGGAAGGTAATTATGGAAGGCCGGGAAAGTGGTAAAGGTATTGGGTTGTATGATAAAGAAGGAAAGTTAATGGAAGATAAGCTAGAAGAATTTATTAATAAATTTTCCGGTGTGGATAATATTATCTGGGAAGCACCCTTAAAGAATCAACAGGTAGATTTTATTACCAGGTTTGGGGTGGAAGTAAATTTAGGGAACATACCGGCAAATGAGGTACTGGCCTTGGAAGCTCTACGTACCGGCTTGCGGGGAGATACTTTTGAATACGTGATTTCTTATCAATCAAATAAGGAAGGATATGAGGTTCCACCTGTACTGAAAAAACTGGTAGCAGCCTGGAGCCTACGATAATCAAATGCTATATTTTATCCCACTTCGGAACTGCTCCGGAGTGGGCTCTTTGTTAATCAGGGCTTTTTATTCCAGAATTTAAAGAGTAAAATAAAATTATGGAAGGAATGAATTCTTGGAGGCGAAACATTTGCTTACAGAATTAGCTAAAAACCATAAATCATTTTATATAACCAAAGAATTTATAAGTTTTATTATCGGACCTGCCGTATTTTTCGGATTTATGTTGCTATCTGTGGAACAGGTATCCTTTAATGCCCGTGGAGGGATAGGACTCTTAATTTGGATGCTTCTCTGGTGGGTTTTCCGTCCCGTACACCCTTCCGTTACCGCTTTATTGCCAATAATAGTCACTGCTCTGGGAGGATTTGCCCCCCTGGATTTAGTCTTAAGTAAATATTCCAGTCCCATTGTGTTTTTATTACTGGGAGCCAATATTTTAACACTTATTTGGCAGAGATGGGGACTTGATAAACGTATTGCTTTAGCGGTGTTGTTAAGGGTAGGTTCTAATGTAAGTAAGCAAATTGTTGTTTGGTTTATCCTGGCTGCTGTTTTAAGTTCCTTTATTCCCAATACGGTAGTAGCTGCCGCATTAATTCCCATTGCTGTAGCTACGTTAAATGCAGTGAACATTAAAACGGCAGAAGATTTCTCTCGAAGTGAATACGCCACAGGTGTTTTATTGGCTATTGCCTGGGGTTCCAGTATTGGTTTTGCCACACCTTTAGGTGGGGCTATGAACTTAGTAGTAATTAAGTACATTGAAGATTTGATCTTACATAAAGAAGTCATGTTTATTACCTGGGTTATTAAAATGTTACCGTTTTTTTTAACAATTTGTCTTCCTATTTTATTAGTTATTCTCCGCTTTCCTTTCGAATTTAAAAAATTACCCAATGGTAATAGCTTTTTTCGTAAAGAATATGAAAAATTAGGCAAGTGGACAAAAGGCGAAAAGTGGGGCCTGTTTTTATTTGGTACCGCAGTATTGTTATCGTTTCTCCGACCTTTATATGAACATCTTTTACCTGGGTTAAAGCCACCCTACCTATTTTTATTAATAGCCGTCCTATCTTTCGCTATTCCGATAGGAGAAGAGAAATTAATTACCTGGAAGTATACTCAACCTAGGTTAATGTGGGGCATGTACTTGCTTTTTGCAGGAGGAATGGCATTAGGAGAAGTAATCGCCTTGAGCGGTGCCGCCGATTTATTAATATCTTTGCTTACTCCTTTTGCCACCTGGGGCAATTTAGGGATATTGATTACCTTTTCTTTTTTGGCAGTTCTATTAAGCAATATTATGACTATTACCGGTTCAATGGCCGTAATTATCCCCTTAATAATTACTACTCTTACCCAGTTAGGGGTTAATCCCCTACCTTTTGTTTATATCGTGAGTGCTGTGGGGAATGTTTCCATTATGCTGCCTTCTTCTTCCGGAGGACCGGCTATTGTCGCTGCTTACGGGATAGATTTAAGTAAAATGGCTAGAAGGGGAGCGGTGGCCGCATTCCTTTCTCTGGTAGCCGCGGTACTGGTAGGATACCTGTTTATAACGTTCTTGCCAAATTATTTACTTCATAATTAATTTAAAACGGCTTATGTCAGCAAAAAATTTGCTTAACACAAGCCGTTTATTTCTTCTTGTAATATTTTTATTTTTTACTCCCTAATTATTCTTGCCACCATAGCCGCTAATTCTGCACGGGTTACCTTGGCTTCCGGGGCGTAATCGGTAAGAGTGCGGCCGGCGATTAGTCCCAATCCTTTTAAGGCATATATTTCTTTAGCGGCCCAGTGGTGTTCCGGTACATCGTAAAAGTCATAGTTAATTTCCCCGGAATATTCTAGAGCAAAAGCCCTTTGAAGAATAACCGCCAATTGAGCTCTGGTTAAATTTTGTTCCGGTCCGAACTTGTCAGCACTGATGCCGCGAACAATGGAGTGATTATAAGCCATTAAAATAGGTTGGATGGCCCAGTGGCTGTCTGGTACATCAGTAAAAGGATTAGTTGAGCTTATTTCCCAGTTAAATATTCGGGATAACATGGCCACTGCTTCTGCCCGGGTAACCCCTGCATCCGGGGCAAATATTTGAGCACTCCGGCCGGCCACAATGTTTCGCTCGCTTAAGTAAATTATGTCCTCTTTAGCCCAGTGGTTGGTTATGTCCTGAAAGTAGGTGCCATAAAGCCAGTTAGCATAGTCCTTCCAGATACTAGGATCCTCTTGCCCTAGACGCCAGGCTGATACACCTTTAAGCCCATAAATATTGACTAAATTGATTTTCTCCTGAAGGCTTTGAGCATTTTCAAACCAGATTTCCTTATAGTTGCCATTACTGTCAGTGTATCTGGCTACAGGTACCCGGTATTCCGGGTGAAATTCGATGGTTCCGTTATTTTCGGCAACTGCTTTTATAACATTATTGTACCAAATACCGGCACCACCCTGACCATTAGTCCAGTACCTTCCGTAAAAAGGTATCCCCAGGACTAATTTTTCTTTGGGGATCTGAGTTAACATATATTCTAAGTTGCTTTTCACCCAGGGCAAAGCGGCCACAGGTCCTGGAGCACTGCCTTGCCAGTGTTGGTCATAAGCCATAACAATCATATAGTCCACTACTTGACTAAGGTTGCTAAGTTCATAAGCGCTTTTCCAGCCGGAATAAATAGGCTTGTCTACTGCTCCTACGGCAATAGAAACGGTTTTTCCATGAGGAGACAATTTTTCTTTTAACAATGAAACAAAATAGGTTAACTTTTGCCGGTCATCAAAGGTTAAGTTTTCTAGATCAACATTAACTCCGTCCAAATTATAGTTAAGAACTGCCTGGGCCAGGTCGGCGGCTAATTTTTGGGGATTGTTTAATGCTAATTGTGCTCGATTCCTATCCCAGTGGTTGCTTAAATAAGGCACTACTTTAATTTGTTTTTTCTGCATATACTGAGTCAGTACAGGATCTACGTTAATGACAAGGCTACCATTTGTATCAAGCTCAAAATAATTGGGACTTACTACATTCACTGCACCATTTGTCTGCTCAAACAATTCTATGTATTTTTCCGTTGTCTCACCGTAAAGGTACATAAAACTTATTTTTTCTTTTGCTGAGACAAGAGACGGAACACTTAATAATAATAGAGTGGTAAAAATCAATATACATTTTTGCCAAAACTTTTGTAACATTTCAACACCTCGCTGTCAATTTTCAGTTAGTTATTTATTTCACTGACTCAGTCCTTTACCTATCTTATCGGTATTCACGGCCTTTTTCCAGTACAAAATTAAGGAAATTCTTCTTAAGTCAACTATTCAGTAAATGCAGAATAATTTTCTTTAATTTATAAGTCAAGTTAAATAAAATAATATAAAAAAAAAAGCAATAGTTTATTTATAAATAATACAAAATCTTGCTATTGTTTTAATATTGAAATTATTAAATTATAATATTTACAAGCAGCATAGTTTTTATTATACTAGTTATTATAATTGGTGCAGTATCTTGCATACAATTTTTTTAATTTAATAAGTTTATTCAAAATTTATAAAGGAGGTTAAAAATATGCAAGAAGAAAGAAAAGTAGGTCTAGTTAGTTATTTAGCACTTATTTTTGCAATTATTTTCTTTTCAGGATTATTTGCTAAAGCTGCTGGCTGGCTAGGAGTATTTGATTTTACAGTTCTTAATGGTTCTTTTGGTAAAATATTGGGTGAAGGCGGAAAAGCCTTTGAATTCAGAGGTTCCGGTGGTTCCGGGGCTAAAGATGGTTTCCTATTTGCTTTAACTCTTGTTCCTACAGTAATGTTTGCTCTAGGTGTTGTAAATGTTGTTGAATATCTAGGTGCTTTAGAAGCTGCCAGACAATTACTGACACCCTTATTGAGACCAATTTTGGGAATACCAGGTTCTGCCGGTCTTGCTTTGATTGCTGCATTACAAAGTACAGATGCCGGTGCAGGTATGACCAAACTGCTTTATGAAAATGGCGAAATAGATGATAATGAACGTAGTGTTTTTGCTGCCTTCCAGTTTTCTGCAGGTGGTACTATAACTAACTTTTTCTCTTCAGGTGCGGCATTATTTACTTTGGCCAATGCAGACGGTAGTTTAGCCGTAACTACACCCATGTTAATTCCTTTAGCCGTAATGTTTATTATGAAGGTTTTTGGTGCGAACGTAATGCGTTTCTATTTAAAAGCTACTTCTAAAAGGTAGAAATTTTAATTGGATATAGGAGGGGAGAAAATGTCAACAGAAACAAAACAAAAGAAAATGATTACTGATGTTTTTGTGGAAGGTGCCCGCAAAGGTTGGAATTTAGGTGTAAATAACATCATCCCTAACGTTTTAATGGCTTTCGTTATTATTCATGTTTTAAATATAACCGGACTTCTGGCTTTATTAGGTAAGCTTTTTGCTCCAATTATGGCGGTCTTTGGTCTGCCTGGAGAGGCAGCTACAGTATTAATGGGTTCTTGGCTGTCTATGGGGGGCGGCGTAGGGGTTGCCGTAAGTTTATTTAACGAAGGACTCCTTAACGGGACTCATTTGGCTATTTTAGCTCCGGCAATTTACTTGATGGGTTCTCAGATTCAGTACGCCGGTCGCCTTTTAGGTACTGCTGATGTTAATAGCAGACATTATGGTATTTTATTTGCAATTTCTATTTTAAATGCTTTAATTGCCATGTTGATTATGCGTATTTTTGTGTAAATACAAACTGTAGGGGAATAATAAAACAGGTAGTTTACGAACGGGCAGTCTCATTAAGGGATTGCCTGTTCTTATAAAACTTATAAAATATATAGAAGGCAGGTGCTATAAATTGGATTTGCTACAAACTATTGATACTAAAAAAGAAGAGATTTTTAAAGTTTATCATGATTTACACGCCATACCTGAAAAAGGGTGGCATGAAGTAAAAACTGCTAACTACATAAAAGAAGCTTTAGAAAAAGCAGGTTATGAAGTAACCGCCAATGTGAATGGAACTACCGGTGTAATTGGTGTTTTAAAAGGTAAAGAGCCGGGCCCTGTTTTTGCGGTAAGAGCAGATATGGATGCTTTAGTCTTTACTGTAGATGGTCAAGATGTTAATATGCACGCTTGTGGCCATGATGCAAACAGCACTATGGTTTTAATGGCGGCTTTAGAAATTGCCCGGATTGGCTTAAAAAGAGGTACCTTAAAAATCGTTTTTCAACCGGCAGAAGAAGTTTTGGGTGGAGCTGAGGCAATGCTGGACAGTGGCCTTTTAGATGATGTAGATGAAATGATTAGTATTCATCTTCGTCCTATTCAAGAAGCCAGATTTGGTCAGGCAACACCTGCCCTCTGTCATGGAGCATCCAAAGTGGTAAAAGCTAAAGTCAAAGGATTAACTTCCCACGGTGCCCGGCCCCATTTAGGTATTAACGCTATTGATGCCGCTGCGCAAATTGTTAATGCAATAAATGCAATTAAAATTGATCCTACTGTACCCCATTCTGTAAAAACTACTAAGTTAATGGCCGGTGGCACGGCACATAACATTATCCCGGAAACAGCAGAGATGACCTTTGATTTACGTGCCCAAACAAATGAGGCTATGGAAGAAATGCTTCAAAAAACTATTACCGCTATTGAAAACGGGGCCAAATCAATTGGTGCAGAAGCAGAGGTGACTATAGTAGGTGGTGTACCAGGTGCAGACTTTGATGATGAGGTAGTAGCCAGAACTAAAAAAGCTATTGAGGCTGTTTTAGGTGAAGCAATGGATCCTATTATTACACCTGGTGGTGAAGATTTTCATTACTATAGTACAAAAGGTAAAATTAAAACTGCCTATGTAGGACTGGGGGCTGATTTAACACCAGGATTACATTCAATGGATATGAAATTTAATTTAGATGCACTTGTTCACGGTACTAAAATTATAGCTTATGCTATCTATGACAGACTCATTGCTTAATTAAATGCAAAAAGAAAAGCCTGTTGCCTTTTGGGCGCAGGCTTTTTTAACTATAACCTGGCATCATATTCTTCAATAAGCTCATTAAGGAGTTTTTCTCTGAAATCACAACAATCATTTTCATCTTCTTTCTTATTGGGATAGTAGACATTAAAAACCTTTTCTTCTAGAGCTGTTTTTTGAGTTATCACTACAGTACTAATTGTTAACACCCCCTGGATGTTATTTTGAAAATTTGTACAATTAACAATAGGAAAAGTAGATAGTATATTATATTCATATTATACCGTTTTTTAACAAGAATAGTATATAAAATTCACAAATTACAAAAATATTAGAATTTTATAGATAATTATTTATGAATATTTGAGGGATGAATATTTAATAATTTAATTGTTGGACAATTTTAAGGGGATGTTATTATGGTGGGAATAAAGGAAGTCTAAAAGGGTAGTAGACTTAATTTCATGGAGCGTTAACAATAGAAGGTTATCAACTTAAATGGAAACCGGTGGTGGTTTAAATTTTGCCGAAAAAGAATAATCTGTTTCTATTTTTCCTAATTTAATTTGGCGAATAGCTTCTTGAACCAATATTTCTTCACCTGTATCTAGTATGATTACCGCATTTTCCCCTTCCTTACCCCTACCTGCATAAACAATTCTTTTTTTAGGCTTAGACAACATGCTTATTCACCTCCTTTTTTTAATTTACCACTTTAGTTAGCTGAAGCATTGCAAGTAATAGTTGGTTCTATTTTTATTATATAACAAAATGTGAAAAAAGACTCAAAATTTCCAAAAATATCTATATTTCCATTTATATTCTTGACAAAATAGTTAATTAGGTTTATTATTAAGTAAATTAATTAATTTTTAGGGGCATGGTATATGGACATTCAGGAAAAAAGAAAAAAGATTATTCAGTTAGACTTTTTGTTACAGCAAATAGCTAAAGAAAACAATTGTCGCTTACAAAATATTTTGCCGAAAAACATTACCTTGACCCAGTACTTTCTCTTATCAATTATTAAAAATAACCCCAATTGCAAAGCTGCCGATATTGCTAATTTATTGAATATTTCTCCGGCGGCAATTACCTATATGATTGACAAACTTTATAAAAATAACTGGCTGGAGAGAATCAGGAATGAAGAGGATCGAAGGGTTGTTTGGTTGAAACTGACGGAAAGTGGAGAAAAAATCTTGTTGGAGGTAGAAAAAAGAAAGGTTGATCTAGCCTTAGAATGTTTTAAAAACACTAGTGATGAAGAAATTGATTTTTTACTGAGTATATTAGCAAAAGTTTTGGATAGCCAGCAAAAGACCGAAGGGTAAAATATTTTTAAAGGAGAGTTAAATATGGAAATCTTAGCTGGTATTTTAAATTTCTTTTTGTTTCTCTTTATATTTAACATTATGTTTAGTTTAGTTAGTTTTGCTTTAAACATTTATCGAAACAGAGAAACCGCTAAGAAATTGGAAAGTGAAATAAAAGCGAAAGTAGCTGCTAACAATCAAGAACATGAAGTGCAGGAGATGGTTATAGACGAGGTATGCGGAGCAGAGCTCCCTAAAGATAAAGCTTATATCTTAACCCAGGAAAATGGCACAAAGAAATATTTTTGCAGTTGGGAATGTCGCCAGCGGTATATACAGGACAATTTGCTACAGGAAAAAATGCTTCCTCAGTAAGGAAGCATTTTTTATGATATAATTAAATAATATGGTTAATGACACAAAAAGAAAGGGTATATATATGACTAACATGAAACAGAACAGTGCTGTTTTAATGGTTTTACTTGCGGCAATGCTGTGGGGTACAACAGGTACTGCCCAGGCTTTGGCACCTCCAGGTGCTACTCCTTTGGCAGTAGGTACGGTTCGTTTGACTTTTGGGGGGTTAATTCTTTTATGTTTAACCCTAATTAGAGGCTCTTTCCGAGAATTAGGAAAAAATTGGCCATGGGCGACAACCTTAATAGCTTCTTTATGCATTGCTTTTTTTCAACCCTTTTTCTTTGCCGGTGTAGCCAGGACAGGGGTGGCGGTAGGTACAATAGTAGCTATTAGCAGTTCACCGGTATTTGCCGGAATATTAGGTTATTTCGTGCGAAAAGAAAAACCTGCCGGCCGGTGGTTTGTGGCCACAGGGCTGGCTATTTTCGGAAATTTTCTCTTATTGCTCTCAGGTAGCACTATTAATATTAATATATTGGGAATATTATTGTCACTGGTTGCCGGTTTTGCTTATGCTTCCTATTCTGTAGCCAGCAAAAAACTTTTAGAAACTTATCCTGTGGAATTGGTAGTGGGAGTTGTTGTTTCTTTAGGAGGAATAATCATTTCTCCTCTCTTATTTTTTAATGATTTAAATTGGTTGGCAAGCCCTCGTGGTTTAGCGGTGAGTATGCATTTGGGGTTATTTACCATAGCCGTTGCCTATTCCCTATATAATCGTGGCTTAACAAAAATAGCCGTAGCTAATGCGGTTACTTTAACTTTAGCCGAGCCCCTTGTTGCGGCAATCCTGGGAATTTTTCTTTTAGGTGAAGATATCAATCTTTTATCCGGATTGGGTATCAGCATGTTATTTCTAGGCATGCTGGTCTTATCAGTAAGTTTGCAGCTTAACTCAAAAAAATACATGTTGAAAGTCTAATTGGAAAAAATTTATCAATACTTTTTTCAAAAAATACTTGCCCAACTTCTTAAGAAAGAATATAATTAGAAAAAATAAATATGGTGTCCCTTTAAATCGGTCCTGTGAGGCCGGCAAGGAACAATTGTTACAGTTAATTTAGGTTGAGGTTTAGGTTAAGCAGAGGTTAAAATTATTTAATACCTTAGTCTGGGCTAAGCTAACCTTGGCTTAATTTATAACTTGTGCGCATTTTTGCCGGGTCATAGTGACCCGGCTTTTTTAATGATCTTGGGTCACAAAATAAACCACGGATTAACACGAATAAACACAGATGAACAGGAAACTCAACCTTAACCTTTGCCGTCAGGCGAATTATTAGTGTAATTTTTGTTAATCCGCGGATAATAAATCTAGTCATTAGCTACAAAAACTAGCTACTAATTAAAGGAGGTTTTGCCTATGGGGATTAAAGTGAAGGACTTAATCAGCATGTCTGACCTGAGTGTTGCAGAAATGAAAGAGATATTGACTAACGCCAAAGCCATGAAAGAAATTTTGAAACGAGACATTAAAAAAGTACCTACCTTAAGAGGAAGGGTCATCATTAACCTGTTTTATGAAAACAGTACTCGCACTAGGACTTCCTTTGAACTTGCCGGCAAATACATGGGAGCTGATGTGATTAACATTAATGTAAGTACCAGTAGTGTAGCCAAGGGGGAGAGTTTGCTGGATACGGCTAAAACCCTGGACAGTATGGGTGCTGATGTTGTGGTCATGCGTCACCCGGCCAGTGGGGCTCATCATTTGTTGGGACAAGCCGTAAAAGCTCGTGTCATTAACGCAGGGGATGGTGCCCATGAACACCCTACCCAGGCCCTCTTGGATTTATACACCATGCTGGAATACAAACAAGATTTACAAGGAAGAAAAGTAGCAATTATCGGTGATATTCTCCATAGTCGGGTAGCACGTTCAAATATTCTGGGATTAAATGCTTTTGGTGCTCAGGTATGGGTATGCGGTCCTCCTACTTTAATGCCCGCCCGTATTGAGGACTTAGGGGTTAATGTTACCTACAAGATGGAAGAAGCCCTGGCAGACGCTGATGTAATAATGATGCTGCGGATTCAATTGGAGAGGCAGAAAAAAGGACTATTTCCTTCAATTAGAGAGTACGCTAAATTCTATGGTTTAAATAAAAGAAAGCTGGCCTTAGCGAAAAGAGATGCTTTGGTAATGCATCCTGGACCTATGAACCGGGGCGTAGAGATTACCGCTGAAGTGGCAGAATGCTGTCAGGCTGTTATTGAGGAACAGGTAACTAATGGTGTGGCTGTCCGGATGGCTCTTTTATACAGCATGGGAGGAGTGAAAACCAATGTTATTGCTTAAAAATGGTTTATTAGTTGATCCCAGTCAGGATATTTGTGAAAAAGCAGATGTTTTAGTAGTAGGAAATACAGTTAGCCAGTTAAGCAAGGAAATAACCCCTACCCCGGAAATGGAGGTTTTAGATCTCTCAGGGAAAGTTGTGGCCCCCGGTTTTATTGATATGCATGTTCATTTACGGGAGCCAGGTTTAGAGCATAAGGAAACAATTTTAGCCGGCTGTCAGGCGGCTGCCAAAGGGGGCTTCACCGGTCTTGCCTGTATGCCCAATACATCTCCGGTGGTGGATAAT
This sequence comes from Peptococcaceae bacterium UBA3933, assembly GCA_002385805.1. Classification (GTDB taxonomy): domain Bacteria; phylum Bacillota; class Peptococcia; order Peptococcales; family BICA1-8; genus UBA3933. Next base: position 14,559 of record DGEF01000038.1, read on the forward strand.
GAGGGAACGGTGGAATTAATCTTGGTTCGTGGCCAAAAATACGGTTTAGTGCATGTTTATCCCATTGCCTGCATAACTAAAGGGCAGGAAGGGAATGAATTAACGGAAATGGGAATTTTACATGAAGCAGGTGCCATTGCTTTTTCTGATGACGGGAAAACAGTAAAAAATTCAGGGGTAATGCGTAGAGCTTTAGACTACGCTAAAGCTTTCGGATTTCTGCTAATCAGTCACTGTGAAGATGAGGATTTGGCCGGTTCCGGTGTTATGCACGAAGGCCTGGTGAGTACAGAACTTGGTTTAGCGGGTATTCCTGCCCTTAGTGAAGAACTGATTATTGAACGGGATATTCGGTTAGCGGAATTGACGAAAAGCCGCATTCATATCGCTCATGTAAGTACCGCTAGAGGGGTAGAGATAATCAGAGAAGCCAAAAAAAGAGGTGTCAAGGTAACGGCAGAAGTTACTCCCCATCATTTCACTTTAACCCATGAAGCCGTTAGAGGGTATGACCCCAATACGAAAGTAAATCCTCCATTACGTACCAGAGAAGATGTAGAAGCTTTGAGAAAAGGTTTAGCTGAGGGTGTCATTGACTGTATCGCCACCGACCATGCCCCTCATGCCCGGGAAGAAAAAGAAGTAGAATTTAATTATGCTCCTTGCGGTATATCAGGTCTGGAAACGGCAGTACCTCTGGCCTGGGAAAACTTATATTTATCCGGATACCTTACTTTGCCTCAGTTAGTACAGTGTTTCAGCACTAACCCTGCCCGCATCTTAGGAATAGACAGGGGCAGTCTAAAAGTGGGGAAAGTAGCGGATATAACAGTAATCGACCCAAATTTAAAGCAAAAAGTTGATAAGGACAAATTTTACTCACTAGGTAAAAATACACCTTTTCACGGTTGGGAGCTAACAGGTTGGCCGGTACTAACCATCAAGGACGGCAAAATAATTAGGTTGCCGGAATGATGAAAGCATCATGGCTTTTGGGTTAACTTTTGGGTCAGCATGACGGCTAGTAGGCTAATCTGCATGACGGCATGACGGCTTTAGGGTTATACTGCACGGCGGCATTACGTCTTATGGGCTAATCTGCATGTCAGCATTTAATTTTGGGATATACTGCATGAGTAAATTTTTCGGGATGTATCTATTTAACCTAACCTTCGCCGTAAGGCGTAAAATTAGTGTCCATCTGTGTTAATCCTTAGTTTAGTAATTCTTAACCTTAACCTCAACCTAAATCATACGACCGGAGGTCGAAATACCAGCCACTAAAAACTTGCCACTAGCCACTAAATTCTAGTCACTAGTCACAAGTTACTAGTCACTAAATTCAAGGGGTGATTTTCCATGAAAAACAAATTGATTGTAGCCTTGGATGTACCGGAAATAAATAAGGCAAAGGAATTAATTAATATT
>DGEF01000038.1:16132-37203 GCA_002385805.1 Peptococcaceae bacterium UBA3933
CCGGGGAGAAATTTTGGATTACCTACAGGCTAAAGAGAAAAAGATTTTTCTGGACCTAAAATTTCATGATATACCCAATACGGTAGCCCAAGCCGTCCGGTGGGCAGCCGGTCTAGGGGTGGATATGTTGGATGTCCATGCTTCCGGAGGGAGAGAAATGATGCAGGCGGCCGTGGAAATTGCAAAAAATGTTTCTCTGCAGAAAGGTTTTGCTCCTCCTTTAATTGTGGGGGTAACGGTTTTAACCAGTTTTACGGAAGAAAGTTTTAGTGAATTAGGTTTTAAAAATTCTCTTAAACAATCAGCAAGTCTTTGGGCAAAAATCAGCGAAGAGGCAGGGTTAGACGGAGTGGTCTGTTCTCCCCAGGAGGCAGCTGAGATTAAAAAACTATGTGGGTCGGATTTTCTTACGGTTTGTCCCGGGGTGAGGCCTTTGGGGGCGGAAACCCAGGACCAGAAAAGAGTTACTACTCCTGCCCAAGCCCTGAAACTGGGGGCAGATTATCTGGTAGTAGGCAGGCCTATAACCAAAAGTATTGATCCGGTAAAGGCAGCAGTGAACATAATCGAAGAAATGAGAGGAGGCAGTAAATATGGATTCCCAAGAGGTCATTAACATTTTAAAAGAGGTGGATGCTTTTAAGGAAGGACATTTCTTGTTTAGCTCCGGCCTTCATGGGGAAGTGTATATTCAGTGTGCTCAGCTATTGAAGGAACCCCCATTAGCGGAAAAAGTCTGCCGGGAATTGGCCCAACATTTCCGGAAAGATAAGCCGGAAATTGTAGTAGGCCCTGCTATAGGTGGCATTATTGTAGCCTATGAAGTTGCCCGAGCTTTGGGGGTACCCGGTATTTTTACAGAAAGGGTAGACGGAGAAGTACAGTTGCGGCGAATGTTTGAGATTAAACCGGGGCAACGGGTTTTAGTAGTAGAAGATGTAGTTACCACCGGTCTTTCTTCCCAGGAGGTAGTAAATTTAATAGAAAAACTGGGAGGTGTGGTGGTAGGTGTAGGTTCTTTGGTAGATAGGAGTAACGGTAAAGCCCGCTTATCAGTTCCTTTTTATTCTTTAGTAAAAATAAATGTGAATAATTATGAGCCTGAGGAGTGTCCTTTATGTAAAAAGGGAATACCTCTTGTTAAACCGGGTAGTAGAAGATAAAGCTCCCAACCATTCCCTGCCCTTTGGATAACAAGTTTATGTTATACTAGTAAATGTCTAAAAGTGTCGAAAAATGGAGGTGAAGGGAATGGATCCGGTAACACATGTGGTAGTGGGAGCTGCTTTAGCCGTAGTAGGAGGTGCAGAGGTTTCACTGACCAGTCCAGTTTTAATGGTAACGACGCTAGGAGCGGTTGCACCAGATATGGATATAATCTATCAGTATTGGGGGCATTATGCTTATTTAAAACATCATCGGGGGATTTCTCATTCTCTACCGGGTTTATTGGCCTTTGCTTCATTAATCAGTGGTTTATTAAGTATGGTTTTTCCTGGGACTTCTTTTTTCATGCTTTTCCTATGGGCATTTTTAGGAGGATTAAGCCATACCTTTTTAGACCTGTTAAATTCCTACGGAGTGATGATTTTTTATCCCTTCAGTCGCAAAAAATATACTTTAAATTTATTAATGATTACTGATCCGGTTTTAATCGGTTTTTCCTTGGCCCTTATTTATGCCGGTTGGCGTAAATCCATCTTAGTTTTTCCCTTATTTTTAATAATAATAGGTTATTTAATTCTTCGACTGGCCATGAGGAGAAAAGCGGAAAGATTAATTAACGGATATTATGGGGCATCCATAGAAAAACTGGTAGTAATGCCTGCCTTTTCCAGTCTGATTAACTGGGATTTTATTGTCAGGGTTAATAATAAGAATATTGTCGGACAAATTAATATAATTACCGGGAAAATTAAAATTCATAAAAGACTGAAGCTTAGAAAAGAAGCCCTGAAAGAAATTCTAGAAAAAACAAAGATTGGCAAATTCTTTAAAGAGTTTACTCCTCTTTTGCATATTGATTACAGAATAGAAGGCAATAAAATAATCGGCCGTTTTACTGATTTGCGTTACTATGTGCGCAACGGATTTTTGCATCAAGCTACGGTTATTTTGGATAATTCCAGTTACCAGGTAGAAAAAGCACTGTTTCAACCATATAACCCTAAGAATAAAATTGAGATTAGATAAAGACTGGGTTAGGCTTTGGCCTAACCTTTAATTTTTACCGAAAAAAAGGAGATTGTATATAAATGTCGAAAAATAAATAATATGGAAAGTCAGATTATATTTAACACTTTATGATTTTTAAGGAGATTTTCAATGGATCCCAATAACAGAAAAGAAAAAATTGATAACTACATACTGATGACCCAGGTCTTATTTAATTTGTTGATTTTATTAATTATTTTTAAATCTTATCAGTATGCGTACAGCAACTTTTTATTATTTCAATCCTTAAATTTTGTCTTTTTATTTCTCTGCTTAATAGTTACTATTGCCTATGTTTTTTTTAGGGGAAAAGAAAAGGTATGGTTGGATTTTTTATTAATAGTTTTAGATATTATTTTAATAAATATTATCGTGGTTAAGACCAATCTCTATGAAGCCAGGTTTTTATATTCAATTCCTGTCTTAATTGTTTCCATAAAATACAACTTTATGTTAAACTTTTTATTTGCTTCAGCTATTAGTTTATATAATATTGTTTTTGATTACTTTACCGTGCAACATTTTTTTTTGAATTATAGTATAGAAACTGATTTAGTCCTGGGGGCAATTTTAATTATCTTTGGTTGGTTGGTGGGCAGTATTGTTCAGGTAGAAAAAAAAGTAAGAGACAGATTATATAAATTATATGAAAAGTTACTGAGGCAGGAAATTTTTATAGGAAAGATAGTTAATGAAATGCCTTTTTCTTTACTGGCTATTGATCAAAAAAGAAATATTTCTCTAATCAACCAGCCTTTCCTGGATTTTATTCAAGATCCACAAAAAAAACCGGGTGATTTTATAGGTCAACCTTATTCAGCTTTTTGCAGTAATTTTTGTGAATTTTCTTTCCTGCCGGACTGCTATCTTATTCAAGCCCTGGAGGAAGGCAAAAGTACATTTAAAACTAAGAGGGTAATCAACAATAAACTAATTGAAATAACATCACAGCCTATTTTTGATGACCGGGGGCAGATTACCCATGCTTTGGCCATTTTTGAAGATGTGACTGAACAGGAACGAATAAATCAGAGAATCACCCATTTGGAAAGACTAAATTCAGTGGGGCAGATGGCTGCCTCTATTGCTCATGAAATTAAGAATCCTTTAACAACCATTAAAGGTTTTTTGGAATTAGGTCTCACATCAATTGATTATCTGGATAAGGAGAACTTAAAACTTTTACTATCCGAGGTAAACAGGTGTAATACTATAGTTACGGATTTTTTGTCTTTAGCCAGAAAAAATAAAAAAGAAAAAAGAAAAGTCAATTTGGCTGATATTTTGAAAAATTATTTACCATTAATTGAAAGGGATGCCGTTTTTAATGGAATTAGAGTAGAAACCGAAATTGAGGAGGTTCAAGATTTATACTTAAATGTAGGAGAAATAAAACAGCTTCTCTTAAATTTGACCCGGAATGCTATCGAAGCCATGCCTGAAGATGGTCTTTTAACCATTCGGGTGAAAGACGGTATTGACTCTATTCTCCTGGAAGTAGAAGATACAGGTATAGGGATGCCCAAAGAAGTCTTAGAAAAAATCGGGACACCTTTTCTTACTACCAAAGAAAATGGTACAGGTTTGGGCCTCACAGTTTGTTATCATATAGCTAGGAACCATAAAGCAGAAATTAAGGTAACCAGTAAAGAAAACGTGGGAACGAAATTCCAGGTTATCTTTCCTAAGGAAATGGAATAGAATGACTGGATAAAGATTTAGAGAAAGGGAGAACTGATTTGACCCAGATAGAAGGAAAAGATAAATATGTACGCAATGTTTTTAATACTATTGCCCCCAAATATGACTTGATGAATCTCCTAATGACCTGGGGAATGCTTCCCGGCTGGCAAAAGTTTATGCTGCAAAAAACAGGGGTAAAATCAGGTGATATGTGTTTAGACGTGTGCTGCGGCACAGGGGAGCTAGCCATAAAGATGAGTAAATTGGTTGGACCGGAAGGAAAAGTATGGGGCTTAGACTTTTCAGAAAATATGCTAAAAATTGCCCGGGAAAAGGTAAGAAAACAGGGGCAGGAGAATATCCAGTTTATCCAGGGGGATGCATTGGCACTACCTTTTAAAGATAACACCTTTGCTGCTGTTACTAACGGTTTTGCTCTACGTAATGTTACCGATATCCCTAAAGTAATTAGCGAAATGGCCCGGGTAGTGAAACCGGGAGGCAGGGTAGTTTGTTTAGAAGTTTCCCGACCTAAGAATATGATTTTTCGTCTAGGTTTTAACATCTATTTTTTTAAGTTAGTTCCTCTTTTAGGCAGAATAGTTGACAGGGGCAAGGCTATTGATGACAAATACCCGGCTTATACCTGGCTGCCGGAATCCTTAAAAACATTTCCGGATCAACAAGAATTGAAGGCTATCTTTGAAAGGGCAGGTTTAAAAGATGTTGCCTATTTCGGTTTGGGCGGTGGTGTAGCTACTGTACACATAGGGGTAAAACCGGAATAAAAAAACTGAGCTAAGCTCAGTTTTTTTATTTAATGTTCTTGTATTTAAAAGTTGAACAACGGGTTCCCTCAGAAGTACCTACCCGCATACTTTTTCCGGAAGATTTAACTTCAATAGATTCTGCTCCACATAATCCATCACCGTTATAGATACATTCTTCTACCTGACATTTGATCCTGTTATTCATATAATTCATACCACCTCCTGGTTTATTACAAGTGTCATTATTTTGTGCTTTTAAAATAAAAGATATACATAAAATAAAAAACACCTGCTTACTAACAGGTGTCAAAGTGTTCTAACTAGACGGCAGTACTATCGGAAACTTCTATTAAGTATTTACTTAAAATATTATTTAAGTCTAAAACATGGTTCATTTCAAAAATACCTGATTTATTATGGATGAACTTAGCTGCAGTTAAGGCACCTTCCGCAAAAGCGGTACGGGAAAAAGATTCATGGGAAATTTCAATTTTATCATACTGGCCGACCAACATTGTTTTATGAACTCCAATAATGCCACCGGCTCTAACGGCATGGACTTGTGCTTCGCGGGGGAGGGAATTGGCTAATTTAATCGCTGTACCTGAAGGAATATCTACTTTTTTATTATGATGTTGTTCAATTATTTCTATATCATAGGAGTTGAGTATATCGGCAGCAATTTGCGAAAGGAGCATAAGCACATTAACACCTTTGGTTATATTAGGTGCAATTACAATACCACGGTTATATTTAAGAGTAATGTTTTTTAATTTCTTTAACTCCAAATCATGAAAGCCGGTACTGGCCATAACTAAATTTATTTTATGTTCATAAAAGAGAGGGGCATTTTCCAAAGCAGCTTCATGGGGCGAAAAATCAATAACTACCTGTGGTTTTTCTTCCAAAAGCTCAATTTCTTGGGGATGAATAATAGGAATGTTTAGCTGGCTTAAGCCCAGCAGTTCTCCCAAATCTCTACCTCTTTTGCTGCTGTTAGGACTACAGAAACCACAGACTAGTTTAATATCAGGTTGGTTTAATAGAAAACGTGCAATTTCCAAACCGGTACGTCCTAAGCCACTTACGCCAATTTTTAACATAAACAACACCTCCCTTATTTTACCGACAACTTTATTATAATTGCAAGGTTGGCGAATGTCAAGAGTTTTCGAATAGTTTTGTATTTTTTTGGCTATATTATTAAATAAAAATCATTGGGAAGGTGAAAAGGTGAAAAAATCTTTATTTTCTATCGCCAAACAGTTGCAAAAAAACAAAATTAATTCTTTTTATTTAAATTGTCTATATAACGGGCAAACTTTACCCACCAGAATATTTAACTTTTTTTTAAATCGAATGCTAGTATTTATTATTTCTTTTTTACTATTTATCCTTTTTACTGAAGGAGAACGTTTTTATGCCAGTTTTGCCGCCGCTTTTTCCGTTCTTTTAATTTATCATTTTATAATGAAATACCTGGAAGAAATTAAATTGAACCAAGTTATTTACAAAGTTAATGAGAAGATTGGCCGGGAAAACTTTTTTAAAAAAATTAAATCTATGGATCATGAATCATTTATCAATTTTATTAAAGAAATTTTAGAAGAGTTGCCCGGTTTTGCTGACATTCAGGTAACAGAGTATTTGGAAGACGAAGGAATAAATCTATTGTGTCAGTACAGAGGTGAATTAACAGCTATTCAAGGTCATTTATTAGATGGTGAAAATATGGTGGAAGCAAGAAGAGCACGCCAATTATCACGAGCTATGAGTAAAAGAGGATATAAGAAAGCTATAATCATTTCTACAACTGATTTTCGCGAAGATACGAAACTTTTTTGTGATTTAATTAGAGAAAAGAGACAGATTAGCCTATTAGGTCAAGAAGAGTTTATTCAGATGGCTAAGGATGCCGGGAAATTTCCCAATGAAGCAGAAATTCGCAATTTAATTCTAAAAAAATTAGAACATAAAGAAAGGGTTTGGCATAAGAATTCTAAAAAAATTTTTGCCAAACCACGAATAACGGGTTACCTTGTTTATGGTATTTTTCTTTTATTTATAGGTTTTTTTGAGGGTGATTTTCAACATCTCTATTGGCTTTGTGCATTAATACTCTTTGTTTTTGGCCTTACAGGAATTTTTTTGAACATGACCCCTAAAAAATCCTTGGCAGCCAGTTGGCAGGATCTCCTTGATGCTGATTAGAAATAGGGGGACATAATTGTCCCCTTTTTATTAGTTATTATTAGTTATTTAGTTTTGTTTTTGCTTTGTTGTAACTGTTGTTGGGTTGTTTGTTGTTGTGTTGTTTGTTGTTGCAGCTGTTGTTGAGGTTGAGTCATATTTTGAAAAACTTTATACTGAGGTTCTTGTTGTTCAATATAATTGATTCTTTGTTTTAACCCCTGACAAATACTTTCCAGTTGATTAGAGTATTGGGCAAACATTTGCTTGGCTGTTTTGTCTTCAGTTTCCAAAGCAAAGGATTTTAAATTAGCCATAGCTCCTTCTAAACCGACTAAAGTTTGGTGCATCTTTGTACCAACAGTCATAGAAGTTTTCCTCCTTTTTTTTATTTTTTTTGGTACATGTTTATTTTGTACCTTAGGAGGATTTTTATGATTAGCAATTTTTTGTAATTTTAAATTTTATTTAACCCAATAAAAATCAAGGCTACGCCGCAGAGAATGACAATTATTTGTCTTAAAGATACTTTGTCTGCCAGTCCGATTAAACCTAGGGAGGTTACTGAAATTAGGATAAGGGGACCGATTAAAGCTAAACAGGCATTGATTTTAAAAGCTGTTTCCACACGATTAAAATATAGCATTAAAAAAGCCGCAGAAAGCTCAATTAGACCGGAGATTATGCGTAATAGGCCCATGCCCAAAACGATACTTAACTTCATATTTTCTCTCCATTCCCGGGAAAGGTCTCTACCTATATTTATGCTTAATCAAGTATTTTTAGTAATAAAATCAGGTTTATCTAGGCTCCGGCAAAACAGGGAATTTTTTTGACATACTATGAAACAAAAAGGCATAAGTTTTAGTAGCAGTAGCATTACGGCATTATGCTATAGGGATAATCTGAATGTCAGTGAGCGAGTCTACTAGTGAGCGAGAGGGCGAGTTGTATATTCCTTTCAGTCGTAAGGTTGAGGTAGAGGTTAAGAAGATGAAACAATTCAGATTTAAAACCCAATAATAATTAACCCAGAATTAACCTTAACCTAAACCTTCGCCGTCAGGCGAATTATTGGTGTTTATACGTGTTTAAAAATACTAGCCACCAGCCACAAAAAACTAGCCACTTAAATTCTAGTCACAAGTCACTAGTCACTATTTTGGAGGTACATTATGTGGGGTGAAGGGCTTTTACTGTTTCTAATATTAGTCGGCATACTCGGGCATTCCAATGTCCTTGCCACGTCTGCTTGCGTACTTTTAGTTTTAAAATTAACCAGGTTACAGCACTATTTTCCTTTAATAGAAAGGCGGGGTTTGGAAATTGGCCTCCTTTTTTTAATGCTTTCAGTTTTAGTTCCCTTTGCTAATGATAATATTAGTCTTAAAGATATTTTAAAAAGTCTTTTAAGTTGGCGTGGTTTAGCCTGTGCTTTAGGAGGAGCTCTTGCAACTTATATGAATGGAGCCGGTTTAAATATGCTTCGAATCCAACCGGAGCTTTTGACCGGTCTAGTAGTAGGATCTATTATAGGTATAGTATTTTTCAAAGGTATTCCCGTAGGTCCTTTAATGGCTGCCGGTTTAGCTGCTATATTTATTAAAATCATCGAAATGTTTCAGTAAAGTGATTAGCTTTTGAAGCTAATTTTTTTTTGTTTTTAGGGCAAAATATAGATTGTTCATTGGTAAGGAGTGAAAAAAAATGAAGGCTAAAAACATAATTACTTTAGCTTCTTTAGCCGGGGTTCCTTTAATTATGGTGTTAGGGAATTCCATGTTAATCCCGGTTCTACCGAAAATGAAATCGGCTTTAGATATTTCTCAGTTTCAGGTAAGTTTAGTAATAACTTTATTTTCTGTTCCGGCCGGATTAGTTATACCTATTGCCGGATTTCTGTCAGATAGAATAAGTAGGAAAAAAATAATTGTACCTGCATTAATTCTTTATGGACTAGGCGGAGTGGTAGCTCTTTTAGGCGTTTTTTTATTTAATAATTCTTATTTGGTGATAATGGCCGGACGAATACTACAGGGAATAGGCGCTGCAGGCACGGCTCCCATTGCCATGGCTTTGGCCAGTGATATTTTTACCGGTAGCGAGAGGAGCAAAGCTTTAGGTCTTTTAGAGGCTTCTAATGCTCTGGGGAAGGTAGTGAGCCCTATTTTAGGTTCCCTAATAGGTTTAATTGCCTGGTATACAACTTTTTTTGTTTTTCCTGTATTATGTATTCCCATAGCTTTAGCGGTGTGGTTTTTTGTGAAAGACCCTACTACGAATAAACAGGGAGAGTCTGTGACCAAGTACCTACAGGATTTAAAAAAAATTTTTAAGGGTAAAGGAATTCATTTATTAAGCTCCTTATTGGGCGGATCTGTAGCTTTGTTTATCCTTTTTGGGACTTTGTTCTATTTATCTGATTACCTGGAAAAGAAATATGGAATGGAAGGAGTTATGAAAGGTTTTGTATTGGCCATACCTGTTCTGGCGATTTCCATTACTTCGGTAACTACAGGGATTGTCACCCAAAGGAAGACTCATAACTATAAATACTTTGTGATGGGTGGCTTAATTCTCTTAGGAATTTCCAACCTATTAATTCCTTTTTTTATTGAGAATATCTATATATTTATCACTGCTTTAGTCATTGGTGGGATAGGAGGAGGGCTTGTTTTAACCTGTTTGAACACAATAATTACCAGCTCAGTAGTTATGGAAGAAAGAGGAATGATTACCTCTCTTTATGGAGCGGTAAGGTTTTTTGGTGTGGCTATTGGGCCTCCGGTTTTTGGATTATTAATGGAAATTAGCAATTTAGCCACTTTTGGCACAGCCGGTGGACTGGCCTTTTTTTCAGCAGGGATAGTTTTTTTATTTGTTAACCCCAAATTAGCTCAAGCAAAAGGTGAAGTTTCAGCACAAAAACAAGGTAGCAGGCAAACTTGGAGGAAAATAATCTATGAAACGATTACTTTGCGTAATTCTTTAGGCCGATTAATCTTGAAACCGGCTCTTAAACCGAAAAAAAGGAAAGATGAGAAGCAGAAAGAGGGAGAAAAAGAGACGGAAATGGAAATGACCCAGGAAGAATTAACAGCAGAATTTGCAGGGACAAAAAAGAAATGACTACCTTTAGGGTTGAATTTTAGGTTAGAATTATCTTCAGGGCCCATATTTTGGTCAGAGCTGTCTTGGGGGTTTAGTAGTTGGTCAGAAGATTGACGTAAGGAAATTGGGTGGATAAAATAATTTTAAAAAAAGTCATGTATCGAAAGGTGTGGTTAAATGAAAATTGCGGTAATCGACGGTATGGGAGGCGGCATGGGCGCTCAAATAGTTAACGGTCTTGTTAAGGAAATGGCGGATGCGGAAATAATCGCTTTGGGTACCAATGCCATAGCTACTGCGGCAATGGTTAAAGCAGGTGCCCAGCGAGGGGCTACCGGAGAAAACGCGATCAGGGTCAGCACCCAGGATGTGGATGTTATTATGGGGCCTTTAGGGATAATTGTGCCTAATGCCATGATGGGTGAGATTACCCCTTATATTGCGGAAATTATTGCTTCTCTAAATTGCCGCAAAATTTTACTGCCGGTAAACCAACCTCATGTGGAATTGGTGGGGCTTGAACCAAGACCTTTAAATGAGCTGATAAAAGAGGCTGTTAAATTAATAAAAGGTTAAGGCTCAAATTTTGATGAAAAGTAACTATACTAGAAAAGTTTGGATAAAGGTTTTAAGAAAAAATTCACTATTTTTTCGGTAATTTCCGCCGGACTGGGAAGCTTAATCCCGATAACCGCCAGTAAGCTCAAGGTAAAAGCCAGGCCTAAAAATAAGAAGAAAAATATCAGTTCCCGCCAGTATTTTTGATAGATTAATCCGGGTGCTTCAAATAATACTATGCCCCCAAAGCCAAGAAAAAGCAAAATAATATACATAACATCGCCTCCTAAATTAGTGGAAAGTGGATAGTTGAAAGTTGGGTAACTGACAGCTGGAGATTATTTTTGTTGCTGTTTACTTCCTGTTTTCTGTTTGGGTAATTTTCGGACCATAGCAATAAGTAAGGAGAGTAAAGGAATCCCAATTTGAAAAGGTATACTATAATAAGGATAAATGTCACTGGTCCAAACTATGTTTTCAATGGTGTTTTCAAAATGTAAGATACTTGTTACTACTATAATTACACCTAGCGGCAGTACCAGCGGTAAATAGGAACGTAGCTTTAAGATTTGGGCCATTCCCAGAGTTGCCCCATAATATGATACAGTCAGTTTCAAAAAACCTAAACCTAAAAAAGCAAAAATAACGAGGGCTTCTAATCTGGTAAATACATCACCTATATTAATGAGGCGAATGGCGGTGAAAGTTGGGTAAAGGGTTATCTGGGCAGTTTTCCCCAAAGTACAGGCTGTCTGGAATATATTTATCAACAAAAATATACTGCCCAAGATAATTGTCAATAAAGTTAATTTACGGATGTTTTTTACTTTTTCCTTTTCCATAAAGGCGAAGACCATTAAAAAGGCTATTGTTTCTCCAAAAGGTACGGAAGCAACTGTATGACTTGCTTTAATAAAGTCTTTAAGGGGTATGTCCCCAATGGGTAGTATGTTAGTAATTTTCATTTGCGGTAAAAGCATTAAAGTTACTAATATAGAGGTTACGATAGCCAGGGGTCCAATAATAATACTACAACGTGCAATTACTTCTATTCCATTACGAACAGCGGAAGCACCTAGTAAGGCAGAGAACAGGATAAAAACAACCAGGGGGGTCTCCGGCATTAACACTCCCCGAAAAAAGTCCCCAAAATCTCTTAAAATAAGAGCCGTCAGCTGGAGAAAATACAAGATATAACTTAGCGAAATCAGTTTCCCTAAAATTGGACCGTAAATAAGATCATTAATCTCAATCAGGGTTTTTTGAGGAAACCGCTGGGCAAGTGTAGTATAAATGAAGGCAAAAATTAAACCTTCAGTCATACCGGCTATATAGGCCAGCCAGATATTATGTTCTGCTTCCCTGCCGGGAATAATTATTATAGTGGAACCAAAAATATAACAAATTAATAAAAATGATAACCCAGAAGTGGAGATTTGGCCTCCCTCTAATTTCATAAATTATTGCTCCTTTATTTTTATTGTTTTGGTGATTATTGTAATCATTTGGGCATAGCGGACTTAATGGCAAGACCGCTTTCCCGGATAGTAGATTCTACTTTTACGGTTAATTCTAAAAAAGGGAAGTAATTATCCCAGTCATCTTCTATTTCCCGCCAGACAGCTGGGTACTTTCGGTGAAAAGCCTCACCAAAGCCGAAGATGTCTGCATTAAACTCCTGAGCTTTTTTAAAAGCGGCTAAAACTTCACTGCGGATAACTCCTGCGGTAAGTTTATTTAAGCTATCCCAACTCTTTTCGTTGGAAAAGTCCTCGGGAGTGTTTTGTTCACCTAAGTTTCCTTCTTCCCGAATTTCCACTGTTATCTTTAATTTATTATCTTTAATTTCCGGAATGATTTTACATTGACTGTTAATTACCTCAATACTGATTTTTTCATTAGGATTGGGTAGTTCCAGGGTAATGATTCCTCCCTTGGCTTTATTTAATACCCACAGTAACCCCCTGGTCTCCCGGGGAGTTAATTCACCTATCATTTTATCTTCTTTAAAGACAGCGGTTCCGGCCAGAGTAATGTTTTTTTCCTTGTTCACCAGGACAATAGGGGCAACGGGTGCCGTTGTTTTTGATAATAATCGTCCTAAAAAGTCATGTAAGGTTATGGGAATTATCTGGGAGGTAGTGCTGTATTTATCAAGAACGCGGTTAATGCTCACACCTACAGTATATTCAAGAGGAGGTTGACCTTCTAAAATTTTACTGGCTTCGCCTTTGGCTACTAAAACATAAATATTACGGCGTATTTCCGGGTCACGTTCAAAAAAGTCAATATATTTTCCTACTCCTTCCCGGGCTATCTCTTCTCCGTAAATTAACGCCTGGCTATGAGGAAAGAAGGGGCGGCGGCTGGATTCGTAGTTAAATTTCCTGATGGCTTCAAAAACTGTATTTCCGGTTTTCTTTAGGTTTAAAACCGGTTTATCATCTCCCCCACCGCCTCCGCTTCCTGGAGGGCTTATCTTGGTAGTATCCACCGTTTGTAAAGTCAGTTCAACTTTGCCTGGCTCCTCAGCTTTATCAATACCAATAGTGGTAACAAAAGCCAGGGTTTCCAATTCTTTTCTGCTCCAACAGCCGCAAATAAGGAGCGTGAAAAAGAGGAAGAATGTTGTTAAGAGGATCCATTTGTTTTTTCTATGCATAGCTACACCTCTGAATTTAGTGGGTAGTGGCTAGTTTTTAGTGGCTGTATTACGACCTTTGGTCGTATGGTTAAGGTTGAGGTTAAGGTTAAGAAGGTGAGGCAATCCAGATTTAAGACCTAATAATTTACTCGGGCTTAACCTAAACCTTAACGTTCGCCGCAGGCGATTATTAATGTTTATCTGTGCTTATCCGTGTTCATCAGTGGTTAATAATTAATTTTTTAAAATGCAGCTTGCAGTATATCCAAAAAGAAGATGCTGACCCAAATATTAACCCGTAAGACGTAATGCCACCCTAAAAGCTAAACCCCAAAGCCGTAATGCTGACATGTAGTATAACCTGTTAGCCGTAATGCCGACCTAAGAGTTAACCCGAAAGCCTTCTACCCTTTATTATTATCATCCTGAGGTCGTGGCATAAGTCCCCATTTTTCGCGTTGCGGGTCTTTTTTCGTAATACTGCTCGGTCTGGTTATCATTAACCAGAGGGGGAACCTGATTAGGGTATCTTTTAAATCAGCAGGTTTTAAGGGTGCAAAAGGTGCTAAATAAGGGACGCCAAATGATTTCAGGGTGGCCAGGTGAATTAAAATACCTAGCAGGCCTACACTTATGCCGAATATTCCTAGGGTGCTGGCTAAAAGAAAAAGGATAAAGCGGATAAATGCGCTAGCGTCTGATTGAGGAATTACGGCGAAAGAAGAAATAGCAGTAATGGCTACGACTATAATTAAGGGAGCACTGACTAAACCTGCAGAAACAGCTGCTTCCCCGATAACCAATGCACCGACAATGCTGATGGCCGTTCCCACGGCTTGAGGTAGTCGTATTCCTGCTTCCCGAAGGATTTCAAAGGCTAATCCCAGTAAAAAGGCTTCCAAAAAAGCCGGAAAGGGTACACCTTCCCGGGCGGAGGCCATGCTCAAAGCTAAAGGAGTAGGGAGAAGTTCCTGATGAAAGGTGGTTAAAGCCACATAAGTGGCAGGAGCCATGATACTGATAAAAAAAGAGAGCATCCTTAATAACCTAACTACGCTGGCATAATAAGGTCGGGAATAATAATCTTCCATAGTTTGGAAACTCTCAATAAAGAGTAAAGGAACGGTAAGGACCATAGGTGTACCGTCCACTAAAATGGCGGCTCTCCCTTCCATAATTTTAGCGGCAACGGTATCCGGCCTCTCTGTATTACCAATGGTACTAAAAGGTGAAAAAGGTGCATCTTCTATAAATTGTTCAATATAACCTGATTCCAGGATAAGGTCCGTATTGATTTTTTTTAAACGTTTTTTTATCTCTTCTACCAGTCCCGGACGAACCACCCCTTTAAGATAAACAATGGTTACATCGGTTTTACTTCTTTTACCAATGGTCATGGTCTCAAAGGTTAAGTCCGGGTCTCTTATTTTTCGGCGAATGAGAGCCGTGTTCACCCGCAATGTTTCGGTGAAACCTTCCCGAGGTCCTCTTACGGACACTTCTGTTTGAGGTTGTTCAATACCCCGGCTTTTCCATCCACGGGTATTAATAATTAAAGCACCTGGATGGCCGTTAACCAGCAAGGCTGTATCGCCTTTTAGGCAGTCATTAACTAATTCATCCAGTGTTTTTACTTTTTTGACTTCGGCAATACATACCAGGGTTTCAGTCAGTTCTTCTATACTGTCAGCCAAAGAATCATTATCATTAAGGGAGCGACTTTCCAGCATTAATGGTTTAATAATGAAATCATGAACGGAAGCCTTATCAATAAGACCGTCAATCATAATCAGGGCGGCTTCCTGCTGGTCTTTTGTCCCTAAAACAAAAGGGCGAATGATAATATCATCACTGTTACCCAGGATGTTTTTAATCATTTGCAAATTAGTTTTCAGGTTTGCCGTTAGTTGAGGTGATTTATTCTGTTCCTCTTGATCCTGACTTAGATTTTTTTTTAATAGCTGAAGAAATTTTAGTTTTTTGGCTAAAAAACTAAACATCAAAAAACCCTCGGCCTTTTGGTTAATTTTAATCTGACTCATATTATTTGTAATTAAGGTAAAATTATGTAAGAAGGAAAAAAAGAAAAAAGGCAGAGTTGTCAAAAGACAATTCTACCTTTTTTCGCTTATTACAAGGATTACCAGACGCGACCGCAGCCACCACAGAAGAGGAAGATTAGCAAGGCAATAAAGGCGATCCAGACCAACCATTGGTTACCCCAGGCACCGCCCCAGCCGCCTGCAACATTATCAGCCATAGTATGACCTCCTTTCCTTAAGGTCTAAAGGTCTAGCAAGGTCTTCCAAAACCACATCCACAGAAGCAGAGGAAGAAAATAATGATAATAATGATCCAAATCCACCAGGAGCCTGCACCCCAACCCCAATTTAATTGACCAAGATTATCAGCCATCTTAAAACCCCCTTTCTTTAGGACCTATTTATTTCCAGGGTTATTACCATCCCCAGCGGAAGAATAAGAAGATAAGTAGAGCAATAAAGGCGATCCAAACTAGCCAAAGGTTACCCCAGGTACCGCCCCAGCCTAATTGGTCAGCCATCTGAAAAACCTCCTTTTTAGGATATAATTGGTTACATTATATTTTATGGAAATAGAGATTAAAGTGTGTTAAAAAGCACCACAAGCAGAGTCACCAAATAACCAGCATAATAAGAAAAGGATGATGATAACTTGGAGCAGGGTTTCAAACCAGTAGTTACCAAAAAAACCTCTGCGATCTGTTGCGTCAACCATATATACAACCTCCCTATTAATGAAATTTGTTTTTCTGACGCTACTATCTTATGAAGTGTGGGATTCAATGGTGAAGGTTTAATTATTCTATTCTTACTTTTTCTTCCCTAGCAGGGGCCAGAACAGGAGGATTCATCTTATGGGCTAAAAAATTCCTCCCTTTGGCTATTACCTCCAGAGCGGGAGCAAAATTCTCCACTGAATTTAATAGTTCATCGAAGCTATCGGCAATTAATCGTATGTTTTCAGTAACTTGTTTCAGGTTGGAAACTGTATATACTAAAGCGTCGGCTCTGGTTAAGCTTTGATTTTGTTGATGTTTTTCCCGATTAGGGAGAGATGGAGACCCTGTGGCTACTTTTTCTAAGGTAGGGGCGATTTTTTCTATAGAGTTTAAAAGTTGTTCCAGACTATTGGTGAATATCCGCACATTTTCAGTAAAGATTTTGATGTTACTTATTGCCTTTAGGATCGGGTCGGTTTGCTGCATGGTTTTTTCCGAAGAGTACTCAGGCATAGACTTCCCTCCTTCTTTTGAAACTGAAAAAAATTTCATTAACATGATTAAGGGTAAAGCAAATAAAGCTTTACCCTTAACAGTTATTTTTGATTTTTAGAAAGCTCCGCAGCCGGTTCCTCCGAATAACCAGCAGAGTAAGAAGAGGATGATGATCACCTGTAAAAGAGTTACAAACCAGTAGTTACCAAAGAATCCACCAAACCATTGACCGGCAGAAACTTTATCAGTCATTTAAAGCCCTCCTTTAAATTATTATTTAGAGTTTCTATACACTACCATAGTATGAAGGAAAGAAAGTATGTGCTACTTATTACAAAATAAATTTCTTTTTTTTACCCAAATTAAATCAGCAGGAGTAAACAAAAAAAGTGTCACTTTATTCGAAAGGTTAACATATATTAAATTGTCATGGTTGGGAGTAAATTTTAATTTAAGAAAAAGGAGGGAAAAACCGGTGTTGGGAAACCTAAGCAGGGAAGAAAGTTTTATCCTGGCAGTGGGAGGTTTGGTGCTTCTATTAATTTTATTAAGTCAGGATCGAAAAGGATTTGGTCGGGTAAATTCAATCAGTAAGGAGAAAGAGGATAGAGAAGAAAAAACTGAAAAAACTTATAATGTGCTTTACACCAGAACCTTGGGTAAAGAAGAGGAAGTGCCGGAAAAACAGGTAGTAGCCGAAAAACCTTATCAGGTTCTTTTTAACCGTTCTTTAGGTGTGGTAGAAAAGGAAGAAGAACCTTACCAGGTCCTTTATAGCAGGTCTTTGGGAACAGAGGGAACGGAAGAATAAAGGAGGTAGCTTATGAGTCAATTTCAACCCCCCTTTTCTTTTGAGGAGCTTAAAGGATTTTTAGAACAGTTTGCAATGATGTTACCGGAGGAAAACCGGGAATTTTTACAGCAAATTATTGCCGAAATAGAAAGTACAGGTGGAGATCCGGAAAAACTGCAAGAATTAATGAAAAATATGGCCGGGATGTTAGGTTTATTCGGTAATCTTCCCGGTAGGGAATAAACTAAAGGAGGGCTGAGCCCTCCTTTATTCTTTTAGGTTATACTGTATGGCGGCATTTAGGCTTTCAGCTAAATATCTGGAGTCGGCATCTTCTTCTGGGTAATACCCCAAGAAGCATCCGATGAAAGTCAATTTTTCAAGATTCATCAAATGTATGACATTTTTATTTGCTGCATTTTTAAAATTTTTATTATTAACCACGGATGAACACGGATAAACACTGATTTACATTTATAATTTGCCTAACGGCGAAGGTTGTAATGTTAGCCACCAGCCACTAAAAACTAGCTGCTTAACAATAAAAGGCTGCCTCCGGGCAGCTTTTTATTGTTGGGGTTTTAATTTTTGAGTCAAGGTTTGCATAAGAGAAATCACCAAGGGATTGCTTAAAAAGGCTTTTATTTCTTCTTCTGAAGGAAAAGAGGGGGGAGTAGTACCTGCGGATTTAGTTTCATTAACTTTTGAGGTATCCAAGGTTTTAGCTGTATCTTCCTTTATTGATGTATTTTCTACCGGAGGAGAATCTTTAACTTCAGGTATATCTTCTTCTTTAGCCGTTACATTTACATTCTGTTTAGGTAAAGAGGCAGAACGGGTATATCCTGCCACCACCGTGTCCACAACAGGCAAAATATTTTCTAGAGAGTTAAGCAGATTATCCATTTCCGTAGCAAAATTTCTAACATTTTTACAAACACCTCTTAGGTTTGTACATATTCCCAGTAGATAATCTTTGGGGCTTATATTTGTTCGGCTTACCGGCGGTCTGGTTCTTATTACAGGGAAAAAGGGTCCAGGGGGTAGTAAGACTTTATTTTTTCTTTGTAACATTATTTGTTTTTGCTCCTGAACGTTAACTGCAGGGACTTTTCTGCACCTGGGCATCTTTCACACTCCTTTTTTTATAAATCTATCCGATTAATTTTTTACAATAGCTACGTTATTTTATGTAACTTTATTAAAAGTGTGACAGTTAATAAAAAAGGAGGAAGAGAAATGTCCGATGTATTTGTAGCCAGTGTAATTAACCAGAAAGTAGTTAACCAGAGTGCCCAACAAGTATTGGTGCTTATTGCCGCTCAAATACTTGCGGTTATTGAAGCTCAGTTTGGTTTTGCATCTAATGATGATGATGATATTATTGATGCTTAATAAGGAGGAATGAGAAAATGAATAGCCTCGCTGCTAAATATTTGGCTCCCAATCGTAGAAAAAAGGCTCTTATGAAACAAAATAATGTGAATGACCTTTTTGCAGCCAGTGTAATTAACCAAAAAGCCGTCAACCAGACTGCTCAACAAGCCCTTGTGCTTATTGCTGTGCAAGCAACGGCTATTGTGGAAGCTCAGTTTGGTTTTGCTACTAACGAAGATAATGATGATATTAATGTCTAAAAAATAAAAGAAAGGATGAGAATGGATGAAAATCGGTTTCAGCAAAAAAGGGTTGACTTTAAACTCTAAAGAGTTTAATCCTTTAAACATTTCTGTTAACGGTTTTGGTCTGGAAACCCAGGACTTAAAGCTCCCAATCGATATAGATCCTTTTGAAGTACTGGAAGGTTTGGCTCAAGCCAGGGGAGCAGAAGTAACTCAGGAGCAGAAAATAAAAATTCTTCAAGAAACCTTAAAGAAATTTGAATTATAAAATATAAAGAATAGGAGGTAATATTATGTCTGATATATTTGTAGCCAGCGTAATTAACCAGAAAGTTGTTAACCAAAGTGCTCAACAAGTGCTGGTATTAATCGCTGCCCAGATTCTGGCCGTTATTGAAGCTCAATTTGGTTTTGCTACTAACGAAGACAATGACGACATTTATGCTTAATAAATAGCCTCTTGGTTAAACCACAAAAGAGAGAGTGGCTTATCAGGGATAGGTTGCTCTCTCTTTTTTTATTTTTTTTTATATTTTGTGAACTTTTTTCCTTTAATTACATATATAGTAGTGAATGTTTTTCTTAATAAGACAAGGAGGTTTTAAGTATGAATGAGGAAGTTAAAAGTTTAACCAAAACTAATCCCTCTAACGATGTTTTCATGGAGGCCGGGATAATCGATCAATTTAATACAAATCAGCAGTCTAACATGACTCTTTCAGCTTATTCTGTTATAACCCAATCTTTTTCTGCAATCAAAATCAATTATCAAGGAGATGGGGAGTTAAATTATGAATAATTTTTCTGAAAATGACTGGATAAGAATTACTTCTAAAAGAAAGGATATGCCCAAAGAAGTAAGGATTGACAGGGCAGGCAATGTGTATATTGACGGAGAACTATACGATCCGGCTACCAGCAAATATAAAAACTTAAGTGTGAGTGTGGAAAAACACGAAAAGGTAGCTACCGGTGAGGAAACGGAAAAAATGCTGGAAAGCCAGAAAAAAGCAGCTAAAGGGGAGACTGTGATTATCACTGATTATCAAGATCCAACCAAAACTGAATCTACCACGGTTAAATTTTAGAGGTAAGGAAGGAGAAGTATTCATATGTTTACTTTTAACACAGGTGAATTTACCGTTCAGGTTAATACCACTAAAATTTATGGGGATCCTTTTGAGTTAATAAACGAGCTTTATAAGATAAGGCAAGACGATACTCTATCGAAGGAAGAGAAGAAGTTGAAGGTTCAGGAAGCCATTAAAGCCTATCGAGGTGAATAATATTATGAAA
The DNA here is from genome assembly GCA_002385805.1 of Peptococcaceae bacterium UBA3933. Lineage (GTDB taxonomy): Bacteria > Bacillota > Peptococcia > Peptococcales > BICA1-8 > UBA3933. The sequence goes on from DGEF01000038.1 coordinate 36,270, forward strand.
TCAAATCCTTTAACCAATAGCCTGAATGTTTCCAATCAGGCCAATCTTGCTAATTGTCGGCGGACTAATTTATGGCAATATAATTTAGTAGTTATCTTAGGTGGTGGTTGGTTAACGAGAAACCGACTGCAAGTAAGGGAAGAGGGGCTTATCCCTATTTCCGTTAGGGTAAATGAGGATGGAGAAGTGAGTATTACGGGTTTAGATATGGCCAGTTTACAGGATGAAAACAAGATAAAAGTATATGCGGATAAAAAAGTAGTTACCAGTGGCGAAAAAGCGGAAGCTAATGAATAAGGAGGTTGAAAGAATGCAAGAAAGCCCTCATAATTCTTATAATATATTAGTTAATGCCAGCAATCAGGCTAATTTAACCGGAACCAATAATATTTCTCCTAAACAAATGAATGCGGTTTTTATTGTAGTTTCTCCCTATTATCTAGAAAAGTTTAGCGTGAAAGATTTTGATTTAGAAATACAGGTAGATGAAAAAGGTTTATTGTGGGTTAACGGTAAACAGTTTAAGCTAATGGAACTTCAGCCAGGTATCAGTATCTTTGGAGTTTTGCAAAGGTAGGGGAGGACGGTAATGAAATTTATGGATAATTTAACTAATGAAGAAAAATTAATTTATGAAAAAATACTAAAAACCATCGAAAAAAATCCTGATTTTTATATTAAAGCCAGTCCGGAAGAAAAAACAAAACTTCTTTTAGAACATTCAGGCCTTACTGAACGGGAGGTCTATTCTATACTGAAAAAGATTACAGATTTTAAAATAAACATGTAGGAAAAAGAAGGAAGTAGCCATGAGTGAAATAGACGGAGATAAGTTTGAAACAAAGTGGGTTTATTACCAAAATCAAAAGTTTTTGGTTAAGAATAATAATCCTTTTAAAAAAACGGTGCAACAACCGGAGGAAAGGGGTTCCGA
>DGEF01000038.1:37401-51787 GCA_002385805.1 Peptococcaceae bacterium UBA3933
AGCAACCGAAGAAAAAATAGAAGAAACCGGAAAAGTACAAGTTAGGAAGGAAAAAATACCGGAAACTAAACCCAAAAGTGTTTTCGAGTGTTTAGAGAGGATGTACGGTATATATCAAAAACACAAGGGGAAAAAGTAGTCTAAAAAACCTGCTAGGCAGGTTTTTTATTTTTCGAGAAAATCACATATAATCTTACTTTATTAGTTTTCATATTAAATTATCAAAAAGATAAATGTAAAAATTATTTTATTTGCCGGAAGGTTAACATATCTTCTTGATTTATGAATAGTAATAAAGTAAGAAATTTTACCTTTAAACCCATCCGGTATATATAGGTGGTGAAAAAATGGAAGGGAAAAAATTACAGGAAGTAACTCGCATACCACGTAGCCAGGGAATATTAGGCCAAGAGGTTTTTTATATTAAGAACGGAAAATATCTCTGGTCTCTTCGGAGTACCAATACAAAATTATGGGGCAGGGTGTCTCAGGATTTAGGAGAAACCTGGGGAGATTGGCTGGAGTTAGTGTCTAACTATGATGGGTATTTTTCCTTCACCGTCAGTGAGGAAAATAAACTGCATTTAACCTGTAAAGATACAACAGGGAATTTACGCTATGTTTTTTGGTCAGGCAGTGATGTTCTGCAGGATATTTTAGGGGAGGATTATTTGGATAATGAAAGGTTAACTTATCAGACAGTCCTAGTGGATAAAAAAGGCCAGGTTCACCTTATCTATTTTACGGAAGATCCCCTGGAAAACATGTGGCGGGCAAAGTACTGTCTAAAAAGTGAGGGGGATTGGAGTTTACCGGAAGTTCTGGATCAAGGAATGGGTTCAGGGCAAAACCAAGTAGCCAGTGCTTTAGACCCGGCTGGAAAAATCTATTTGATTTATCAGGTTAGGGAAAATAAGACTTTTCAGTTTGTATACCGGGAGAGAGATGAAGAAACCGGTGAATGGAGTAATAAAGTGACTATAACCGCCTCCAGTAGAAGCAATCTTTACCCCAGTATGGTTATTGATGAAAACGGGACCTTGCATTTAACCTGGCTCAGATCTGACGGTATGAATTATCGGGTCATGTATCGGCGGAAGAAAAGGGGAGGCTGGATGGTAGGAGGCTGGCAAAAGGACCAGATTATTTCAGGGCCTGGTGTTAATGCTTATACTCCCATTATCGGTATTCTGGATGACCAGGTAGTCTGTATCTGGCAGCAAACAGATGGAATATACCAGTCTGTTTCTTCTGACCAGGGTCAGACTTTTAGCGAACCGGTATTACAGGAAAAGTTTCATTTACTGGCCTATAAAAACTTAATTCCCTTGGATTTTTATCAAAAATCCGGTATGAATTTAATGTCCAGCATTGATACAGGCAGTACTTCGGTGGCTTTATTGGCGGCGGTTTTTTCTAGTGAAGATACAGAAACGGAAGAAGCTTACCTAAACCTACCGGAGCTAAAAGAAAAAAAGGAAATAATACTTCCTAATATTGAGTATCTAAGTATTGATTATGGGCAGAAGGGTTTAGAGAAACATTTGCAAAAAATCAACGGCAATTTTCAACGTCTTTTATTCGAAGCGGAGGATATTCGTTTAACCAATCTGCAGATGGGAGAAACCATTCGGGATAAAGAAGCGATTATTTTAGAGTTGGAGAATAATTTAGCTCAAAAAGATGAAACCATAGCTCAATTAAAAGAAAGGGAAAAGATTCTTGAGAATATAATTGATAAATTACGTAATAGTATAACCAGGAATAACACGGATTTTCAGGGAAAACAAAAACTTCTGGAAAAGAAAATCCATGATTTAGAAAAAAATATTTCGGAGCTAAAGGAAAAATTGAGCAAATTGAAATCTACCAACCATCAGCTTAAAGAGCAATTGAAAGAAAAAGAAATGAGATTGAATGAAGAAGAAGAGAAGAATAAGCTACTGAGGGATGAATTGGAAGGAATGAGAAATATGTCTTTTTGGAAAAAATTAATTGGAAGATGAAAAAATAAAAGGACACACCTTGCTGGTTTTAGTTAAACCGCAAGGAGTGTCCTTTTTATTTAACCGTTACAGCCATTGCAACCTCCTCCGGAGGTATTGCCGTTAGAGGGACCGTTTTGTGGATAAGGTGGCCAGGTTGGATTATAGGTTGCCGGGCATTGTCCCATTAGCTGTTCGCACTCAGGCGGCATAGGCGGATAGCCGTAGCTGGGAATCATTAGTTGTACCTCAGCATCCAACTTAATCAAGATTAAAACACCTACACAACAGGTAACCTCTTGAACCCCATTATTATCAGGGTCCCGGGCGGAAATGTAACAGAATAAACATTCAGGAAATACATGGCACTGGGGCGTTAAACCTTCTTCAGTTGCACGAGGCAGTCGGAAAGTTTTCGAAATATCCTCAACCGTCGCACATTTCTCTTCAAAACCGCCGCCATCTTTAGGTACGCTGGCACAAACCTCCAAACCAAAAGAAACGGTTATTAACTCTCCGGAGGTGGTACAGGTAACGTCAGTAGCGGTAGCGGAAACACATTCAACAGTATTAGCTTTGGTGGTTTCTTCAGAAGTAAAATCTTTAATGACAACTTCTTCAACTTGAGTATGCATACACTCTTGAAAGACTTTGCGTACCTTGATGATATCGATTTGTACCGGTGGTGGGCAAATTGGTTGACCTGTTTCAGGATCTATCGGGAGCGGACCAGGTTGAACCGGTGGTTGTTCTTGTCTTTTTGGCTCAGCCATTTTTTTTTAACCTCCTTTTAATGAAAAATTTGTTCTCTAATTTTCACTACTATCCTATGAAAGTAGGGTAAATAGTGTGCTTTGATAAAAAAAAATTATAACACTGAACCTTGCAGTAATTTACCTTGAAAATAGCAAATATTTTTTTAGTTAACGGATAAATTATATTTAAAAAGAAAAAGTATTATTTATGGTTCACTTTGGAAAGGATGTATCTTTTGTGGATAAAATGGTGCAGGGTTTTATTGTGGGACTGGCCGGCGGAATTATGCGAAACGTTTTTGATGTTCTTTTTTTTCACGGTTTGCAGGTTACAAAAATGCGCTATCTAGATCATATGGCAATGCTTTTATACCAACAACATCCGGAAAATTTACCAGAAATTTTATTTGCCTTAGGGATAGACCTTTGGAATACAGCTTTTTTAGGCATAGTATTTTTTTACCTACTTGAATTTTTAAAAGTAAAAAATTACCTATTTGCAGGATTTATTTATGGTAGTCTTCTCTGGATTATTTTTCATTTTTCAGGTTCCGTTTTGCATATTCCCACCTTTACTTCCATGAAACTGGAAACACTTTTTATTCATTTAATCCTTGACTCATTTTACGGGGTGGTTCTAGGTTACATGTATTTAAGGATCTTTAAAGCCACGGACAAGCAGTCTAACCAATAATGTTTACTATAAAGAATAGTCTGGCTAGCGAGATTAACCTCAAAGATGAAATCTGACAAACAAAATTCCCTAAAGAATATCTGACCAATAAGATTAACCCTGGAGAGAATTTTTAACCTAAAAGAAAAATCTAACCAATAAGGTTGGCTGTAAAGCAAAAGTCTAACTAATCAGTCTTACTTCAAAGACACTTTCTTGGAATGTAAATCAGTGGCTTCTCCATACTGTTCTTGCCACTCTTTTGCTTTGGTATTATCCATGGCCTGGGCGTAAAGGGCTTCACGAGCATGTTTTTGTACTATTTTTTTTGCCAGTTCACTGTGGATAATTGTTCCTGGCCCCCCTACACAGCCATGGGGACAGCCCATCCCTTCCATAAAATTAGCATCTAGGTTTCCTTCTTCATATTCTTTTAAAAGTCGATTACATTCTTTTAATCCATCTCCGTAAACAGCTTTAACCTCCAGGTGGGGAGATAATCTTTTAACGGCCCTGGTAATGGCTGCTGTAACTCCCCCAGTAAAGGCATATATTCTTCCATCATGAGAAGCATCCTTCATTTCTTCTTGACCTAAACTTCCGTCTAAAGGAATATCTCCTGCTTCTAAGAGGGCTTTTGTTTCTTTATAAGTTAATACACAATCAATAGCAGGCTGTAAGTCTGGTCTTTTTGCTTCTGCTTTTTTGGCAATACAGGGACCAATAAAAACCACACGGCAGTTCGGTTCCCGTTTTTTTAAGATTCGCCCCAAAGCGATCATAGGTGAGACGGAAGGAGTAACCAGGTGACTAACCCGGGGCCGTATTTTTTCTACCAGTTTAATAAAAGCCGGGCAACAACAGGAAGTAATCACAAAGTCTTGGCCTTTCTTAATGCGGTCCACAAAGATTTCAGCCTCATGGTGGGTTATAATATCAGCGGCCAGAGCAACTTCATATACATCGGTAAAACCTATTTCTTTTAAGGCACCCTTAAAGATTTCAGGAGTAACGTTTTCTCCAAACTGTCCAACAAAAGAAGGAGCCACAATAGCGTAAACTGGGTGTTCTTTACTTTGGAGAATCATACTGGCCACTTGAGCAAACTCAGAACGGGTAATAATAGAACCGGAAATGCAATTTTCTACACATAGAGTACACTCTACACAAAGGTCTTCTCTAATCCGGTATTTACCTTCTTCATCTTTTTTAATAGCTCCGGTAGGACAGACTTCTGCACAAGGAGCATTCTCCGGACATTCACTGCAAGCATCTTCGATTAACCTTACCAATAAAGCTTCTTCATCTTCTTCGGCAAGTAAATAGTCAAGTCTTTTTTTTATCCGTGTTTTCCAAAAATCATACTGAGAGTCATTTTTGTCTAAACTATCGGTAAGTACCCATTCTACTATTTTTTCTCTATCTAAATCCTTTCCTTCGCGAATCTGGCGAGCTAAACTAATCAGTAAACGGTGGGCAAACTCTTGTGCTGGCAATTTAATCACCTACGTCAAATTTTTACTGATATTTTCTACATTTCTTCACAGCTTTATTCTTTAAAGGGTAATCCATGCTATAATTATCTTAGTTTAATACTCTGTTATTTACTTTTGAGGAGGAATAAAAAATGATACTGGAAAATTTAAAAACCTGGGATCGGGTAAAACATCATTATGGTGAGTCACTACAAAAAGCCGTTGCCTTTTTAAAAGAAAATGATTTTACTAAAATGGAACCTGGTAAATATGAAATAGATGGAGATAGGATATATGCTTCCCTTGTTGATAAAGAAACTTCCCCAAAAGAAAAAAGAGCTCCGGAATCTCATGAACGCTACATAGATATTCAATTTTTAGTGTCGGGTAGAGAGATAATCGGTTATGCCAAAAAAAGTAATGATTTAGTTATTAAAGAAGATATGCTGGCTGAAAAGGATTTAATAAAATACACCAATGATGTACCTAATGAAATTGATTTAAAATTATTACCAGGGGATTTTGCTGTATTTTTTCCTGACGATGTTCATCGGCCTCAGTGTGAGTGGGATGGAGTATGCAAAGTACGCAAGGTTATCGTAAAAGTGGCTTTGTAAAGCTGGTATTTTTCAATTAAATGGAAAATGGTGTATCCATTGACATCCTCACCCAGTTATGGTAACCTATTAGAAACCGGCACTTTGCAGCAAACAAAGTGCCCAATATATTTTTTGATAAAAATTACTTTTAATGTAAATTCAGGAGGATGGCAATGGATGGAAAAATTTATTTATCAAATGAAGCCTACGAAAAACTGATTTCCCATCTGGTCAAATTCGAGGAGAATAAAGATGCGATTATTGATGAATATTTTCCTTATCATACTGATGAACGGCGTGAATTTTCGCAATTGATTATAAATTATTTACAAAAAATAGATAGTCTGGTTGAAAAAGTGGAAGTTTCAAAAGAATTAAACCAAGAGATTCCTCTGGTGATCATTGGCTGCCAAGTGACTATTCGGGACTTGGAGACAAAAGAGGAATTTCAATATACTATTGGTGGGCCATATGTTCAAAGTGATTCTTTTGATTATATTTCTTATTTATCTCCCGTGGGCAGGGAGTTATTGCTTAAAAGTGTGGGGGATGTTGTAACGGTAAATACTCCCGGTGGTCAATACAGTTATGAGATTTTGCAAATAAAATTGCCTGAAAACTAAAAGGTTTTTTAAAAAAGGTTGTCTGGTCTTTGCAGGCAGCCTTTTTTTATTATAAGAAAATTTTTGTTTACAAATATGTTAAATCAAGTTACAATATAAACAAAAGAACATATGAACACATATTCATATAATACTTTCGGAGGAGTTCTATGCGTAAAGAATTGTTTTTGCAGGGATTGGGTTGTGCCCATTGTGCCCAAAAAATTGAAGAAAGTGTAGCAAAACTTGAGGAAGTTTTAGCGGTAAGGGTTAATTTTACTACTAGTACTATGGCTCTGGAAATGGATCCGGAAGTTGATTTTCATAGAGTATTAAGGGAAATCAAAAAGATTGTCAATAATATTGAGTCAGAGGTAGTTGTTCAGGAAAAATTACCGGAAAACGAAGAGTTTTCTGAATTGGCAGTTGAAAAAAAGAAGTTACTGAAATTAGGGGTAGGAGGATTCCTTTTTTTACTGGCTTTGCTTTTTGAATTTTCTTTTCCGGTAGAGTTAGGTTTTTACCTTCTCAGTTATATATTAGTGGGCGGAGAAATAATTAAAAAAGCCTGTATAAACATAGCTAGGGGACAAGTCTTTGACGAAAATTTTTTAATGTTTATTGCTACTGTAGGAGCTTTTTTAATCCGGGAGTTTCCGGAAGCGGTAGCCGTTATGCTTTTTTATCAGATAGGAGAGACTTTTCAGGATTTAGCCGTTAATCGCTCCCGTAAATCTATCAAAGCTTTACTGGACATTAGGCCGGAGTACGCTAATTTATTAAGAAATGGAATAGAAAAAAAGGTAGACCCCCAAATGGTAGCTTTAGGTGATGTGATTATCATTAAACCCGGCGAAAGAGTGCCTTTAGATGGAGAAGTAGTAGAAGGTACTACCTTTTTGGATACGGTGGCTTTAACCGGGGAGAGCGTACCCCGTAAAGTAGAGGTAGGCGAAAAAGTTTTAAGTGGCTCCATTAATAAAACCGGGGTAATTAAAGTAAAGGTAACCAAAGAGTATGGCGATTCCACGGTAACTAAAATTATTGAATTAGTACAAAATGCTAGTAACCGTAAAGCACCTACGGAAAATTTCATAAGTAAATTTGCCGCATACTATACACCGGTGGTTGTCTTTGGAGCTTTAGGCCTTGCGTTCATTCCTCTTTTGGTGATTGATGGGGCCCAAATTTCTGATTGGGTATATAGAGCTTTAGTTTTCTTGGTGGTTTCCTGTCCCTGTGCTTTGGTAATTTCTATTCCTCTTGGTTTTTTCGGAGGGATAGGGGGAGCTTCCAGGAATGGGATTTTAGTTAAAGGAGGAAACTACCTGGAAGCTTTGAACTATGTTTCTACTGTTGTCTTTGATAAGACCGGGACCTTAACTAAAGGTGTTTTTAGGGTAAGCCGGATAATGCCCCAAGCCGGTTTTAATAGAGAAGAAGTATTAAAATGGGCAGCAACTGCTGAGGTTCATTCCCAACATCCTATTGCCAAGTCAATTTTAGAGGCGTATGAAGGCAATATAGAAGTTGAGAAAATAGAGACATATACGGAAATTGCCGGCCGGGGAGTGAAAGCAAGGTATGAAGGTAGAAATCTTACAGTCGGCAATGATAAACTAATGGCAGAGGAAAATATAGCCTGTGAAAAAGTAACTACCCTAGGTACGGTAGTGCATGTAGCTGTGGACGGGGTATACTTAGGTTGTCTCATTATCAGTGATGAGGTAAAAGATGATGCGGAAAAGACTATAGATAGACTTAGAAAACTAGGTATAAAAAAACAGGTTATGCTTACCGGTGATAATAGGGAAATGGCAGAACAGGTAGCCGAAAAGCTAAAATTGGACCGGGTTTATGCAGAGTTGCTTCCGGATAAAAAGGTGGAAATTGTTGAAGAATTGTTAAAAGAACAGGGTCCAAAGGAAAAATTAATTTTTGTAGGAGACGGCATTAATGATGCTCCAGTTTTAGCCAGAGCAGATATTGGTGTAGCTATGGGAGGACTTGGCTCTGATGCGGCTATTGAGGCCAGTGATGTGGTGTTAATGACCGATGAGCCCGGTAAACTGGTGGACGCACTTTTGATTGCAAGGAAAACTAAAACTATTGTCTGGCAGAATATTGTTTTTGCTCTGGGCGTTAAAGTATTTGTGTTACTCCTAGGTGCTTTGGGTTTGGCTACTTTGTGGCAAGCCGTTTTTGCTGATGTGGGTGTTGCCCTTATAGCTGTGTTAAACGCAATGAGGGCTATGAATGTAAAAGTGAGGGTGTCTTAGATGAAAAAAGACGATGTTTGTGAAGTTGTTTGTGTTCATGAAGATATTGTCCGAAAGGTTAAGCAAAGGGTGCTTGGACAGGAGAAAATTCTAAAATTGGCCGGCATTTTTAAGGCCTTAGGTGAGCCTACCAGGTTAAAGATTTTACATTGTTTAAAAGAAGAAGAAATGTGTGTGTGCGATATTTCGGAGGTTTTGGAAATGAGCCAATCGGCCATTTCTCATCAGCTAAGGGTGCTCCGGGATTTAAGGATAGTTAAATACCGAAAGGAAGGAAAGAATGTTTTTTATTCCCTGGATGATGAGCATATTTTTAAAATTCTGGATGAAGGTTTAAACCATATCAGTCACCACTGACCAAATCCTTCTCATTTACCTCTTACAACCAATACTACGGAAATCCCGGTGGCTGGGTAGAGATGGAACAATTCTTTGGTGGTGGTAAGAAAAAACGGCACTCAACTTTTCAAGTTGAGTGCCTTAGCTTTCCTCTAACAATTTTTTTAAAATAAGCATATTATGTTAGTAGCTGGGAAGAAAGGAGGAGTTTACAAGTAAGCTACAGCTTTTGCCGGCTTAATATTTAATCTTTATAACAGAGGGAGGAATAAGAATGCACATGAATCCTTATATGGGTGGTTGTCCGGGAATGATGGATCCTTTCATGGGCTACCCTGGAATGTATATGCAAGACCCCTATATGAACTACCCAGGATGGGAAGAACCTTTTATGGGCAATCCAGGATGGCATGATCCTTATATGGGATGTCCCGGCATGGGTATGGGTGAAATGGATATGTATTTTTTATTGCAAGAAATTTATCGAATGGTTCGAGAAATGTATGAACAACAGCAAATGCAATCCGAATAAAATCTATAAAGGCATTCGGCAGTTCGGATGCCTTTTTATTATTGAAATTAATTAAACCCCTGGTTCATGGTACCAGGGGATAAATATTGGGCTTTTGGTGATTTTATTATTAATCATGATGTTCTTCCGCGTCTTTTTTAGTTACATGAACCGTTCCGTGGGGATGTTCCGGTGGTGCATAAATAGAGTATAACTTAAGGGGAATACTGCCTGTGTTAATTACATTATGCCATTTACCGGCAGGGATAACGATAGCATAGTCAGCATATACTCTTCGGCGAAAATTCAACCTGTTTTTGGTATCTCCCATTAGAACAAGGCCTTCTCCTTGTTCGATACGAATAAACTGATCAACATCGGGGTGCATTTCCAGACCTATGTCTTCTCCGACACCAATACTCATTAGGGTGATTTGTAAATGACGTCCTGTCCATAAAGCAAGGCGAAAATTATTATTTTGCTTAACTGCTTGCTCGATATTCACTACAAAAGGGTAGGGCCCATAATCTCTCAAATTAATATATTGGTAAGGGAAGTTAGGTGGAGGAAACATGGGAGTATTAAACCAAGTGGGAGCATACAATCCAGAAAAATTATAGGGAGTATATGGGTTATAAAAATATTGCATTACACTCATTCCTTTCTTATGGTTTTTTATTTTACATAATATTCTCTGAACTTACTAACTGTGAATTACTTGGAAAATTACCGGCACAGGTTCTACCAATCAAATTAATTGCCAGAATTTTTTTAAGACCTCCAATTTTTCGTATTCCAGGCGTAAGGTTTTGGTCAAAATCGAATTAAAGAGTTCTTTGCTCCATTTAGGTTTTCTATTTAAGTAGTATTTACTGGCTATATTAAGGAAAAGATGGGGGGCTTTTAATTCAGCTAAAAGTACTTTTAATTCATCAGTGGTTAGCGGGTGAATTTGGAGGTAATCCCGAAGAATCAGGGAAAACAGATGTGGATCCCAGGTATTATTTATATACATAACTTTAAATAATAGCTTTCTCAGGTCACGAGCAGGTAAATCAATACAAATGTTATCTAAATGTAAAAACCAGACAGTATCTTCTTTCCCTAAAGAAAAATTTCGTGGAGAAAACCCGTTTATACATAAACAGGTATTTTTTTTAATCTTTTTTACCCAGTGGGAATAAAGGGGACTTTCAATTGTTTTAGCTGCTTCTTCGAAAAGTTCAAAAAATATTTGGTAGTTACGTAAGTATAACTTGGAAAAAAATACGGAACTTTCATTTTCTGCTTCATATTTGTACTCCAAGAGGAGTCCTTGTTTCCTTCGCATTTCTTCCGGCCATCGACCCAAATTTTTTTCTGCATGTTCTTTATAGGGTAGATTGTAGCTGGGTGAAGTTAAATGAAGTTGGGCTATCCCTTGGGCTAACATAGAAAGATCACGTTCATTAGTGTAATCAGGGACAGTTCCTTTTACCCAATCTGATAGGATGTAGTAATAACCATTATATTTAATCCATAATTGTCCGCTCTTGGTTTTTGTTAAAGGAGCTACATATTTAATCTTTTCTTGGCTTAAGCGGTCATAAGCTGATATCATAAACTGCCATTGTTCTTCGTTAAGCAAGTATCTTTTTAGAGCATAATTTTTCTGGTTTGTTTTCACAAACCAGACGGACTTTTTTGGTAGAAATTGATATTTTTTTATGGAAAAAGCCACAATGGGAAAGCTTTTTAAAACAACTTGGGCGTCGGCTACGTAGTCTTTCACAAAGTCATTCATGGGTTAATTTCCTCCTTTACTTAGACCTCTCTAATTTATGGTATGTTTGAGGACAGTAGAGTGTTTGCCTAAGCAATAAATTTTAAATATACCGAAAGCACTTTTACGTTACAATTAAAACTGTAAAAGTGCATTTTTTCGCAAACTCATAAAGAGTATGTGAAACACTGCTCATTTTGATATACAAAAATCTATAAATTAAATATAAAAAAACCTTATAGCTTTTTTTCTTATAGATAAAAAGTTGGAAGGAATTTTCTGAATAATAAAGAATATTATATCCAAAACGGAGATAAAAAGGAGGGGAAACTATGGCTAAAGATTTTGCCGGTGAGGTAATGAGTTATCCCGGCGGTGAAAAAATACTTGCTTGTATGCAGTGTGGCACCTGTACGGGTTCTTGTCCTGTCAGTCATAACATGCAGTATACTCCGCGTAAACTAATAGCTCTGATTAGAGCCAATCAAAGAGAAAAGGTTCTTTCCAGTTTAGATATCTGGAAATGTGTTTCCTGCTATACATGTACGGCTCGCTGCCCTCGGGGTATAAAATTTACGGATATTATGTATATTTTAAAAAATTTAGCCTGGAATAAAGAAGAAAAAGGAGCAGAAGTCAAAGAAATAAGTGCTTTTTACGATTCTTTCCAAAAACTCATTGAAAGTAGAGGAAGAATGAATGAAAGTCAATTGGTATTTCGGTACAGTTTTAGAACTAATCCGATTAAACTTTTGGAATTCGCTCCTATGGGCTTAAAATTAATGTCCAAGGGAAGGGTGGCTTTATTGTCCCCTGGAGTTTCCAACCGTAAACAAGTGCAAACTATTTTAAAAATGGCTGGAGAAAGGAGGGGAGCATAAATGACCTATCAGTATTATCCTGGTTGTTCTCTACATGCTTCCGCAAAAGATTATGACCAATCTATTCAAGGTGTTGCCCAGTTAATGGATTTAGAACTTAAAGAGGTTGAGGATTGGAATTGTTGTGGAGCTACCGTGACCCCTTCTCTTAATCAATTACAAGGCCAGGTGTTGGCTGCACGGAATTTAGCCATAGCGGCAGGTAAAAAAGGTGATTTGGTAGTCCCCTGTAATGCTTGTTATATGAGTTTGAAAAAGGTTCAGTATAACATGGGGAAATATCCAAAAGTGCGGGAAAACATTACAGATATATTTGGCCAGGTTGGTTTAAGATTAACTGGAATGCCTAAAGTGCGGCATTTTCTAGAGGTAATATTGGAAGATGTAGGGTTAGAAAAGATTGAGCGGATGGTAAAAAAACCTTTAGAGGGGTTAAAAGTAGCCTGTTATTATGGGTGTCAGTTAGTTCGGCCTCTGGGTTTTGATGATCCGGAAGATCCCCAAAGCCTGGATAGATTAATGAGTACCCTGGGAGCTGAAACCTTGCCTTATTCCCAGAAAACTCACTGCTGTGGCGGTAGTTTAATTACAACTCAACCGGATTTAACCTTCAAAATGGTTGATGAATTGTTGGAAGAGGCACGTTCTTTACAAGCTGATTTAATCGTTGTTACTTGTCCTATGTGTCAATTAAATTTAGATGCCTACCAGAATCAAGTAAATAAAAAATTTAACCGGAAGACTACTGTACCGGTAACCTATTTTACTCAATTAATGGGAATAGCACTGGGACTAAGTAAAAACAAATTAGGTTTGAAAAAAGGAGTTATTTCTCCTAGTAAAGCTTTAGAAAAAATTGGATAAAGGAGGGGCGAATTTATGAGTGGCAAAAAGGTGGGTGTTTATGTTTGCCATTGTGGTTCCAATATCAATGGCGTAGTCGATTGCGCTCAGGTGGTCAAACATATTAGTAAAATGGATGAAGTAGTGGTGGCCAAAGATTATAAGTACATGTGTTCTGACCCTGGGCAGGAAATGATTAAAAATGATATCAAGGAAAAAGGATTGGAACGGGTAGTGGTGGCAGCTTGTTCTCCGAGGATGCATGAGCCTACTTTTCGAAGGGCTTTACAAAGTGCCGGTTTAAACGGTTATCTTCTGGAAATGGCTAATATCAGGGAGCATGTGTCCTGGGTAACGGTGGATAAGGAGGAAGCTACGGAAAAAGCTAAGGCCTTGGTGCGAGGAGCGGTAAAGAGAGTACAACTACATGAACCTATTGAAGAAAGGGAGGTAGGTGTTAATTCCAGTACTTTGGTAGTGGGGGCAGGAATTGCCGGTATTCAGGCGGCTTTGCAGGTAGCAGAGGCTGGGCACAAGGTTTATTTAATTGAGAAGCAGTCTTATATCGGTGGCAATATGGCAAAATTTGACAAAACCTTTCCTACTTTAGATTGTGCAGCCTGTATTTTAACGCCTAAGATGGTCCAGGTTGGGCAGGATCCCAATATTGAGCTTTATACAAGTTCGGAAGTAATTAAGGTTGACGGTTATGTAGGTAATTTTACGGTTACAGTAAGGCAGAAACCACGCTATATTAACCATGACAAGTGCACAGGCTGTGGTGATTGTGCCAATGCCTGCATTATGAGAAACCGGATACCTCATGAATTCGATGAAGGTTTGAGTAAACGGGGGGCCATTTATATTCCTTTTCCCCAGGCAGTTCCTTTAAAAGCGGTTATTGATGACCAGAACTGTTTGTTTTTAACCCGGAAAAAGTGTAATTTTGCTTGTGTTAAGGCCTGTGGTCGTAAAGCCATAAACTTTAACCAGCAGGATACTATTCATACCTTTGAAGTAGGGTCAATTATTTTAGCTACCGGTTTTGATTTATTTGATGCTAAAAGAGCTCCTCAGTACGGTTTTGGCAGATATCCCAATGTGATTAACGGTTTGCAATTTGAAAGAATGACTAATGCTTCAGGTCCTACCGGCGGTAGGATACTCTTGGAAGACGGTACCGAACCGAAAAGTGTTGCCATAATCCATTGTGTTGGTTCCCGAGATGAAAATTATAATAAATACTGTTCCCGAGTTTGTTGCATGAGCTCTGTAAAATTTGCCCACATGGTAAAGGACAGTACGAATGCGGAAGTGTATGAATTTTATATTGATATGCGTACTTTCGGTAAACAATATGAGGAATTTTATAACCGAGTACAGGAAGAAGGAGTGCATTTCATCCGGGGTAAGGGTACCGAAGTAGTCCAGAAAAACGGCAGGTTGGTAGTTAAAGCAGAGGATACTTTACTGGGACAGTACCGGGAGATCCCTGTGGATATGGTTATTTTAAATACGGCTTTAGAACCCCGTAAAGACGCGGAAAAATTGGCTCAGATTTTTGGGATATCCAGAAGTGCGGACGGGTTCTTTTTGGAATCCCATATTAAATTGGACCCGGTTACAACTACTACAGACGGTATTTACTTAGCCGGTTGCTGTCAATCACCTAAAGATATTCC